>CAKKSB010000018.1 GCA_919903055.1 Gammaproteobacteria bacterium | reverse complement strand
AGTGGCGGATCGAAATACCGCGGCGGGTTTGCTCCTCGTACAGGAAGGCCTCGATCATCAAACCGGTGGCGAGAATTTTATTGCGCGGCGAATAAAGCAGATTGGCGCGCGGCACATGCGTATTGCACACCGGTTTGCATTTGCCGCAACGCAGGCAGTGGCGGATGTCGTCGTTGAGCGCGCCCAGCTCGCTCTGTTCCAGCAGCAGCGCCTCTTGCTGCACCAGCCGCAGCGAAGGAGTGTAGGCATTCGTGAGATCGGCGCCCGCCAGCAGCTTGCCGCGGTTGAAGCGGCCTTCGGGATCAATTTTTTGTTTGTAGCCGGCGAAGGCGGCGATGTCGCTCGGTGCGAGGTATTGAATCTTGGTGATGCCGATGCCGTGTTCGCCGGAGATCACCCCGTTGAGCGACAGTGCCAGCGCCATCACCCGATCGACGATCCGTTCCGCCTCTTGCAGCATTTGATAGTCGTTGGAATTGACCGGGATGTTGGTGTGCACGTTGCCGTCGCCGGCGTGCATGTGCAGCGCGACGAATAAGCGACTGGAACGGATCGCGGCGTGAATTTCATCGAGACGTCCGCGCACCCGCTCGAAGGCTTGGCCGCCGAAGATTTCCTTGAGCGGCCGCTCCACCTCGGCGCGGTACGATATCCGCAAAGCGCGATGTAGCAGCAGCGACAACAAGGTGTCGCCCGCCTGCAGACCCGCGCGCAATTCGTCGCTGAGCAGGTCTTGGTGCTGCGCGGCGGTTTCGTCCATCCGCGTGAGGTAGGTGGACCAGCGGGTGCGCACCGCGGCGAGATGGTCGCGGGCGGCCTGCTGCTTGGCGGCGACGATGGCGCTGTCTTCGGCGCTGGCCTCGTATTCGGCGACTTGCCGCACTTCCGGCAATTCGCCGGCGAGATAAGCTTCCACCGCGTCGAGCAGGCGCAGCTTGTTGGAAATCGACTGTTCGATGTTGATGCGTTCGATGCCCACGCTGTAATCGGCGAGACGGTCGAGCGGTATCACCACGTCTTCGTTGATCTTGAAGGCGTTGGTGTGGGCGGCGATGGCGGCGGTGCGCGCGCGGTCGACCCAGAAGCGGCGCCGCGCCTCGGGGCTGATCGCGACGAAGCCTTCCGCCTCGCGGGCATTGGCGAAGCGCACCACTTGCGAGGCGGCCTCGGCCACGGCGTGATCGTCGTCGCCGGAGACATCGACCAACAACACCATTTTCGGTCGCTCGCGGCGCGGCGCCTTGGTGCTGTATTTCACGGCGCGCAGATAACGTTCGTCGAGATGCTCCATGCCCGACAGTACCGCCTTGGGATTGGCGTCGAGGTAATCTTTGATTTCGACGATGGCGGAGACCGCGCGGCGCATGTCGTTGCCGAAAAATTCCAGACACACGGTGCGTGTGCAGCTCGGCATGCGATGCAGCACGAACACCGCCGAGGTGATTAAACCGTCGCAGCCTTCTTTCTGTACGCCGGGCAGGCCGCCCAGAAATTTATCGGTGACGTCTTTGCCGAGGCCTTGCTTGCGGAAAACTCGGCCGGGCATGCGCAGGATTTCCGGCTCGCCGCTGCGGGTCTTGCCGTCGGGACGATAACGGGTGAGGCGGAACTCCACGGTTTCCTGCTCGTGAATCTTGCCGAGGTTGTGGTTGAGCCGTTCGATCTCCAGCCACTCGGCGTCCGGCGTGACCATCCGCCACGACACCAGATTGTCCACCGCGGTGCCCCACAACACGGCCTTTTTGCCGCCGGCGTTCATGGCGACGTTGCCGCCGATGGTGGAAGCGTCCATCGAAGTTGGATCGACGGCGAACACCAAGCCGTTGGCCTCCGCCACTTCCGCCACCCGTTTAGTAACTACGCCGCACTCGGCGCGCACGGTGGGCACCGGCTCGCTCAAGCCGGGCAGGACGCGCCGCTCGACCTTGCCCAAACCTTCCAGCTTTTCAGTGTTGATCACCGCGGTGTCGGCGAACAGCGGCACGGCACTGCCGGTGTAACCGGTGCCGCCGCCGCGGGGAATGATGGTCAGGCCCAATTCAATGCAAGCCGCCACCAGCGGCGCCATTTCTTCTTCGCTGTCGGGATGCAGCACCACGAAAGGAAACTCGACGCGCCAATCGGTCGCGTCGGTAACGTGCGAGACGCGGGCCAGACCGTCGAAGCTGATGTTGTCACGCCGGGTGACTTTGCCGAACCGGCGCAGCGCGCGTTGCCGCAGGCTGCGCTGTTCGGGAAACCAGCCCTCGAATTCACGCACCGCCGCACGGGCGCGCTCGACCAATTGCAGCGCCAAGGGATTATTGTCCGCGCGGGTGACGATTTGATCGAGACGCTGGCGGAGGGTTGCCGACAGCGAGGCGAGCCGCTGGGGATTTTCCAAGAGGTCGTCTTGAATATAAGGGTTACGCGCCACCACCCACATGTCGCCCAGCACTTCGAACAGCATCTGCGCCGAACGGCCGGTGCGCCGCGTGCCGCGCAGCTCGTTGAGCACGTCCCACATGTCCGGGCCGAGATAACGTTTGACGATCTCTCGGTCGGAGAACGACGTGTAGTTATAGGGAATCTCGCGGATACGGCTGGCGCTGTGTGCAGTCATGGATTTCGGGCGATGGCGCCGTCGAGGCGCGTCCAACACAAGGGAGGCGAATTGTAACATGGTGCGGGCGCGTCATTCGCGCATCGGTTTAAGTGAATGCCAATAACACCGCGTAGCGCCCGACTTTGCCCAATGCGATGAAAATCAAAGCCGACCACCAGCGCAGCTTCAGCCAGCCCGCCGCCACGCACAAAGGATCGCCCACCAGCGGCAGCCACGACAGCAACAGCAAGGGACTGCCCCAGCGGCGCACCCGCGCCAGCGCGCGCTGCTCCTTGTCGCCGCGCAGACCCCGCGCCGGAAAACGCCAGGCGATGAAACGGCCGATGCCCCACGAACTCATGCCGCCCAGCGTATTGCCGGCGCCGGCCACCGCCAGCAACAGCCATTTATCTTGTGGCTGCTGAGCGGCCAGCCACAACAACAAAGCCTCGGAGCCGCCGGGCAATAACGTGGAAGAGATAAACGCGCTGATAAACAGCGCCCACCAACCCGCCTCGCCGGATAACTGTTCGATCACGCCGACCCCATCGCTGACAAGACGTCCTTTCTTTTCATGCCGGCGATGTTACCTCGTGCGGCGGTCCTCGCCAAAGAGAGTCATGGCGACGCGTAGTCCTTTGCGGAAAATTTTGGCATAGTGGCGCGCATCACTCATGGCCCGCTCCCGGCGGGGCCGCTCATACAGGAATTACACATGCTTTGGGTCAAGGCCTTTCACATCATTTTCATGGTGACCTGGTTCGCCGGCTTATTTTATTTGCCGCGGTTGTTCGTCTATCACGCCACAGCCAATGACGCGGTGAGCCAGGAGCGCTTCAAGGTGATGGAGCGCAAACTGTTCTACGGCATCATGACCCCCGGCGCGGTGCTGACCATCGCGCTGGGCGGGTGGCTGCTGGTGGATTACGCCTGGGAAGCTTATTCGCACAATGGCTGGCTGCACGCCAAACTGACGCTGGTCGCGTTACTGGTCGTCTATCATGTCTATTGCGGCAAGCTGCTGCTGGACTTCAAACATGACCGCAATCGCCACGGCCATGTGTTCTTCCGCTGGCTCAACGAGTTGCCGGTATTGATACTTATAGTGATCACGATCTTAGTCGTGGTTAGGCCCTTTTGACCCAAAACAGGGACGGGGAACCGGGCCTTCTATATATATTTAGAGGGCCGTCCCAACCCCCGGCCATCCCTGATAGGAGATTGCTTATACACAATGGTCCGCCGTTATTCAGTGCCCCGCCAGGCGCGCGCCAACAAACTGCCAGCACAAGTCAACAATAATTTAAGTTATTGTTTTTTATAAAATTAACTACGAGGACAAATTGTCACCAATTTGTCACAAGTCCAATAAATTCGCGGGCTCACGGCGCTTGACCCCATTTCTTCCACACAGTTATCCACAGCTTTTGTGGATAAGGGATAGACCTCCTGCCCATTGAATGAGTTACGAAGATTTGGTCACGCAGCGGTTTAATCCAGGGCGCTAACTGAGGTCTAAGACGACCCCGATTATTTACGAAATTGATAGAGTAGCGCCATGCCAGCCGCGGCCCCGCCCACCATCCTGCAAATCGCCGTCCCGACCCCGCTTTACGGCAGCTTCGATTATCTGCCGCCGCGCGCCTGCGACCCCGCCACCCTGCGGGCGGGGATGCGGCTGAAGGTCCCTTTCGGCCGCGGCCAGGTCACCGGGGTGTTGTTGGGGGTGAGCGGGGAAAGCCGGGTGGAGGTCCGCCGCCTGCGGCCGGCTTCACAGCTGATCGATACTCGACCGGTGATCGGCGCGGACCTACTCGCGCTGGGGCACTGGGCCGCGCACTATTATCACCACCCCATCGGCGAGGTGTTCAGCGCGCTGCTGCCCACTTTATTGCGGCAGGGCAAAAGCCCCGAAGAAGGCAACGACCCGCACTGGCGACTGACGCCGGCGGGACGCGCGGCGGACGCGGCGCAATTGTCACGGGCGCCACGCCAAGCGGCGCTCTTACGCTGGCTGGAGCAACAACCCAACGGCGGCACCAACGCCGAGCAACTCGCCGAACAAGGCGATACCGCGCGCGCCGCGCTGCGCGCGTTGCTGGCGAAGGGCTGGGTGGAACACTACGACGCGCCGCCTCTCTTCCAGCACGCGGGAACGGAGCCCACCTCAAGCCTCGATCTCAACGCCACGCAGAGCGCCGCCGTGAACCGGGTCTGCGCCGCGCTGGATCAATTCACTCCCTTCGTATTGGAAGGCGTCACCGGCAGCGGCAAGACCGAGGTGTATCTGGAACTCATCGACCGGGTGGCGGCGGCCGGCACACAGGCGCTGGTGCTGGTGCCGGAGATCGGCCTCACCCCGCAATTGCTGGCGCGCTTCGCGGCGCGGCTGGCCCATCCCATGGTGGTGCTGCACTCGGCGCTGACCGACCGGCAGCGCTTGCAGGCCTGGGCCGCCGCCGCGACGGGCGAGGCCAAGGTGATCATCGGCACGCGCTCGGCGGTGTTCACGCCGCTGCCCAAGGCCGGGCTGATCATCATCGACGAAGAACACGACCTCTCCTTCAAGCAGCAGGACGGCTTTCGTTATCACGCCCGCGACGTCGCGGTGTGGCGCGCCCACCAGCTCGGCGTGCCCATCGTACTCGGCTCGGCCACGCCGTCATTGGAGACGCTGTACAACGTGGAGCGCGGCCGTTATCAAAGCCTGCATCTGCCGGAGCGCGCTGGCGAGGCCCGTCCGCCGCGCATCCGCACCATGGACGTCCGCCATAAAAAATTGAACGGCGCGCTGTCCGACCCTTTGTTGAAAATGCTGGCGGAACATGTGGCGCGCGGCCATCAGGTGCTGTTGTTCTTGAACCGGCGCGGCTACGCGCCGACGCTGCTCTGCCACGATTGCGGCTGGGTCGCGCGCTGCCGGCGCTGCGACGCCCATCTGATTTATCACCAGGCCCAGCGCCGCCTGCGCTGCCATCACTGCGGCGGCGAACAAAAGGCCGAGCCTTATTGCCCCGCGTGCAGCAGCGAAGAATTGCGGCCGCTCGGCCACGGCACCGAGCGGGTCGAAGAAGTGTTGCGCGCCCATTTCCCCGACTATTCCATCGCCCGCATCGACCGCGACAGCACCCGCCGCAAAGGCAGTCTGCAACAATTGCTAGCCGAAGCGCTGCGCGGCGAGCATGCGATTTTGATCGGCACCCAGATGCTGGCCAAGGGCCATCACCTGCCCAAAGTCACCCTCGCCGCCATCTTGGACGCCGACCAGGGCTTGTTCAGCGTCGACTTCCGCGCCAGCGAAACTCTCGCCCAACTCATCGTCCAAGTGGCGGGGCGCGCCGGCCGCGCCGAACACGCCGGCGAGGTGGTGATACAAACCCATCACCCGGATCATCCGCTGCTGCACACCTTGCTCACTCAGGGTTATCCGCGTTTCGCCGAAGCCGCCTTGACGGAGCGGCGCGAGGCCTGCCTGCCGCCTTACAGCCATATGGCACTGTTGCGGGCCGAGGCCGCCACCGCGGAATTGCCGCGGGATTTTTTAACCGAGGCGGCGGCCTTGGCCCATCAAATCGAGCATCGCGGGGTGGAACTGCTCGGCCCGGTGCCGGCGCCGATGGAGCGGCGCGCCGGCCGTTACCGTGCTCAACTCTTGCTGCAAGCCGAAGCGCGGACGGAATTGCACCGACTGCTCGACGCCTGGCTGCCGCAACTCGGCTCTCTGCCGCGGGCGCGCAAGGTGCGCTGGTCCATCGACGTCGATCCGATGGATTTGACTTGACGCTGTATGCACAGACTCAGGAAATATCGACGCCACCCCCCTCACCCTGACGGCTGCGCCCCCTCGCCGCGCTCTCCCCGCTCGCGGGAAAGGGGGTGCAGCCGTATGAAATTTTTCCTTCGATAAGGGGACACAGCGCCTCGCCCTTTGCAAGCGGGCCCGGACCCCGGATAATACGCGCAGCGATAAACCACCCGCCTCCCTTTGAGAATCCCAACGCGGTAACCAGCATGAAACATCACCTCGAGTCCCTACTCGCCCAGGCCCTCGCCCAATTGCGGGCCGACGGCACGCTCCCCGCCACGGAAAACGCGGCGGCCAAAGTGGAACGCGCCCGCGACCGCCAGCACGGCGACTTCGCCAGCGCGGTGGCCATGGGCCTCGCCAAGGCCCTCAAGCGCAAACCGCGCGAGCTGGCCGAGGCCATCGTCGCGGCGCTGCCGACGTCGGAGCAAGTGATCAAGGTGGAAATCGCCGGACCGGGCTTCATCAATTTTTTCTTGCCGTCCGACGCCTATCAAAAAACCGTCGCCGAGATTTTGCAAGCGGGTAGCGCTTACGGCCGCAGCGAAGCGGGCAAGCAACTCGCGGTGCAAGTGGAATTCGTCTCCGCCAATCCCACCGGACCGCTGCATGTCGGCCACGGTCGCGGCGCGGCCTACGGCGCGGCGGTGGCCAATTTGCTAGCCGCGGCCGGCTTCCGCGTCGATCGCGAATACTACGTCAATGACGCCGGCCGCCAGATGGACATTCTCACCGCCAGTGTGTGGCTGCGTTATCTGGAAGCGCTGGGCGAGCACTTCACCTTCCCCATCAACGGCTATAAAGGCGGCTACGTGCGCGATATCGCCGCCTCGCTGCGGCAGATTCACGGCGACAAATTCCGGCGCGACGCCGCGCAGGTGATGAACGGCATTCCGCCCGACGAGCCGGTCGGCGGCGACAAGGAACAGCACATCGACGCCCTGATCGCGCGCGCGCGGCAATTGCTCGGCGCCGCCGACTACCGCACGGTGTTCGACGCGGGCTTGCATAGCGTACTCGCCGACATCCGCCAGGATTTGCAGGAGTTCGGCGTCACTTACGACGTGTGGTATTCGGAACGTTCACTCACCGAGAGCGGCGCGGTGGAACGCGCGCTGCAACGGCTCAAGGCCAGCGGCCACGCTTATGAAAAAGACGGCGCGTTGTGGTTCCGCGCCACCGCTTTCGGCGATGAAAAAGACCGGGTGCTGGTGCGCGATAACGGCCAGACGACCTACTTTGCCTCGGACATCGCCTATCACATGGATAAACTCGAGCGCGGCTACGCGCGCGTCATCGACGTGTGGGGCGCCGACCACCACGGCTATGTGCCGCGCGTCAAAGCCGCCCTGCAGGCCATGGGCGACGACCCGGCCAAACTCGATGTGTTGCTGGTGCAATTCGCCATCTTGTACAAAGGTGGTGAGCGCATGCAGATGTCCACCCGCTCCGGCGAATTCGTCACCCTGCGCGAGCTGCGCCAGGAAGTCGGCAACGACGCGGCGCGTTTCTTTTACGTGACCCGCAAGTGCGAACAGCACATGGACTTCGATCTCGATCTCGCCAAGTCCCAGTCGGCGGACAATCCGGTGTATTACATCCAGTACGCCCACGCCCGGGTGTGCAGCGTGTTGCGGCAATTGAGCGAAAAGAATCTCGCGCGCGACACCGCGCGCGGCACGGCCAATCTGCATCTCCTGCACGAAGAGCACGAACAGTCGCTGCTGATGACCCTGTCGCGTTATCCGGAAGTGGTGGAGACCGCCGCGCTCAGCCACGAGCCGCATTTGCTAGCCCATTATTTGCGCGAGGTCGCTTACGATTTTCACACCTATTACAACTCCCACCAGTTTCTGGTGGACTCGGCGGAGCTGCGCGACGCCCGCCTCAATCTCATCGAGGCGGCGCGCCAGGTGATCCGCAACGGCCTCGCCTTACTCGGTGT
>CAKKSB010000017.1 GCA_919903055.1 Gammaproteobacteria bacterium | reverse complement strand
CGCCATGGGCCGGCTCGGACCGGTGTGGATCGAATCCTTGCTCGGCGCGGGCGCGCGGGTGGCGGCGCTCGAGCTCCCCGACGCCAAGCCGTCCGACGCGTATGCGACGCTCCAAGCCCATTACGGCGACGAACAACTCCGCTTTTATCACGCCGACGTGCGCGACCGCGTGCAATTGGAAGCGGCGCGCACGCGGTGTACCAACGAGTTGGGCACGGCCAGCATACTGGTCAACAACGCCGGACTCGACCAGCCGCCGGGACCGGCGGCGACGTACCGGGTCGCGGACGTGCCGGCGCAGCAGTTCAGCGATGTCTTCGCGGTCAACGTCATCGGTGCCTTTCAGGCTACGCAGATATTCGGCGAAGTCATGTGCGAGACCGGCGGGGGTTCCATCATCAATATCGGTTCTCTGTATGCCAGCGTTTCGCCCGACGCGCGTTACTACGATCATCTCGACAGCGATCCGCCTTTTCTAAAACCACCGGCTTATGGCGCCTCTAAAGCGGCGCTGGTGAATCTCACGCATTATCTCGCGACGCATTGGGCGCAACACAGCGTGCGCGTCAACGCGCTGTCGCCGGGCGGGGTGCTGGGCGGTCAGGACGCGGCCTTCAAAAAGAAATTCTGCGCGCGCGTGCCGCTCGGCCGCATGGCGGAAGCGCGCGATCTGATGGGACCGCTGGTGTTCCTCGCTTCGCCGGCCGCGTCGTATGTGACCGGCATCGAACTGCGCGTCGATGGCGGATACACCGCGTGGTAGGAATACCGCGATGACGGCGCTCAAAGCCACCGGCCTGGTGCGCAATTGGATCGCGGGCGAATCGTGCGCCGCGGCGGGCGACCCGTACTTCGTCAAGCGCTCGCCCATCGATGGCCGTGAACTGTACCGCGTCAGCCGCTCCACCGCGGACGACGTTAACGCCGCTGTGACCGCGGCGCGGCAGGCGCAGCCGCACTGGGCGGCGACGCCGGCGGTGCGGCGCGGCGCCATTCTGCACGACATCGCCATGTTATTACGCGCGCGCCGTGAAGAAATTGCGCGCTGCGTACATCTCGAAACCGGAAAGTCGCTGAAGGACGCTCTCGGCGAAACCGATGCCGCCGTTGCTCAAGGTCTGTTCATGGCGGGCGAGGGTCAGCGTCTCTACGGCCGCACCACCACCAGCGCGGCGCCGAACAAATATGCCAGCACGGTGCGCGAGCCCATGGGCGTGGCGGGGTTGATCATCGCCGCCAATACACCCATCGCCAATGTGGCGTGGAAAGTATTTCCAGCCTTGATCTGCGGCAACGCCGCGGTATTGAAGGCGGCTGAGGATACACCCCTCACCGCCTATTTATTCGCGGAGTTGACGCGCGAAGCCGGCCTGCCGGCCGGCGTGCTCAACGTCGTCCAAGGTTACGGCGCGGAAGCGGGTGAACCATTGGTGTTGCATTCGGATGTCGCGGTGCTGAGTTTCACGGGATCGACGGCGGTCGGAAGACGTATCGCCGAGCTCGCCGGCAAACGCCTGGCGAAGGTGTCGCTGGAATTGGGCGGCAAGAATCCGCTGGTAGTGTGCGACGACGCCGATCTCGGACAGGCGGTGAAGTGGACGCTGCTGTCGGCGTTCAGCAACGCCGGCCAGCGTTGCGCTGCGGCCAGCCGCATTATCGTCTTCGATGATGTTTACACTATTTTCCGGGAAAAACTCTTGGATGCGGTCGCCAGGCTGCGGGTAGGGCCGAACGACGACGACGATTTCGGTCCGGTGATCAACGAGCGGCAATTGAATAATCTGCTCTCCGCCGTACAACACGCCGTGCAACAAGGCGCGCTGGTGAGCGCGGGCGGCATGCGCCTGCCGGGCAGCGCGCACCAAGCGGGTTATTATCTGGCACCGACGGTGATCGAACAGGTCAGGGTCGATGATGAAATTTCGTTGAATGAATTGTTCGGCCCTATCACTTGTTTATACCGCGCCCGTGATTTCAGCGACGCGCTGGCGCAGGCCAATGCCTCGCCTTACGGGCTCACCGCCTGTATTCACACCGGCAATCTGCATCGCGCGCTGGAGTTCGTACATAAGGTGCAGGCCGGCGTCGCGGTGGTCAACGGCGGCACGTACGGCAGCGAGCCGCACATGCCTTTCGGCGGTGCCAAGCAATCCGGCAACGGCAGCCGCGAACCGGGCACGGAAGCTCTCGATATTTATTCGAATATAAAAGATATTTATCTCAACGTGGATCCGGCGCGGATATGAGCGCCAATCACGCCGACAAGGTGGTCGCGTTGATTCCAGCACGCAGCGGTTCGCAACGTGTGCCTGGGAAAAATGTGCGTCGGCTCGGTGGCCATCCTTTGCTGGCTTACACCATCGCCGCGGCGCGGCAGAGCGAGGTATTCGACGCGGTGATCGTCTCCACCGACAGTGCCGATTACGCGCGTCTCGCCGAATATTACGGTGCCGAGGTGCCGTTCATTCGCCCAGCGGAATTGGCCGGCGCGACGTCGCCCGACATCGACTGGGTACGCCATGCCTTGCAGTCCTTGACCGAGAAGGGCAGGCATTTCGATTGCTTCAGCATCCTGCGGCCGACCAGCCCGTTCCGCACGGCGGCAACCATCCAACGCGCCTGGCGCATGTTGGCCGCCGATCCCGCCGCCGATTCGCTGCGCGCGGTGGAAAAGTGTGCGCAACATCCTGGCAAGATGTGGATAGCGCGCGGCGGCCGTTTATTACCCTTGTTGCCGTACGCCACTACCCGGCAGCCCTGGCACAGCATGCCGTATCAGGCGCTGCCGGAAATCTACGTGCAAAACGCCAGCCTCGAGATCGCCCGCCGGCGGGTAGTGCAGGGCAATAGTATCGCCGGCGAGGTGGTGATGCCTTTTTTCACGCAAGGGGTGGAAGGTCTCGATATCAACGCGCCCGAGGATTGGTGGTATGCCGAGCATCTGCTCGCCAACGGCCAAGCCGAGTTGCCGCTGGTGGCACAAGCACCCTACGAGAATTTAATGCATGCAGCCGTTTTTGCGGGAACAGAGTAAGACGATGAAGGGTGAATTCTTTACCACTCCTTTGCTGCTTTTAGAAAGGAACATGTTTAACCAGGCGGGTTTTATTGCCGAGTCGCAAGTTCGGCAGGACGGAGGAATGACGCAGTGACGGAGTTATGTTTTGTAGCCAAGCCGGAATTCGACCGCGTTCAGGCTTTAGCGGCGGATGAGGTCTCGCGCACCGCATTGTTCGCTACGCTGTGCCGCATCAATACGCTGTACATGATCAAATACGCCGGTTCGGGCCACATCGGCAGCAGTTTCAGCAGCCTCGATATCGTGGCCTGGCTGCTGCTCAATGAAGTGAATGAACAGGCCGGCGATGTCTATTATTCGTCGAAGGGCCACGACGTGCCCGGTTTTTACGCGGTGCTGCTGGGCCTCGGCCGCCTGCCCTTCGAACAGATTCATACCTTGCGCCGTTTGCACGGCTTGCCTGGTCATCCCGACGTCGGCACGCCCGGCGTCGTCGCCAACACCGGTTCGCTCGGCATGGGTGTTTCCAAGGCCAAGGGCATGGTGACGGCCAACCGCTTACGCGGCAAAGACGGCCGCGTCTTCGTGCTCACCGGCGACGGCGAGTTGCAGGAAGGCCAGTTTTGGGAATCGTTGCCGTTGGCGGTACAGCAAGGCATGGGCGAGATTACCGTGATCGTCGATCACAACAAGGTGCAAAGCGATACCTTGGTGAGCCGGGTCAACGACCTTGGCGACCTCGAAGCCAAGTTCCGCGCCTACGGCTGGCAGGTTTACCGCTGCGACGGCCACGATTTGCCCGCCTTGCGCGAGTGCCTGGCGGCATGCGCGGCCATCAGCGACCGGCCCCAGGTGATCATCGCCGACACCGTTAAAGGCCGTGGCGTGTCCTTCATGGAACACACGGCGATGGCCCCCGATCAACGGCTTTATCGTTTTCACAGCGGCGCGCCCGACGACGATGCTTACCGTCGCGCGGTGGATGAGTTGCTGGCGAACGCCAATACTCAATTGCAGGCGTACGGCGGAGCGCGATTGCATGTCGAAACGCGGTCGCATGCAGCACCGGCTTCACTGAGCGGCATGCAGCGCATGATCGCGGCCTACAGCGAAGCGCTGGTGCAGGAGGCGGATCACAATCCGTCGCTGGTGGTCCTCGACGCCGACCTCGCCATGGATTGCGGCTTGTTGCCTTTCGAACAGCGTTTTCCGAGGCGTTTCATCGAATGCGGCATCGCCGAGCAGGACATGGTGTCGCAAGCGGGCGCGCTGGCTTTGAAAGGGTTTCTGCCGATCGTGCATTCCTTCGCCTGTTTTCTTTCGGCGCGGCCTAACGAACAAATTTATAACAACGCCACTGAACACACCCGGGTAGTGTACGTGGGTTCGCTGGCGGGACTGTTGCCCGGCATGCCGGGCCATTCCCATCAAGCGGTACGCGACATCGCCAGCCTCGGCGCGGTGCCGGGGTTGACGATGTTGCAGCCGAGTTGCGAACAAGAAGTGACGCTGGCTTTGCGTTACTGCGTGAGAGAGGCGACGGGCAGCAGTTATCTGCGGCTGGTGTCGATCCCATGCGCCGTGCCTTATCGCTTGCCGGAAAATTATCGGCTCGGCGCGGGCCGCGGCCTGATACTACGCGACGGCGACGACGGCGTGTTAATCGGTTACGGTCCGGTGATGCTGACCCAGGCTTGGCATGCGGCGCGGGAATTGGAGGAACGCGCGGGACTGCGGTTGCGGGTTATTAATTTGCCGTGGCTGAATACGGTCGATGCGCTGTGGCTGCGGGAGACGGTACGCGGCTGCCGCTGGTTGTTTACCCTCGATGACCATTACCTCGCCGGCGGGCAGGGCCAGATGATCGCGGCCGCGGTCGCCGGTCTCGCCCTCATGAATCCGCCGCAGATTCATCACTTCGGCGTGCGGGAAATACCGCGATGCGGCCAACACGACGAAGTGCTGCGCGCCCACGGCTTGGACGCGGCGAGCCTGGTCGAGATGATTTCGCGCACCATGCAAGGTTCTTCGGGACGGGGAGCGATCGCCCGATGAAACAAGCGGTGGAAATAATTGCAAAAGACCAGCGCGGGACGACGGTGAGCCTGCACGATGTATATCGTTGGCGCTGGCGGCCGCGTTGGCGCGCACGGAGTTTTCGGCTGCTGAGCGGACTGTTCGGTATTTTGACCGCGTGCTTGCCGGACTTCGCGCGTTTGGCGCTACGGCAAGCCGGGCCGGTGGTGCGGCCGCTGGATTATGCCGCGGCGGACGTGCGTATCCATGCCGACTCCTGGGTGGAATACGACAAGCGCGCTTATTCGTGTTCCAAGGAACCGGAGACCGTGGCCTGGCTGGAGACGCACATCAAGCCGGGCGACGTGGTGTACGATATCGGCGCCAACGTCGGTGCTTATTCATTGATAATCGCCAAGCGTTTTCAGGGCAAGGTTAAAGTTTATGCCTTCGAACCGTCTTTTTCGACGTTCGCTCAGCTCAGCCGCAACGTCGCGTTGAATGACCTCAGCGATGCGGTATATCCCATGTATATCGCGCTGTCCGATAAGAACGGTTTGAGTTTTTTCAATTACAGCAGCCTCGATACCGGCACGGCTTTGCATGCGCTGGATAGCGGCGGCGATCACACGGCGTTCCAGGCCGTGCATCGGCAACCGATCTTGAGTTTCACCCTCGATGAAATGGTGGAACGTTTTAATCTGCCCTATCCCCATCACATCAAGCTGGACGTGGACGGTATCGAGCATGCCATTCTGCGCGGTGCGGCGCGCGCGCTGGCGCAGCGGGATCTGCGCAGCATCATCGTCGAGAGCGAGGAAACCCGTCCCGGCGCCGATTCGATACATGGGTTATTGCGGGCGGCGGGTTTCGAGCTGGAATCCGAGCATGTTCACAATGCCAATCCCCTGCACAAGGGGCCTTATGTGAAAAACTGTATTTATCGGCGTCTGGCTTGACCATGCGGCGGATACGCTCCGCCGCCGGAGACCATCATGAGTTATACCGCGAATTTCGATACCGCCAAGATTTACCTTAAGACCGGCCTGAAGGCGCGCGCCCAGGAATACTTGGTGAAAGTAGTCGAGGCCATTCCCACGCACGAATGCGTCGCCGGCAACCTGGTTTATCTCAAGACCCTGACGCTGCTCGCGCGTCTTAGTCTGGAGGGCGGTGAGCGCGCACGCTGCATCGGCTACGTCGACCGGGGATTGGCGGTCAAAGCGGATCACGCCGATTTGCTGTTTCTGAAGGCGTTGTTGCT
>CAKKSB010000016.1 GCA_919903055.1 Gammaproteobacteria bacterium | reverse complement strand
GCGACCACCGGGGCGCTGCGCAAGGTGTCGGCGATCAAGCCCAGCGCGTGTTTGATCTCATCACGATGGGCGATGCCGCCGATGCAGACCCGCACCGCCTCGGGCGGCTGACCCGCGACGGAAAAAGCGTCGCTGGCGACCACGCCGATGCCCGACGATTTCATCTGAGCGGCGAAGGCCGCGCGTCCCCAGGGCGCGGGCAGGCTCACCCACAGGTGAAACGCCTCGGGCTGCGACACATAACTGCCGGCGGGGAGGATGCGCGCCGCGAGTTGCTGGCGCGCCGCCGATTCCTTGCGAATGGCGTTGAGGGCGAGATCGGCCGTGCCGTCGCGTATCCAGCGCGTCGCCAGCGCCGAAGTGATCGGCGAGGCCATCACCGTGGTCGCCCGCAGCGCCGAGGCGAGGCGCGCGGCGTTTTGCGCGTCCGGCGCCGTCAGGTAGGCGACCCGCAAACCCGCGCCCACGCATTTGGCGAGGCCGGCGATATAAAAAGTGATGTCGTCGCCGAGGGCGGCGATCGGCGGCGGCGCGGCGCGCGGCAGAAAACCATAGGCGTCGTCCTCGATGATGGCGACGCCGTAATGGCGCGCCACTTCGACCAGCGCTTGCCGGCGCGCCGGTGAGATCACCGCGGTGGTGGGATTGAGCAGGGTCGGATTGCAGTAAAGCGCCTTGGGCGCGTATTGCGCGCAGGCGGCGGCGAAGGCCACGGCGTCGATGCCTTCGCCATCCAGCGGCAGGCCGATCAGGCGGATGCCGAGCTGACCGGCCAGCGCGCGCAGGCCGGGATAGGTGAGTTCCTCGCAGCACACCACGCCGCCGGGTCCGACCAGCATAGTCAGCACCGTAAGCAGCGCACACTGCGCGCCCGGCACCACCAATAAGCGGTCATGGCTGATACGCAACCCGCGGCGGCGCAGCCACAGGCTGCCCGCTTCTTTATCTTCCAGCGAGCCGCCGAAGTTTTGATAACGCAGCAAGTCGTGTAACTGGCGGCCGACTTCGGTGTAGCCATTTTGCATCAGTGCGCGCAACTCGGCGGACACCGGTTCGGGCGGCATGTTCATCGACATGTCGACATTGGGTTGGCCGGCCACCGCGCGCGGAATTTTCGGCCGGCGCCGGCCGCAGACAAAAGTGCCGCGGCCGACCGTCGCGTCCACCAGGCCGCGGCGGCGGGCTTCGCCGTACGCGCGCGCCACCGTGGTGAAGTCGAGTCCGAGTATCTCGGCGAGTTGGCGTTGCGGCGGCAGGCGTTGCTGCGCCGCCAGTTGCCCGGTGGCGATGTCCTCGGCGATGGCGTTGGCGATGAGCAGATACGCCGGCCCCGCGCCTCTCTTCAATTTCGGTACCCAGACGTTCGGTGTTTTAGCCATGGCTCACCTCCGTTGATTCCATCGGCGATTTATTGCGGCTAGGTGTACGACATAGGCGGCACGGCCGGACATGGCGCACCGTCGCGGCCCAATTCAGCGGTGGTTTGCACTGTCTCAAGGCAAACCTCGCCGTCGCGCGGCGTGCGAACAAGAGGATTGAATGGACGCTTTGTATGGATGCGCCTCTCGGCTTAAAAAGTTCGATCGGCCGCGCGGCGTTGCAAACCATGGTGTTGCTTGAATCTCCGTCCGGCCGGGTTCGATTGTATGCAGGCATGTCCAGTCAATCCGCATGAATTCACCGATTGAATGGCATGCAAGATGCGTTCAATTTCGTTAGCGGCTTCAGTAAACCGCTGACGATTCCGGCATCGCAGTACAACCGATCACACTCACCATTCAAGGAGCGCTCACCATGCCCGCAGTGAAACAAGCAGCCCATGCCAAAGGTGATTTTTTCGTCGATTACGAAGAAAAGGTATTCGAGGACATCAAGGCCGAACCCGGTGAAAAAGCGTTAGTGACTTTTCACACCGTGGCTTTCGAAGGATCGATCGGTTTCGTCAATCTGTTGCAAGCCACCCGTTTGCAGCGCAAAGGCTACGAGACTTCGATATTGCTTTACGGACCGGGCGTGACCTTGGGCGTGCAGCGCGGTTTTCCGACCATCGGCGACGAGGCCTTTCCCGGCCATCAGAACTTCAACAAACAAATCACCAAGTTCATGGGAGAAGGCGGCAAGGTCTATGCCTGCCGGTTTGCCTTGCAGGCTTTGTACGGCCACGGCGAGCCGTCGCTGATCGAAGGCATACGCCCCATCAGCCCGCTCGACGTGCTGGACCTGATGTTGATTCATCGCCGCGCCAATGCGGTGGTGCTCGATACCTGGACCTTGTGAAGCGGCGGCGCGCCTCATCATGCCTATCGTGAAAAAAACGGTACGGGCGGCGGCGGTGCAGATGGCGCCGGACCTAGACAGCGCGGACGGCACTTTGGCCAAGGTCTGCGAGGCCATCGCCAAGGCGGCGGCGCAGGGCGCGGACATCGTGGTGTTTCCCGAGACCTTCGTTCCCTACTATCCCTATTTTTCTTTTATACGGCCGCCGTTCGCCGCCGGCGCCGAACATCTTCTGTTGTATGAACGCGCGGTGACCGTGCCGGGACCGGTGACCGAGACCGTCGCCGCGGAGGCACGCGGTCACGGCATCGTCGTGGTGCTCGGAGTCAACGAACGCGATCACGGTTCGCTCTACAACACGCAACTGGTGTTCGACGCCGACGGCGAACTGGTGTTGAAGCGCCGCAAGATCACGCCTACCTATCACGAACGCATGATCTGGGGCCAGGGCGACGGCAGCGGTTTGAAAGTGGTCGACACCGCGGTCGGCCGCGTCGGCGCGCTGGCCTGCTGGGAACACTACAATCCGCTGGCGCGTTACGCCTTGATGGCGCAACACGAAGAGATCCATTGCGCGCAATTTCCGGGCTCGATGGTCGGTAAAATTTTCGCCGATCAAATCGAGGTGACGATACGCCACCACGCGCTGGAAGCCGGTTGTTTCGTGATCAATGCCACCGGCTGGTTGAGCGACGAGCAAATCACCGCGATCACGCCGGAGGCTTCGATGCAGAAGGTGCTGCGCGGCGGCTGCTGTACCGCGATCGTCTCGCCGGAGGGTGGCTTGATCGCGGAACCGTTGCGCAAGGGCGAAGGCATGGTAATCGCGGATCTCGACATGGCGCTGATCACCAAACGCAAACGCATGATGGACAGCGTCGGCCATTATGCGCGGCCGGAATTGCTGAGTCTGGTCATCGATGACCGGCCGCGCGCGCCGCTGGTCTCGGTAGCGGCGAGCGGGGAAGGGACTCCGCTTGCCGAGGTTTATCCACTGTCCACATTAGCCGAGTCATGCTTTCTTGAGAGGGCCTCCCATGCAAACCGTGTCGAAGCCGAACCCGCGGCTGCTCAGTGAACTGCAATCCCTCGGTGTGCGCCTCGCCGATCCGCAGGCCGGCGCGGCCAGCCGCCGCGGCGGCGCCGGTCCGTCCGACCACAAGGCGGTCACCGTCGACGGCCATACCGTGATGATACCGGTGCACACTGTCGGCGCCCGGTCGTCGCCGTTCGTCGCGGCGCCGCCTGCCGCCGACGGTAGCAGCCGGCTGACCCGCGACGGTATTCCGATCGGCGCCATCTCGTTTCCGCGGCAACCCAAGTTTTATGGTTTGCAAACTTTCGACGGTGTTCCTTATTCAAAAATCGCCACTCTGCACAGCAGCGATGTGTTGGCGACCACCTTGTTGCAAAGTTGCATCCGGTACGAAAACCGCTATAAATCCTGCCAATTTTGCGCGATCGGCCAATCGCTCGCCGCCGGCCGCACGATACTGCGCAAAACGCCGGAACAGTTGGCGGAAGTGGCGCGGGCCGCGGTGCTGCTCGACGGCGTCAAACACATGGTGATGACCACCGGCACGCCCAATGGCAGTGATCGCGGCGCGCGCATCTTGTGCGAAAGCGCCGCCGCGGTGAAGGCGGCCATCGATCTACCGATTCAAGGACAGTGCGAACCGCCCAACGACGACAGGTGGTTCACGCGCATGCGCGACGCCGGCATCGACGGCTTGGGCATGCATCTCGAAGCGGTGACGCCGGCGGTGCGCCAGCGCATCATGCCCGGCAAAGCCGGCGTGCCGCTGTCGCGTTATATGCAGGCCTTCGCGGCCGCGGTCGAGGTGTTCGGCCGCGGCCAGGTCAGCACCTACATCCTGGCCGGACTCGGCGACACACGCGAGGCGATATTGGAAACTTCGCGCGTATTGATCGAGATCGGCGTCTATCCTTTCGTGGTGCCTTTCGTGCCGATCTCCGGCACGCCGTTGGAAAACCATCCACCGCCGTCGCCCGAATTCATGCAAGAGCTACTCACGCCCTTGGGCGCGATGATCGCGGCGGCCGGTTTGCGTTCCGCCGAGATCAAGGCCGGCTGCGGACGTTGCGGCGCCTGTTCTTCCCTATCGCGTTACGAGGTGTAGCCATGTTATGTGAAACGGAACATTACGTGCCGCTGGAATACCGCGTGAAATGGACCACTCTGCCATGGGAGGAACAACGCGCTTACGACTTGCGCCGCGCGGTGTTTTGCGAAGAGCAGGGCATCTTCGCCGGCGACGACCGCGACGAAACCGACGAGCGCGCGCAGCTGCTGGTGGCGATGGCCTGCGTGGCCGGCATGCCGGACCAAGTGGTGGGTACCGTGCGTATACATCAAGAGGAGCCCGGACTGTGGTTCGGTTCCCGCCTCGCGGTGCACGCCGCGTTCCGCCGTCACGGCAAACTCGGCGCGACCTTGATCCGGCTGGCCGTGACCAGCGCCAACGCCGTCGGCTGCCACACGTTTCTCGCCCATGTGCAAAGCCAGAATGTGCCGCTGTTCCGCCGCATGCACTGGCAGGTCATCCGCGAGGAGATATTGCTGGGGCGTTCGCATCATCTAATGCAGGCCGACCTCGGCCATTACCCGCCGTGCACCACGCCGCGCAGCGGCTTCGTCACCCAGGCGAGACACGCGGCATGAGTTTGCAGGAACTCGCCGGCGCGCTGCGCGAGAGCCGCGGTTTTCGGCACAAGACCGACATCGGCGGCGTGATCCAGACGCTGAGCCGCGCGCTGCCCGGCGGCCTGCGCGACATGGAACAGGCGGTGGCGCTGGGCGACGATTGCGCCGCCATCGCCGACGGCGACGGCTATCTGCTGTTTGCCATCGAAGGCCTGGTCGGCGATTTCGTGCGCGCCCTGCCGTGGTTCGCCGGCTACAGCGGCGTGATGGTCAACGTCAGCGACATCTACGCCATGGGCGGGCGGCCGCTGGCGGTGGTCGATGCCTTGTGGTTCGACGGCCGCGGCGACGCCGATGCGGTATTGCAGGGCATGGCCGCCGCGTCCGCCGCCTATGGTGTGCCCCTCGTCGGCGGCCATACCAACACCCGCAGCGAACAGGGCCAGCTTGCGGTGGCCATCGTCGGCCGCGCGCAAAAATTATTGTCGAGCTTCAACGCCAGGCCCGGCGACAGTTTAATCATGGCGGTCGATCTGCGCGGCCGCTTCGAAGAACCCTATCCATTTTGGAATGCCTCGGTCGGCGCGCCACCGCAACGCCTGCGCGGCGATCTGCAAATCCTGGCCGAATTCGCCGAGAACGGGGTGTGCGATGCGGCCAAGGACATCAGCATGGCCGGCGTATTGGGCACGCTGTTGATGCTGCTGGAATGTTCGCGGGCCGGCGCCTTAATCGACATGGACAAAATTCCCGCGCCGCCCGGCGTGCCGGTTCGGCGCTGGCTGGAGGCCTTTCCCAGTTTCGGTTTCGTGCTCAGCGTGCGGCCGCATTACGTCAATGTAGTGTGCAACCGTTTTCGCGCGCGCGGTATCGCCTGCGCCGTGGTCGGCAAAGTGGACGATAGCCGCGCCGTGCAGCTGTGCAGCGGCGAAGAGCGGGTGCTGCTCTGGGATTTGAACGAACAGGCTTTCATCACATCCGCCACCAGCGGCGCAGCGGGCATCGCCGCTCCACCGCCGGTGGCGGCGTATCGATGATTTTAAATTTTTTGAAAGGTGAGGTGTATGCCGATCACGTATTTCCGTATCCGATGGCCCGATCGGAGCGAGACCAATTGTTATTCGCCTTCTTCGGTGGTCAAGGAATTTTTTACGCCGAACAGCAGTTATGAAATCGCGGATTTTCTTGAACGTGCCCGCACGGCGCTCAATCTCGCGTCGGAGCGCGTGCGCGCCAAATACGGCTATGCCTGTTCCTCGGCCATGGATCAACTGGCGCAACTCGAAGAGTCGGCGCGGCGTTACGCGGACCGGCCGGGGGCCAGCGTCAAGGTGATCGAGTTCACTTGAGCGCGCCGCCGTGATCGTCGTCCGTCCTCACAGAAGGTCCAAGCATGTCACAGGCGTCTTTTCCCATGACTGATCTTAAAACGGCCGGCCGGCACCACGGCGTGCTTATCGTCGGCGGCGGGCAGGCGGGACTGTCCTTGAGTTATTACCTCAAACAACACGGCATCGATCACTTGGTACTGGAAAAACACGGCGTCGCCCACACCTGGCGCACCCAGCGCTGGGACAGTTTCTGCCTGGTGACGCCGAACTGGCAATGCGAACTGCCCGGCTATCCCTACAGCGGTTCGGACCCGCACGGCTTCATGAAGAAAGACGAGATCATCGCGTATCTCGACGGCTTCATCAAAATGGTCGATGCGCCGGTGCGTGAAGGGGTCGAGGTGCAGCGCGTCGGTCCGCGCGCCAAAGGCGGTTTCGAGGTCGCCACGTCCGGCGGCGATTACTCCGCCGATCACGTCGTCGTCGCCACCGGCGGTTATCATCGCCCGATCATTCCGCGCCTCGCCGAACGCCTGCCGCCGAGCGTCCGCCAAGTGCATTCGGCGCAGTACACCCATCCGCACGCGCTGCCGGCGGGTAAGGTGCTGGTGGTGGGTTCGGGCCAGTCCGGCGCGCAAATCGCCGAGGACCTGCACCTCGCTGGTCGCCGGGTGGTTCTGGCGGTGGGCGAGGCGCCGCGCTGCGCCCGCTTCTATCGCGGCAGGGACGTGGTCGATTGGCTGGCCGACATGGGTTATTACGATATGCCCGTGCATGAACATCCGTTGCGGGAAGGGGTGCGCGACAACACCAATCACTACGTCACCGGCCGCGACGGCGGGCGCGACATCGACCTGCGTCGCTTCGCGCTGCAAGGCATGCAACTGTACGGCCGCCTGGAAGGACTGGAAAACGGTGTCCTCAAGTTTGCGCCCAATCTCAAGGCCAATCTCGACAGCGCCGACGGGGTTTACAACCGCATCAACGCCTCCATTGACAAATACATCGAGAAAAAAGCCCTGGCGGCACCGCCGGCCAGCGTCTACACGCCGGTGTGGCAACCGCAAACGGAGCGCACCGATCTCGCTATCGAGGCCGCCGGCATCACCTCCGTCATCTGGTGCATCGGCTTTCACGTGGACTACAGTTGGGTAGACGCGCCGGTGTTCAATGGCCGCGGCCAGCCCTACCATGTGCGGGGCGTGACGCCGCAGCCTGGCTTGTATTTTCTAGGCCTGCCCTGGCTGCATACCTGGGGCTCGGGCCGCTTTTCCGGCATTAAGCGCGACGCGCACTATATCGCGGACTGTATCAAGTCCCGCGCCATCGCGCGCGAAGGCGTTGCCGCGCCGGCCATGGCGTGACCGGCAATCGAAAGATATCCAACATACCCTCTCCCTCTCGCGGGAGAGGGGAGTCGCTTCGAGGTTTTCGTACCGAATGGGCAGGCTGCGCTTGCGCGATTATTTAACTTCACCATGGAGCGGGATTCTCAATGCAGAAGGGTTCGCCGGAAAATAATCCATCGTCAGGCAGCATCACCCTCGCCGAATTTAAAAATCGATTTTGAGAAACCCTAGTCACGCTTGCCGATATGCCCCATCCGTCCGCTCTGATAATCGGTGATCGCCTGACGGATTTCGGCCTGGGTGTTCATCACGAAGGGCCCGTAACCCACCACCGGTTCATTAAGCGGCTGGCCGTTGAGGAAGAGCAGCGTGGTATCTTCCACGGCCTCGACCGCCAGGTGTTCACCGTCGCGTTCCAACACCGCCAAATCGGCTTCGCCCGCTTCCTTGCCATCCGCTAAACGAATACGGCCTTTCAGTACGAACAACGCCGTGGTGTCGCCGTCGATCACCTTAAACTCGGCGCGGTGTCCCGCGTTCAAACGCACATCCCAGATATTCATGCGCGTAAAAGTGCGGGCGGGACCAGTGACGCCGTCGTAAGCGCCCGCGATCACCCGAATCGCCCCGGCCCCGTTGGGCAGATCCAGATGCGGAATCTGCGCCTGGGTGATGCCCTGATAGCCGGGCGCGGCCATTTTGTCCTTGGCGGGCAGGTTCACCCAGAGCTGAATCATCTCGAACGGTCCGCCCTGTTTGGCGTAGTTGGGGCCGTGAAACTCTTCGTGCACGATGCCGCCGGCCGCGGTCATCCACTGTACGTCGCCGGGGCCGATGATGCCGCCGCCGCCCGAGGAGTCGCGGTGTTCCACCTCGCCCGAGTACACGATCGTCACCGTCTCGAAACCGCGATGCGGATGTTCGCCGACGCCGCGCCGGTGCGACGAGGGTGGAAACGTGGTCGGCCCCGCGTAATCCAGTAGCAGAAACGGCGACAGCTCCGCGCTGAGATCGTTGTAAGAGAAAATGCTGCGCACCGGAAAGCCATCGCCTACCCAATGGCGCTGGTCCTGGCTTTGGATGAAGGACGGTTTTTTCATTTCGATCTCCTTTGCAGGTGGGCGCTCAATCCGTTTCTTCCCGCGACGGGAGTGGAGGATGGAGCGTGTTTGCCAATGGTCAATAATGTACGCGCGGCGGAGATAAATTATTAGACGGCATGAAATGGAATTATTGTTCTGTATTCTGCATAATCCCGCGATGGACCTCAATGAAATCCGGGTGTTCGTCAAAGTCGTTCAGGCCGGCAGTTTCAGTCAGGCCGCCAAACAGCTCGGCATGCCCAATTCCACGGTGAGCGCGCGGATCTCGGCGCTTGAACGGCGGCTGGGCGTCACGCTGTTGCAGCGTACCACCCGCAAATTGCGCCTGACCGAGGCCGGCGAGGCCTATTTTCATCAGGCTTCGCTCGGCCTCGAAGAAATACTCAAGGCCGAGGCGGAGGTCAGCTCGGCGCAGGGCGAGCCGCAAGGTTTACTGCGCGTCACCGCGCCCATCGACATCGGCAACGACTGCCTGGCCGAATTGATCTGCACCTTCAGAAATCAACATCCCAAGGTGAGCATCGAACTCCTCTTCACCGACCGCGTGGTGGACTTGGTGGCCGAAGGCGTCGATCTCGCGATACGCGCCGGCGAACTGCGCGACTCGGGACTCATCGCCAAAAAGGTCGGCACCGCCCATTGGGTGCCGTTCGCGAGTCCCGCCTATCTCGAAAAAGCGGGCACGCCCGTTCATCCGACAGAGCTGCGTCAGCATGCCTGTCTGCAATTCACGCCGCTGGGCAAAGAGAGTTGGCAATTGGTCGGCGGCAAGAACACGATCACCGTTTCCTTGACCAGCCAGGTGCTGGGCAATGACTTGAACTTGATCAAGGCGCTTGCTTTGGCGGGACACGGCGTGGCGCTGCTGCCGACTTACGCTTGCCGCGCGGAAGTGAGCAGCGGTCGATTGCGACGCGTCTTGCCGGAATGGCGCGCCAAGATCGATCCGATTCATTTGGTGTATCCCGGCCAAAAATTCGTGCCGCCGAAATTGCGGGCTTTCATTGATACGGCGGTGGCGATATTCGCGAGGGTGTTTAAGGAGTGAAATTGAAGTTTCGGCTAGATATAAAATGGTTTAATTCCGGGCATGGCCTTACCCCGCGATGCATCGCAAAGATTACTGTTGGGACCAGGCGGTGATAGAACGCGTTTTAAGCATCTGTAAGAGAACGGACAGATCGGCGATCGACTCTACTCGGCACAGACCATGTTGACTCGGATAAGATTTTTTAACAAAAACTAACTGACCCATCTCATGTGAGACGGGATTATACTTACTCATACCCGGGCTTACCCCGGCAGTAATCTACTTGTTTGTTATAAACCTGCGTATGACGTTGCAAAGTTCGCAACGAAGACCGCAAGAGCGATTGCGCAGATTACCCCGACGATCGCGGGAATGACGTCTTGCGGGCGATACAGCTCTTTAATGGTTTTTTGCTTGTAATGGGACATATCGAAGCTCTCTCTTTAGAAGTTATGGCCGATGTCGTTTCTAACCATTGAGGGAGATTTAGCTATTCCTCATCCCCAATTAACTTAAGTACTCCCCTCAACAACATTAAGTGTAGACGGTGTTCGTCGTTTGCCAAGTTGGGAAACCTGATCGGTTTGCCCCGGCCGTGTGGACCCACCGAAGCTCAACATGCGGGGAAGGCGCAAGGCTTTTTCATGTGCTGAGTCATTAGTCCCTATTAGCTTACGGATATTTGCCAGGCGATCTAGATGAATCGTCCTTGGTTAGCGGGTTAAACTGCTGCAACCGGACTTGTCTGCCAGCGCTTCTTGGCTGATGATATGCGGCTGATCATTACGATGTAATGAACATGAAGGGACGCTGCCGCCAGGCGGAGCGAGTGAATTGATAAGTCGAGAGTCGGTGTTTTATGGATTTTAACAATGTATCGGTGAAGGCCAAGGCGAATGTATATCACGGTGGTCACGTGACCAGCCGTTCCGTGGTGACCGCGGAAGGCGAAATGAAAACCCTGGGCGTCATGTTGCCGGGGATTTATCGTTTTAACACGGAGGCGCCGGAGGCCATCGATGTCACGCAAGGCCATTGCCGGGTGAAGGTGGGGGATAATCAGGATTGGCAGGAGTATCGCAGCGGCGAGACGTTCCAGATTCCAGGCAACACCCATTTTGAAATCGAAGTGACGGAATTATTGGATTACGTTTGTCACTTCAGTAAATAGCACCGCTGGATCGCTACCGGCGACATCCGCCGAATCCGCCGAATCCGCCGAATCTCCCGGGGCGGAATACCGTCTCCGGGAGATTGGGTGCGGCAATAGTGACTCAGGCGCCGTGCAGCACGCTGCGCCAATACATGAAGTTGAAATCCTCGGCGGGGGCCGTGCCTAGCGCAATGGTGTCGATCACGCTGTCGCTGGCGCCGTCGAGGACGGAGACGCTGCTATCGGTGGGATTGGGCACGAATACCAAGACATCCTTGCCGTCGGCGTGCAGAAACGCGATGGAGCGGCGCCCGCAATCGGCGTTGCCGACTTGGAGTTCCTTGATCAGCATCAGTTTGGGCAACGCCGAGCTATCGAAAACCAGCAGGCGGTCGAGCTTGGAATTTTCTTTTTGTATGCCTTTGCCGGTCGCGGCGGTGGTGACGTAGAGTTTGCTGCCGTCGCTGTTGAAACGGTAACAGCTCGGGTAAATGTCGCGCAGGTTGACCGTATCGACGAGGTCGCCGCTAGCGGCGTCCATCACGCTCAAGCGGCCGATGATGTGTTCGGCATCGGATTTTCTATCCACGCCTTTGCCGATCAGAAAACACCCGTCGGGACTCAGCAGCAGGTTGCTGCTGAGTTTCATCGGCGCGGTCTTTTCGATGGTATTGCTAGCGGGATCGATAACCGCCACGCTGCCGTAGCCGTTATTCATGTTGTAAAGTTTCCCCGTCACTTTGGAAAATACCATGCCGTGGGGATAGGCCCCGTTGGGCAGGCGGTCTTGATGGCCTGCTTCGTGGGCAGGCTCGCAGAGGTTGATGGTGTCGAGGACTTTGAGATAGGTGTGGTCGTCAGCGGGATCGTTGCCCACCACCGTGACGGAGCCTTCCAGCAGATTGCTGAGAAACGCCCGCCGCGGCAACGCGGGCGCATGGGCGGACGGACCGGTGTACGTGACGACATGGTGGCCTTTGCCGGCGCAAATAGTTTTGACGGGCGTGCCGGGTACTGTGGTGCCGGCGCTGTCGATCACCGTGACCGGCGAACCATACTGGCCGCAACTCACCGGGTCGATACCGGTTTTGCTATCGCCATCGCTGACCATCCAATAGGTGTCGGTCAGCGGATCGCGATAAGCGTAAGCCGCGATGGCGTCGGCGGGCACTTGTGGTTGGGCGCTGATCCGCTTGCTTACCGGGTCGAGTAGAATGGCGGAGCGATCCGGCTGGTGCAGGCCGATCAATACCGGTCTTTTAGGTTCTTCCAGCCCGCTGGCCGGAGCTTGGGGGACGCTGTGAACGCGGGTACTGCCGTTATCGTGTTCGATCAAGATCAGGCTGCTGTTGCCCTCGATGCTGAGATGGCAGACGCAAGACCATTGTTGGTGTTTATTCGACATGTTATTCACCCTTGGCAATCCGGCAAAGCCGACATGATAAACGGATATTCGGTTTGGATGCTATGTGCTCGGCCGGATAGCCGGATTATTCCGCGGGTGTGCGGCACCCTCTTTCGCGCGGTGATTATCCGCTACGGATTTTCACTGGGGGTAGCCGGTACCATGGCTAGCTTGAGCCGCCGCCGCGATCAATCGTTCGCGCAAGGTGGCGCTGGTCAGCCGAGCGAGCAGCTCGCGAGCGGAAAGAGGTTCATCGTCGGGAATCAAGTTAAGGCTGGCGGCGAGCCGTCCCACGATGTGTTGCGGCGCGCGGCCTTGCTGGCGTAGGGCCGTCACGCCCTGGTCGCCGTCGCGTTTGGACAGGCGGCGGCCGAGTGCGTCCATTATTAGAGGAATATGCCAATAGCGGGGAACCGGCAAGCCGAGACTATTGAGCAATTCCACTTGGCGCGGCGTCGAGTCGCGCAGATCGGCGCCGCGTACCACGTCGGTAATGCCCATCAATGCGTCATCCACCGCCACCGCCAGTTGATAAGCGTACAGCCGATCGGCACGCCGCACCACGAAGTCGCCTACCTCCACGTCCATGGTTTGGATTAGCGGCCCGCTGATTTGATCGAGCACTTCAAGCCTATGGCTAGGTACCCGATAGCGCCAAGCCGCTGCGCGGGCGTTCGGCGGCGCCGTGTCCGTAGCGAGATGGCGGCAGTTACCGGGATAGATCCCGCTATTTTCCCGGCCATGAGGCGCGTTGGCCGCCAGGGCGACGTCTTTCCGCGAGCAATAACAAGGAAACACCCGCCGCGCATTTCGCAATTGACTAAAGGCGTCATCGTAGAAAGCGCTGCGTTGCGATTGAAGATACGGACCGCAAGGCCCACCCACATCCGGACCTTCGTCCCAATCCAGGCCGAGCCACCGCAGGTCTTCCAAGATTTGGCCGATGGATTCGGCGCGCGAGCGTGTCTGGTCGAGATCTTCGATCCGCAAAATAAAATGGCCGCCCGCCAACCGGATGTGCAGCCAAGCCACCAGAGCGGTGCGGAGATTGCCCAGATGCAATGGACCGGTAGGGCTGGGTGCATAACGGCCTTTGGGTGGCGTGACGGTCATGAAATGGATCTGGACATCGGGCTAGCTAATTTACTTGTCTATTATAGGTAATGTCCCGTGTGCCGCGGACGGGACGTCGTCGCAGACCATGCTTACTCGCCAGTCCGGTTCTTGACGGATGTTTTAAGTTGATTTGAATGCAATTTTTCATTCGGCGAGATGAATGGTTCACCGTCAGGAGTCATGGGCGACAGTTTAATTAGTCGAGTGGTTTAATCAAGGATGTTTTCCGGCCGTTACAGCTACAGCGCCAATCATCATTTAAGAATGCGGGCGGTGTTAATGACCGGCAGTTAGGTTAATGGCCCAACCTGAAAGGTGAGAGGTTGACGATGGAACGGACCTTGTTATTGGTGGACGATGAGGAAAACATTATCGCGGCACTGTCACGCGTGCTGCGTAGAGAAGCCTATACGATACTCCGGGCGGAGAATGGCGCCGAGGGGCTCGACATACTGGCTCGCTATCCGGTGGGCGTCATCATTTCCGATCATCGTATGCCCGGCATGACGGGCACCCAATTCCTAAATCAGGCAAGACAACTTCGTCCTGAAACCGTACGCATCGTTTTGAGCGGCTACACCGATTTCTGGTTTATCACCGAGGCGATCAATCAGGGAGCCATATATAAATTCATTGCTAAACCCTGGAACGATGAACAACTCCGTGCCGACGTACGGGAAGCCTTCGGCCATTATGCGAGTAATATGGAAAATATCCGTCTCGCCATGGAATTGAAAAACGTCAGGGAGGCCTTGTTAAACAAGCCCGCCGGTCCCGGTATGAATTCCGGCGGTGAACTACCCGGCGGCCTGCAAGCGCTGCGAATGTCCAAAAGTATTTTGGAACTCATGCCCGAGGGATTGATCGCTATCGACGACCAAGGTTTGATCGTCATCGCCAATCGAGCGGCACGGGATATTTTAGGCAATGCCGCCGGCCAGTTGATAGGCTGCTCGGCCGGAAATGTCCTGCCGGAACGGGTGTGGAATTATTTCATGGAGTCGAAAGGCAAACCTCACGCCGAAGCGATGCTGGGGCTGAGCGATGACCGGTCCATAAAAATTCAGTATTTCGATGTTGATTCCGATACGTCCACGTCGGGCGGTGTGCTGTTACTCGCTCATTGCGAAACGTTTACTCAACATCAGCGGTTATGAAGAAGTACGTTGACGGCGCGGCTAGCTTGCATCGCGGGAAAAAAGGCTTTACCGGTTCCAGCCTGTTGACAGAAGGGAGTTAAGTCATGTCGGTGTTTGACGCGAGCCAGATTACCATTCTTTGCGTGGATGACGAACCCAATATTCTTTCGTCCCTCAAACGGCTATTCAGGTCGGTTGGTTACGGTATCGAGACCGCCGCCAGCGGCGCGGAAGGTCTGAAGTTGCTCGAGACCCACTCGGTGGACATGGTGATTTCGGATATGCGGATGCCGGAGATGGACGGCGCTGAATTTTTGGAACGCGTGGTGGAAAAATGGCCGCTGATCACCCGTATCCTGCTGACCGGGCATGCCGACATCGCGTCCACGATCGAGGCCATCAACAAAGGAAAAATTTACCGTTATGTCAGCAAGCCCTGGGAGGAAAACGATCTCAAGCTCACGGTGCGCAGCGGTCTCGAGCAACGCTTCCTCGAACAGGAACGGCGGCGGCTGGAAAAAATTACTTATAAACAAAATGAGCAACTGCTCGAGCTCAATTCTCAATTAGAAATCCGCGTCGAACAGCGCACCCAAGATATCGTCAAAGCCAACGAAGCATTAAACGCCAATTACGCCTTGATGGTGAAAGTGTTCGCCAATTTGATCGAAGCGCGTGAACCGGCCTTGGCCGGCCATTCGCGGCGTGTCGCCGAACTGAGTAAAAAAGTAGCTTTGCAGACCGGCATGAATGAAGTGAAAGCCCAAGATGTTTTATACGCGGCCTTGTTCCACGATATCGGCAAGATCGGTTTTCCCGACGAATTGTTTTCCAAACCGTATGAGAGCCTCAGTAGCCAGGAGCTGGAACGGGTGCAGTCGCATCCGATGATCGGGCAGGGCATTTTGGTCGCGCTGGATCCTTTGCAGGAAGCCGGCTGGATTATTCGCAATCACCATGAGCGTTATGACGGCCATGGTTATCCCAGCGGGTTGAGCGGCGAGGATATCCCTCTCGGCGCGCGTATCCTGGCGATCGTCAGTGATTATGACGCGCTGCAACTGGGTAACTTGGTTAAGGAGAAAATGAGCCCTGCGCAGGCACGCCGCTATATCAGCGAGCGGGCGGGGAGTTATTATGACCCGAATGTGCTTCCGCATTTTTTTAAGATATTGGACGCGGAAGAAGTGGAAAGCGGTTTGCAACCGATCATTTTGACCACCGACGAACTTGAAATGGGCATGGTGCTGGTCAAGGATCTGGTGACCGAGGACGGGGTACTGCTGCTGTCCAAAGGCTTCGCCTTGGATGACAAGATGATAAAAAAAATTAAGACATTTGAAAGATTGGTCGGCTGTCAATTGAACGTGCATATTCGATATAAAGAATAATTGAGCGGCCGGGGCAAGGCGTGTCGCGAAAACGCATTGCCCGACCATCAACGAATCATCGCGCGACTGTTTTCCATATATCTTTCCCGCCGCGGAGTAATGCTCAGTCGCGTTCGATGGTGTAAAGCAAATCGGCACTGCTATTCGTGCCGCTTTCGGCTTGCAGCGTCCAGAGCCGGCTGATTTGATAACTCACCACGAAGACGTTGAAATTTTCAAACAGGCCTAATCCGTAACTCACGTAGAGCTTGGGTGAGAGATAGTGGCGGATCACTAGAGCGCCTTCGCCGTAACCGCCGCCCGCTTCCAGTCGCACGTCGTCGATGCCGAATTGTCTGCCGAGTTGAGTGGCGAGAAAGCCGCCGCCGAACAGGCCCAGCGCCGCGGCCGCGCCGTACATTTCTTCACCTTCGGCGGTGGAGGCTTGCGACATGGGTCTGCCCAACAGCAAATAAGAAAGGGCGTCGGTTTCCGCCATGGCCGGTTCGGAAAATAAAGTCACTTGCGGGGTTTTCAGCGTGCCGCGCACCAGCAGACCGGCGCTCACCTCTTCCACCTGACGCACCGCGCGCACGTCGAGGCCGGGATTGTCCACCGGTCCGCCGAAGAACAGCAATCGGCCCCGTTCGATGGTCAGTTCCTGGCCATAAGCGCGGTACTCGCCTTCGATGACCCGCAACTCGCCTTTCGCGGTGGTGGGCTGTTGCGGCGCGTCGATCAGAACGATTTCACCGGCGAGCCGCGCGCGCAGGCCGAAGCCGTCGAAACGCACGAAATCCCCGAGACGGATGCGCACCTGGCTATGGATTTGCCATGGACTCTTTTGCACGGGCTCTTTCGAGTTGACGATTATCACATCGTCGGATGCCGACACCGCGCCGCTCAATTGGCGCGGCCGGATATCGGCCTGGGGTATGACGATTTCGCCTTCCAGATCCACCCGGT
>CAKKSB010000015.1 GCA_919903055.1 Gammaproteobacteria bacterium | reverse complement strand
CGAGATGATGGCAAAAGTCGCTTAACCACTTGTCCGGAAATGCGGGGGTACCTCATTCTGTCCCCTTTATATCCGTCGTCATGGCACCATCTTCAATGTGCTGTCTCGCCTTATCTCGCAATGCGGCGATATCAAGTATGAATTCATTATTTTCCATTTAAGATCACCTCCAATAATAGTTATCAGCTAAGAGTTGTCCGCGATTTTTAGCAAGCAGGCTTTTAAGCAGGAGCAATATATATGCCTCGGATCTTCTAAATAGTTATTGCGTTGCCACGCAATACTTACACATGGCTTGAATTAATTTCCGTGCGCACGAATGGACAACCATATCCGCGTTTGTGCATCCCATTGATTAAATAGATTTATATAGAATGGCATATGACTTGCCTGATCAAATTTTAGAGACAATGGCATTAGTCGACTCTACGTGGCTCCGGTTGATCTCTTCAATTTTTCCAGGAGAAATATCATGAATAAAACACAAAGCAATACAATCGGTATTTTGTTTCTAGCCCTCTTCCTGGCCTTATCTGGATGTGCAGCGACCAAAACCAATGAGAGCACTGGTGAGTTCATCGACGACAGTGTGATTACCGCCAATGTTAAAAGCGCATTATTAGCTGACAAAACCACGCCTGGCATGAGCATAGAAGTGGAAACGTTTAAAGGACGTGTTCAATTAAGCGGATTTGTCGACACCGCCGCGCAAGCGAAAAATGCTGAAACCGTAGCAGCACGCGTTAAAGGCGTTAAATCAGTTATCAATAACATCGAATTAAAAAAAGATAGCCCTCGCTGAATATCGTTGAATCAATCCCTTTACTTAATATGGAGTCATTGTCATGAACAATACCATCCCTTCTATTCAACATTTTTCCAAAATTATTGGTGGAGAAGTTTGCTGGTTGGATAATCGATATACCAGCAACGCTCGGCCTAGCACAGAGCCCGACAATGAAGATTATTTACCCGCGTTTACGTATGAAGATCCCCAATTAAATCTAGCTATTGGTGGGAGGGAGATAGCACTTCCTTCCAATTTACATCAAGCAGCCAACCTGATCGATGACGAAAAAGAGCTATATATTTTTTAACGATGATCTTAAATTCATGCGGCTCACTACCACAGGAGTAATTGAATATGAATTGGGACCAAGCCAAAGGCAACTGGAAAGAAATCAAAGGAAAGATCAAAGAGCAATGGGGTGAATTGACCAATGATGATCTCGACATCATCAATGGCCGCCGCGATCAATTGCTGGGTTCAATTCAGAAGAATTATGGTATTACCATTGAAGAAGCTGAACGGCAGATCAAGGAATTTGAAATGCATCATTAATTTCAAGCGTTGCATCCTCATAGGCTATGTCTAAGCGGACATAGCCTATGTTATTTCCAATTAGCGAGATTATAAAACCTGGCCGTTCATAACGATTAATTTTAATGTTGATGCCCACCGTCACCATGCGCATGGCCATGGGCAAGTTCTTCAGCGCTAGCATCACGCACATCGAGCACTTCAATTTCAAAATCCAATGTTCTACCAGCCAGTGGATGGTTAGTATCCACATCGAGGTTCTTAAGGCCGGCCTTTATTATCGTTACATCGCGCGGCCCCTGATTAGTTTTGACTTGCACGATCATACCCGGCTTGTAATTTATTTTTTTATTTGCGGGACTGACCACATGCTTGATCGATACTCTTTGCACTGCATTTTCCCGCCGCAAACCGTATGCCTTATCAGGTAGCAAAGTTACCGTGTATTTATCCCCGGCCTGCTTGCCCGTCATAGCCTCGCTCAATCCCACAAGCATGCTTTGTTGCCCATGTAAATACACTACCGGTTGACGCTCATGGGAATCCTCAAAAACCGCTTGACCTGGTTCGCTCAAACGGTAATGGAAAGTGACGACTTTATTCATTTCAACCAACATGACTCTCTCCAGTTTATTATCAAGGCCGCGCGTATCGCCATAGTATTGCTGTTTTCACGAATTGTGAATATATGACCCGGATTAAATCCGCATTACTCGTGCAGCCGCACTCATGCTGGAAACGCACTGCGTTTGCGACTGGTCAGAGCTTGGTAAACCACCGCCGCGGAAATGCCAAAGGCGATATGAGTTAGCAGGGTAATCCAATCCCGCGTCACTTCGAACCACGGGAAAAGTTGGGTGAAGCCATAAAGATTTATCACGAACAAGCTCAACCCCCATAAGCCTCCAATCAACACCGCGCCAAACATGGCGCAACGGTTTATCATGCAAGCAAGAATTATCGCGCAGACAATGGACAGCGAGAAATGGATTAACGTTGCGACCAACATCACCAGCCAATCAAAAGTCACCGGCGGCGGTAATACCGCTGTTCCCAACAACAATGCCGCGGTCAGGCGTGCATCTCTATAAAATATCCCAGGCAATACATCCCAGAAGGCCCACCATAGAGTGATTTGCACCAGCGTGGCGACAACTCCACCGGCGATACCGGCATACACCGCGGTTTTCCAATCCACTGCAATGCCCATCGCCCACCTCGCAGTTCAACCCTGTCTCAGGCTTATCAAGCGGGTATTCAATAAACGCGCCATGCCTTCCGCGCCTTGGCGCATCACTTGATCATGATTCCATTTGAACAACGGCCGCGCGATGGGAGCGATGATATTCATCCAACGACGATTAGTCCGCACCTCCCATTCATAACGCACTACGGTCACCGCTTCATCAGCGGTGAAATGCCAACGACCTATTCCTTCTACTTCACCGCTAGCGCGGCCTTCGACCACCGTGAGCGGTATGATACGAGTGATCCGCATGTCGAAGGTGAGCCGATAGGGAAGCCGACCTCGCCAGGTAAATCGGCGCAGACTGCCTATACCATTTTCGTCACCTGGATCGAATTCCTCGACTTTTTCCACGCCCCGCCACCACACCGGCCAATCCCGGCAATGAGAAACGACATCGCACACGGTTTGTATCGGTGCCGCTATTCGCCACTCGGTGACAAACTGAAATTGCGCCATGATCTCTGCCTAGTCGAAAAAATTTTGGGGAAATGCCGGATGGATCCGCAGATCGGTCATCTCCACCGTTTCAAGCAGCTGGCCGCTCATATCGAAACTCATCACTTTGAGAGGAAAACCGGTCGTTCGGTCCAACCATAATTCGTAGCTGCTAGCGGCACCGATCGAGACATCGCCGCCGCTGATTCGCATATGCAAGGTTTCCTGGCCACCCACCGTCTCCACTCCCATCACCACGATTTTGCCGTGCATCCGTAGTTTTCGCACATTCTGAAATAAGACTCCCACGTCCGAGCGATCCACCCGTTGTCCGGTGGGACTTCGAATCAAACGGTTTTCCGGATTCAGGTTCAAGACAGGTAAACCACGGTGGCCGAATGGCCAAAGCTTCACTCGTCGGGTCAGTGGATCGTAGACGAGCACGGCACCTTTATAAGACGTTTCGAATTCCATGCGTACATAACCGGGCTTTTTAAAATAATAATGAATGATCTCGCTTTTCCCCGCACTCAGCGATATCAAGCCCACGGCGTAACTCTCGACCGTCTGATAAAAATCAATGGCGGCCTGTAGTGGATCGGCGGTGTCGGCGCCAAGAAGAACCATGGTACGCGGGCTCCAACTTATGATTACCGGACATTTTCACGACACCGCGTAAAAAACATAACACGACGTGGACGGTAGCTTATCAGCTGCTATCACCGAGCCGCATTCTTCCTGTTTATATATTTGAAAGCCCAAACCAGGATTTGAATAGCTTGATGCGTTCGATTTTCTTTGAGTCCGGCAATACCGTATAAAACGGCGAAAAACGGATAGAGATGGTTTTTCCATCACCCCACGGCCACCAGGAACAATAAATCAAATCATTCTGGCTTTGATCGGACGTAAAAAGTATCTGTCCCGCCCTAAATCCGCCGAAATGGCTATTGATAAACTGCACTACGTCCGGCGCGCCGCCGATATTGGCGACCTCCCACGTGCTGGTGAGATGGCGTTGCATGACCGCGCGCACCTTGTCCTGGCCGTTCGCCCGAAACTCACTCAACAGACATTCGAACCGGTCATCCCATTTCCATATTCCACCGTTCAGCGTGCCAAACAATTCCCTGCAAAAATTCTCTTCCGAACTAAGAAGCGGTCCCATCATCGTCCCCTAATGTTGTGGGTTAAACTCGGTGCAATTCCACACTCAAAATCAATCGGGCCTAGTCCATTAATCAGCCACGCTCAGGCAACGACGTCCCGCGGGCATTTAAATATAAACGTTCGATCTTGTCTCTGGCCCACGGTGTTTTTCTCAAAAACTTCAAGCTGGATTTGATGCTCGGATCATGGGTGAAACACTTAATGGGAATGAGGTTTCCCAATTTTTCCCAACCATACTGCTCCACCAAACCGGTAACCATCATTTCCAGCGTAACCCCGTGCAACGGGTCTTTGGACGGCCGCTCACTCATAGCGCGGTTTGATTCGCTCATGACCTGGATAACCCGGCGCCGACGTGCCGCACTGGTCATTCATCCTGATCTTTACCCACTTCCGCTTTCTTGACGCGGATTTTATTACCGCCCACGTCCTGACCATTGAGCTGTTTGATAGCCGCTTTGGCTTCGCCGGCACGGGGCATTTCCGCGAAACCAAATCCTTTGGACTTTCCCGTCTCGCGATCCACCACTAACTTGCAATATTGCACGGCACCATAGGCCTGCAACAGCTCGAGCACTTCACTCTCGGTGGTATCCCGAGCCAAATTACGCACCAATATTTTCATACTTACACCTACATTGTTCCGACTGCACCTTGTCCCCGCAACTTACCGCAGGAGTTACAAGCTTACTACCCATCATCGAGGGAATAGCTTCGCCTCTTTCTCCAATCGTACACGCCACTTGCCCGCCCGGATCGGGATTAGGCGATACCTCGCGATCAGGCCGCCATTGTGACAAGAAGCGGTGCATTAATAAAGAAAACGGCCAGCTGGAGGTCTTTTCAGCACGTGGAAGGCCATCCCAAGCCCTAGTCCCGCAGCTGTCCTGCATTTGGCGGGGTATTAGCGTAGTTACGACACCCGCCGGGCGCGAATTTCCATGCATGGCAATAGGACTGGACGCAGCACTCAAACTCCAGAGTCCCCTTCCAAACCGAGGCGCAAGCTGCGGCGCTTTGCAAGTAACGAACTTAGCTTGCGTCGGGCTTAGTCATGATGCAATAACCGGCGATCCACCGGCAGCCTTACATTCTAGGCGGCGGCGACGGCATAGGAGGCAGCGACTGCTCCTCCAGTCGCAGCCGCTTTTTCAATTCTTCAGTTTTTTCGGCGGCGGATTTACTCACGTCGCCTTTCTTCATATCTCCTTTTTTCATTCCGCCTTTCATCGGCTCGTCCGGGTTCATGGGCTGTCTGCCTTGCGCCGGCGTCGAGATACCCGTACCTGGCGGAGCGGTGTCATCACCTTGCGCCGCATCCGCCGGCAACGCCCGCGCGCCGGCGGCATAACCCAGCAAACCGGCGCACACCGCGCAAGCGACGACCAGATAGCTTGTTTTAGCCATTGCCGACCTCCCGAGCAGTGGGTCTTCAAAGTCCGGCAAACCAATTATAGCCTTTGTCTTCCCAGTAACCGCCCGGATACATATTGGTTACGTAAATAGCCATGATGTGTTTGGGATTCTTAAAACCCAGCTTGGTCGGAATACGCAACTTCATGGGAAAGCCGTATGAACGCGGCAAAATTTGGCCATCATAACGCAGCGTCATTTGAGTCTGGGGATGCAGCGCGGTGGCCATGTCGATGCTGGTGTAGTAATCGTCCGCGCATTTAAAGCCGACATATTTTGCATTCAAGTCGGCGCCGACCCGTTCGAGAAAAGTCCGGAACGTAACGCCGCTCCATTTACCGATTGCGCTCCAGCCTTCCACGCAGACGTGACGAGTGATCTGGGTGGTCTGCGGCAATGCGTTCAACTCTCGCAGCGACCACGGCCGGCGGTCACGAATCAAACCGCTGAGTTCAAGACGGTAAGGTTCGGCCTCGACCACCGGCGCTTCATCTTCGTCATAAAAAGCATTGAACGGAAAAGGCCGGGTGATGGCGCTGTCGGGATAAGTCGGCGCCAGCCGGTTAGGATCGAACAACGCGGCCTGGATCCGGTCATTCCAGCGCGACATGGTCCACAGCGTCTTACGCACCGATTCTTGATTGGTGATATTGCAGCCGGTGAGCAGGCCGAGAGCGCCCACGCTGAGCGCGCCTTTCAGCAACAGACGGCGCTCAAGAAACCGGCGCTCGGTCTTACTGCATTCCACTGAATCGGATTCGATGCCGCGCCAGCGTTTCATGATCAAATCCTCTTACCGGGATTTCGGACGCGGCCGGTCCACATGGGAATGAAAGTCCGCGGCACCAACATCACCATCACCACATGAATCACCACGAACACCACGATGCCGGTCATGGTAAAGAAATGCACCAGCCGCGCCCCTTCATAGCCACCCAGTAAAACACCGAGACTTTGCATCTGGATCGGCTTCCACATCACCAAACCAGACAGCACCACGAGCATGATCATCGCGATGACGCCGAGATACGCCGTGCGTTGCACCGGATTGTATGCTCCGACCGCATGACTCAGACGGCCACGCACGGTATTGGCGATTTCCCGCAGCAGGGATTTCAGGGTGATGGGCAATAATTGCCGCCGGTAATGACCGGAAAAAAATCCGTAAGCCAAATAGACCACGCCGTTGATGGCCAGCAACCACATCGCGGCGAAATGCCACTGCAAGGCGCCCGCCAGCCAACCGCCCAAGGTCAGGTTATTGGGAAATTTGAAATCGAATAGCGGCGACGCGTTGTAGATGCGCCAACCGCTGGCCACCATGATCAGAATCGCCGTGGCGTTGAGCCAATGCGTAATCCGCACCGTCAACGGATGCACCTTTATCAGCGGGGCAGTTTCGGCGTACGGAGTCGCGGGCAACATACTTGACATCACTCGCTCCTCCGCTGATCCGGGCTTGGATAAGCGGCAGCATTGCGCGTTGATAAGATCGTGTCAAGCACGCGGATACGCCGCGTCATAACCGGATACATATCGCCTCCTTTCCTTTAGCTCGGCCCAGCACGCCAAACCTATGCAAAATCAGACGGTGGTCTAGTCCACCGCCTGCGCCACACTTCTGCTCTTGATAATTCCGTAGCAGCGGCGACAGGCCGCGCACATCCCCGAAAACATTTCGCCATGCGGCAAGACTCAAGCGTCATGAGCGCCGATTAGTCGGCGACCACGCAATTTCCTTACATCCGTTCGCGTGTTTTTTTAATCGACACTGGAAAGACTTCAACGATGAAGCTTACCGACCATGCTGAGAGGCCCGGCCAAAGCCGGATTAAAGTCATGCTATCGAAAGTGATCACTGCGCCGGTGGCGCAATACGGTCTGATGACGGGGACATGCATATCGAAAACATGAGAGCGACTTTTTCTAAATCTTTCTCGCCCTGAAATACCGGCCCTTTATTTTGCCGACCGAGAGTTGCCGCAGCGCATGGTCTACCATGGCGCGTTCGATCGCCACATAGGCGTGATTGTCGAAAATGTCGATCTTGCCTACTTGATTGCCGGCGATGCCCGACTCACCGGTCAAGGCGCCGAGAATGTCACCGGCACGCAGTTTCGTTTTACGCCCGCCGTCGATGCACAAGGTAACCATGGGCGGTTTGAGAGGACGTGGATTGCCCTGCGCCGGCAAGGCCGCGCTGGAAGCATGCTTGACGGGATTTTTTTGATAATCCTCGATGGCAATGACTTTGTGCGACTCGCCGGCGGTGTAAAGGCTCAAGGCCAGCCCGGCTTTGCCCGCGCGCCCGGTGCGGCCGATACGGTGGATATGCACTTCCGGGTCCTGGCTCAACTCGAAGTTGATCACCGCCGGCAGGTCCTTGATATCGAGGCCGCGGGCCGCCACGTCGGTCGCCACCAGGATCGAACAACTCCGGTTGGCAAACTGCAACAGCACCTGGTCGCGGTCGCGCTGTTCCAAGTCGCCGTGCAAGGCCTGGACGTAAAAGCCTTTGGTTTGCAGCGTATCGGCGATATCCTCGCATTGTTGCCGGGTATTGCAAAACACCACGCAGGATTCCGGCTGATAATGCGCCAAGAGTCCGACCAGCGCGTGCAGGCGCTGACCGTGATTGGCCACTTCGTAAAACAGCTGCTCGATCCGGGTTTGGGTATGCGTCGATTCCACCTGCACCCGCGCCGGCGACTTTTGCAGCGACGCGCTGATCTGCTGGATGGCCTCGGGATAAGTGGCGGAGAACAGCAAGGTCTGCCGACTAGTGGGGGTGGCGGCGACCACCTCGGCGATGTCGTCGTAAAACCCCATGTCCAGCATCCGGTCCGCCTCGTCCAGCACCAGGATTTTCAGCTGATCCAGTTTCAGCGAACCCTTGCGGAGATGTTTCAACACCCGCCCGGGCGTGCCGACGATGACATGGGCGCCGTGTTCCAGCGAGCTCAATTGCGGGCCGGTGGGCACGCCGCCGCACAGGGTCAGCAGTTTAACGTTGGGCATGCAGCTCGCCAGTCGACGAATCTCCTTGCCCACCTGGTCGGCCAACTCGCGGGTCGGACAAAGCACCAGCGCCTGCACGCTGAAGTAGCGCAGATTGAGACGGGTCAACAAACCGATGCCGAACACCGCGGTTTTGCCGCTGCCGGTTTCGGCCTGGGCGATCAAATCCCGGCCCTCTAAAAGCGGCGGCAGGCCCTGGGCTTGAATCGGCGTCATGGTCTGATAACCCAGCGATTCAAGATTGGCCACGAAAGCGGCGTCCAGGCCCAGCGTGGAAAAAGAAGTGGTGGTCATGGCTATACCTAAAACAGTTTCGATTAATTCAACATTCCGGGCACGCTTGGAACCAGCGCAAGTTTGTACGGGCCGCGGTTCGGCTACGCGGCAAAGCGCCTAAACCGCCGCTCAAAAAGAGGCTCACTATACCGATTATCAAGGCGCCTGGCTGGCCTTATCGGCCGCGCCATCCGCCGCTCGTTCAGGCGGGACCGCCTCGCCAAATTTTCCCATCCATGGTATGGTCCGCCACTTTTAGAACACCCGAGAAACCTTATGAGCCTGTGCCCCTGCCTGTCCGGCAAACAATACGACGCCTGCTGCGGACCCCTCATCAGCGGCGCGCTGGCCGCGCCCACCGCCGAGGCCTTGATGCGCTCGCGTTACAGCGCCTTCGTCAAGCGCGAGACCGGCTATCTGGCGAACAGCGTACACCCGGAACACCGCGCGGATTACGATCCGGTCGCCGTGCAACACTGGGCGGACCATTCGGAGTGGGTCAAGCTGGAAATCCTCAACACCAGCGGCGGCGGCCCCGACGATCAAGAAGGCACCGTGGAATTTCTCGCCACTTATCGGCAAAAGGGCACGACCCACGTCCACCACGAGGTGGGCCAGTTTCTCCGCCACGACGGCCGCTGGTATTACACCGACATGAAAATCACCAAACCCGTCACCGTGCGTAACGACGCCCCGAAAATCGGCCGCAACGATGCGTGTCCCTGCGGCAGCGGCAGGAAATACAAGAAGTGCTGCGGCTGATCACGCGTTCTTCCTACACCGGGGCGGGAACGGCAAGCGCGGCCATCATCGGGAATAATCGATAGCACACCGCGGTCGCTTCAATTCAGACACCGCTATCCGCGCTGTTCATTTCAACAACGGATGATCCTTCGGCAACTGGTTGGCGTACCAGATGGCCAGTTTATGCCGCATCGACTGTTGCGAGACTTGATCTTCCGGCAAGGCTTGAATCAGTCCGTCGCGGACGAACAGCCGATAGAGATAAAGAATTTTTTCGCTCGCGGCATCGGTCGCCTCGAACTTGGCGGCGCCGCGCGCCTCGGCGTATTTCACACCGACCAGAATCGCCGCTTTCACCAACTCCGTTTCATTCTTGAGCTTCTTCATGGCGATCTCACCGTGTAGCGAAGCTGGATGGTAACCAAGACCTCCCGGTTTGGCAAAACACGCCAGAGATCGCCGGCCTTTATGCCCCTCTTCCGATGGGGGTAAATCATATCAATGCTGATTACGCTGCACTCCCTCTCTCCTTCCACCACGTCCTTAAGCTATCATGCCAGTTCAACGCAAAGCCTAGTCATGAGAACGCCAATGACGCTATGTCGCCATTCATACCGGCCCAATGCGGCAGCGCGGCCGGGCCAATGCCATTCCCTGATTGCCAGGAGGCCGTCGCCATGCCGGTAAATTCAAGCTTAGTGAAAAACCTGTTCGCGCCCTACTCCAAAACGACCTTCCTCAGCGAATACTGGCCGGACCAAGCGCTCAGCGTCCACGGCAACCTCGACCGGCTCCCCGACTACCTGCGTAGCGACGCCTTGCGCAGCTTCGCCAAACTGGCCGCCCGCTATCACGGCAATATCACTTTCGGCAACGCCGCCACCGGTAACCGCACGGCCATTGCCAAGAACGTGCCCGCTACCTTGCTGCGCCAAATGGGTTTGAGCCTTTATCTGCCCGACCTCGCCGCCTATGTGCCGGGCACCGAGGAATTTTTGCGGGGGCTGGAACTGGAATTGGGCGCTCAGCCGGGTACGGCGCGCATCGGCGCCTTCGCCGCCGCCGTGCACAACGGCGTCACCAGCCATTTCGACGCCGAGGAAGTCATCTCCGTGCAGTTGGAAGGGGAGAAACGCTTTTACATCGCGCCCATGCGCGAGATCCCTTATCCCTACGGCATGCAGTTCGGCCCCGGCTACGCAAGCTTCGACGATCTCTATCCGCAAATAGCGGCGGGCATCCCCAAGATCGACGACACGGATTTTCTATGCGTCGAGATGCGCCCCGGTTCGGTATTGTTCATGCCACGCGGCACTTGGCATCGCACCGAGGCCACCGAAGAATCTTTTTCGGTGAGCATCATCGTACGCCAGCCCGCCCCCTTCGAAACCGTGCTCGAACAACTCCGGCTCAGCCTGCTGCGCGACCCCAATTGGCGACGCCCGCTCTATGCCGCCGGCCGCGACAGCGAGATGCGCACCCGCCTCGCGGCGCTGCTCGAAGATCTGCCCCGCGCCAGCCAAACCTTCAGCACGGACGACATCCTCAACGCCGCATTACCCGATTCCGCGCGACTGGCGCGGCTCGACGAAACCAGCTGGCTGCAACGCATCCCCAACGCCCAGCTGCTGCTCACTCCTCCTCAAACCGGCGAGCTATGGACCGGCGTGGTGCGCATCAGCCGCTTCGATGGCAGCGACCGCGACGTACTGCAATTGCAAATACCGCCGAATATGCTGCCGGTCTTGCAATGGCTGGCGCAGCAAGAACGACCGCTGCGCGCCGGCGCGCTGGCGCAACATTTCGCGGCGCTGCCCTTCGGCCAAATCAAAACCATTTTGGACGTGCTGGTAAGGGCGGATTATTTGAAACTGTTGCGGCATGTGCCGTTGGAGACGGATGGCTAGCGGGTAGCCACTTATCCCGATTGCGCTGATGACTATCCTCTCTCCGGCAGAGCCAAGGTTACCTCAACCGATGACTTTCTTATTTCTTAAAAATTTCCAAATCAAAACACCAGCGTTCCTTCATTCAAGTAAAGGTTGAAAGTTAGACGATTTTATTAATTGACCCCGCCCCGCTACATCGCCTCGATCGCATCCTCCAGCCGCTTCACCGCCACCACCTCGATGTCCGTCAATGTCTTTTTGGGCGCGTTGGCGGCGGGCACGATGGCGCGTTTGAAGCCGTGTTTGGCGGCCTCGCGCAGACGGTCGAGGCCGCCTTGCACCGGGCGGATTTCGCCGGCCAGACCGACTTCGCCGAACACCACCAACTGCGACGACAGCGGTTTGTTACGCAGACTCGACAAAGCCGCCAGCACGGTGGGCAGGTCGGCGCCGGTCTCGGTGATGCGCACGCCGCCCACCACGTTGACGAACACGTCTTGGTCGTACATCGCGATGCCGGCGTGGCGCTGCAACACCGCCAGTAACATCGAGAGCCGATTGTGATCGAGCCCGACCGTGACGCGGCGCGGATTCGAGATATGACTCTCCGCCACCAGCGCCTGCACTTCCACCAGCAGCGGGCGGGTGCCTTCGCGGGTCACCATCACCACGCTGCCCGGCACTTCCTGTTCGTGGCGCGAAAGAAAAATCGCCGAGGGGTTGCTGACTTCCTTGAGGCCGCGGTCGTGCATGGCGAATACGCCCAGCTCGTTGACGGCGCCGAAGCGATTTTTGATGGCGCGCACCACCCGGAACGGCGTGCCCATGTCGCCTTCGAAATACAACACGGTGTCCACCATGTGTTCCAGCACCCGCGGCCCGGCCAGCGTGCCTTCCTTGGTGACGTGGCCGACCAGGAACAGCGCGGTGCC
>CAKKSB010000014.1:3858-6947 GCA_919903055.1 Gammaproteobacteria bacterium | reverse complement strand
GAGGTGGACCGCAAGCTGCTGCTCACGCTCATTGACAAATTCGACGGCGGCCCAGTGGGCATCGACAATTTGAGCGCGGCGATCGGCGAAGAACGCGGCACCATCGAGGACGTGCTCGAGCCTTTTCTCATCCAGCAGGGATTCCTGATGCGTACCTCGCGCGGGCGGGTGGCGACCCGCCATGCCTATCTGCATTTCGGTTTGCGGGTGCCCAACGCGCTGGAGCGGGAAGAGACCGCGCCGCTTGCGTTGTTTCCGGACGACACGCTTTCCGGCTGACGGGGCTGCGATCCACGGCGTTTTACGGGTAGAATAGCCGCCGGGCTGGGAGCGTGGGGCGCGCGGCGATTTTTCATCAGGCGAAATTTTTTTGAACGCCGAACACGAACGGGAAACCCGGATATTCGTCTGGCCGGTGCGGGTCTATTACGAAGACACCGACAGCGGCGGCGTGGTGTACTACGCCAACTATCTCAAATTCATGGAACGCGCGCGCAGCGAATGGTTGCGCCACTGTGGAATCGAGCAAGACGAACTTATCAGGCAATATGATGTTATATTCGCGGTGCGCGCGGTCCAGGCGGACTATCGGCGGCCCGCGCGTTTCAACGATCTGCTGGCCGTCACGGCCGAGCTGAGCGAATTAGGCCGGGCCAGTATTAGTTTCACCCAGCATGTGCTGCGCCTCGGCGCGGCGTCTTCGAACCTGACGGGTTTCATCGCGCCAGCCATTTATCAGCGCATGCTCGCGGACAGCGATAACCGGCTCTGCCTGGGACAGATCAAGATTGCCTGTCTCAAAGCGTCCACCTTGCGGCCCTGTCCCATCCCTACTCATTTAATCGCGGAGATAACTCGTGTCGGCTGATTTATCCTTCATTCATTTGATCGCCAACGCCAGCGTACTGGTGCAGCTGGTGATGCTGCTGCTGTTGATTCTCTCGGTGTTGTCGTGGTTCGTGATCTTCCGCAAACGCAGCGAGATGAAAGCCGCCCGCGAATCGGCCCAGCAATTCGAAACCCGTTTCTGGTCGGGCGGCGATCTGGCCCAGCTTTACCGTGAAGTATCGCTGCGCCAGGGCCAGATGAACGGCATGGAAAATATCTTTCACGCCGGCTTCAAGGAATTCGTGCGCATTCGTCAGCAGGGTAATGTCGATAGCCGCGAATTGATGGAAAGCGTGCAGCGCGCGATGCGGGTGGCGCTCAACCGCGAGACCGAGCGGCTGGAACTGCACCTGCCGTTTCTGGCGACGGTGGGCTCCACCAGTCCCTACGTCGGCTTGTTCGGCACGGTGTGGGGCATCATGAATTCCTTCCGCGCCCTAGCCAACGTCAATCAAGCCAGCCTACAGATGGTGGCGCCCGGCATTGCCGAGGCCTTGATCGCCACCGCGATGGGTTTGTTCGCCGCCATTCCGGCGGTGATTGGTTATAACCGTTATTCCACCGACCTGGAGCGTATCGTCAACCGTTATGACAATTTCCTCGAGGAATTTTCCTCGGTATTGCAGCGCCAGGCGCGGACCTGAGCCATGACCGGATCGTCGAGAGGACCATAAATAATGGCAGCCGGCAAACGCCAGAAAAAACGCTTGATGGCCGAGATCAACGTGGTGCCCTACATCGACGTGATGCTGGTACTGTTGATCATCTTCATGATTACCGCGCCGCTGCTGACGCAGGGCGTAAAAGTGGATTTGCCGCAGGCGGCGTCGCAACCATTGCCGCCGGAGTCGAAGGACCCTTTGGTGCTCGTAGTGGATGCCGCCGGCAAGTATTATCTTAACGTCGGCGGCAAGGAAGACCAGCCGATAAGCGCCGAGCAAGTCGTGCAGCGGGCTGCGATCGTCTTGAAACGCCAGCCCGATATTTCCGTGCTGGTAAAGGGCGATAAAACCGCCAATTACGGGCAAGTGTTGAGTGCCATGAGTCTGCTGCAACAAGCCGGCGCGCCCAGCGTCGGTCTGCTCACGGAACCCCTTCAACCTGCTAAGCGCCGCTGAGGCCCGGGACGATGCACGGCGCGCGAATAACAGTATGTTGAAAGATTTGTTCAGCCATCCCGGCGCGCTATTGTTCGCGCTGTTTATTCATGCCGCGTTGATTCTGCTGCTGGTGTTCAGCGTGGAATGGGTGGATAAACCGCCGCAGTTGCAGGGCAGTGAAAAAATCGTGCAGGCGGTGGTGGTCGATTCCGGCAAATTGCGCGCGGAAAAACAGCGCAAGCTCGATGAAGAAGCGGCGCGCTTGAAAGCCATCGCTACCGAGGAACTCCGCCAGCGCGAGGCCGCGCAACAGCAGCTCGCCGAACAGCAGGCGGAAGAGCAGCGCCAGAGCGAGGCGGCGGAACGCGCTCAACGGCAAGCGGCGGAGCAGCGTCGCCAAGAACAGGTAAAAACCGAGCAAGCGGCGCAGCAGAAAAACCGCCAAGAACACGAGAAAAATTTGGCTGAAACCGAGGCCAAACGTAAAATGGAAACCGAACAGAAACGCAAGGCCGCCACCGACGCGCAACGCAAAGCGGAGGAACAAGCCAAGCGCCAGGCCGAGGACGAGGCGAAGCGTAAAGCGGTGGCCGAGAGCAAGCGCCAAGCCGAGGAAGATGCCAAGCGCAAGGCCGACGAGGCGCGCCGGCAGCGCGAGGAGGAAGAGGCCATGCAGCGGCGATTGGCCGAGGAGCAGCAAGGGCGGCTGTCGCAATCGGCCATTGATCAGCAGGTGGCGATCATTCGGCAAAAGGTGGCGCGTAATTGGATACGTCCGCCCAGCGCCCGCGCCGGCATGTCGTGCGAAGTGTTCGTGCGGCTGATTCCGGGCGGCGAAGTGGTCGAGGTGCGAGTGGTGAGGAGCAGCGGCGACGCGATGTTCGATCGCTCGGTGGAGGCCGCGGTGCTGAAGGCCTCGCCCTTGCCCATGCCGTCCGATCCGAGTTTGTTCGATCAATTCCGTCAACTGCGATTTGTGTTTAAGCCGGAGGGTTAATAATTGAGACCGATAACGCGCGTCATATCGATCATGGGCGTGGTTTGCATGCTGGTGCTGAGCGTTAATGCCCGCGCCGCGCTGACCATCGAAATCACCAAAGG
>CAKKSB010000014.1:0-3848 GCA_919903055.1 Gammaproteobacteria bacterium | reverse complement strand
GCCCATCGCCGTCGTGCCCTTCGCGGTGGGCGGTGATCCGCTGTTGCCGGTGGACGTGGCGGAGGTGGTGGCCGCCGACCTGAAACGCAGCGGCCGCTTCGCGCCCTTGCCGCGGCAGGACATGTTGTCGCGTCCGTCGGAAACCGCGCAGGTGAATTTCCGCGATTGGCGGCTGGTCAACGTCGAGAGTCTGGTGATCGGCCGGGTCAATCGGACCGGCGCGGGCTACACCGTGCAGTTCCAGTTATTCGACGTGTTCCGCGGCGTGCAGCTGGCGGGTTACAGCGTGCGCAGCGACGCCGACGGCCTGCGCCGCGCCGCCCATCAGATCGCCGATATCATTTACGAAACCCTCACCGGCGAACCGGGTGCCTTCAATACCCGCATTGCCTACGTGACGGTGGCGCAGCTCGCCGACGGCAGCCGGCGTTACGCGCTGGAGGTGTCCGACGCCGACGGCTACGATCCCAAGGCCGTGGTCAACTCCAAGCAACCGCTGATGTCGCCGTCGTGGGCGGCGGACGGTAACCGGCTGGCTTACGTCACCTTCGAGAACAAGCGTTCGCAGATTTATCTGCAAAACCTGGTGACCGGACAACGGGAGTTGCTGACCTCGTTCGCGGGCATCAACGGCGCGCCCGCCTGGTCGCCCAACGGCCGCGAGCTGGCGTTGACCCTGTCCAAGGACGGCAATCCGGAGATTTACGTCATGGATATCGCTAGTAAACAGCTGCGACGGGTGACGGAGAATCTCGGCATCGACACCGAGCCGGCGTGGGCGCCGGACGGGCGGACGATTTATTTCACCTCGGATCGCGGCGGTTCGACCCAGATCTACCGGGTGGCCGCGACCGGCGGCCGACCCGAGCGCGTTACCTTCGAAGGCAGTTATAATGCGCGGGCTACGGTCTCGGCCGACGGGAAATCCCTGGCGCTGATCAACCGCGACAACAGCGGCGACCACATCGCGGTGCTGACGCTGCAAAGCGGCGCTTTGAAGGTGCTCACCGACGGCCGCTTCGACGAGTCGCCCAGTTTCGCGCCCAATGGTAGGATGATCATCTACGCGACCAGGACCGCGAACCGGCGCGGGGTGCTGGCGGCGGTATCGGTCGACGGCGGTGTGCAACAACGTTTTTCGGCGCGTGAAGGCGATGCGCGCGAGCCGGTGTGGTCCCCCATGCGGCAGTAGCCGAGGGTCAGTTCGGCGGGACGCGGATTTACCGACCTTGCCCGCTAATGAGTATATCCGGCGTCGCGGAGTTTCTTAATTTTAGTTTTAATCTTAAAATTCCCCGCGGCGCGGCCTGGGGTCGAGGCGAGGAAGGTGATGGAGGGGAACAGCGCGCTGTTCCCCCGAGCAAGCACGGGATGGGTTTTCCCTTGCGCGGCTGCAACCATTGAATCGGGTTTTATCATTTAACTTTTACTTTTACATTTCGGAGTGTATGCAGATGAATAAATGGCTCAAAGTGGGTTTGGTCCTGATACCGGTGGTATTGATGAGCGCGTGCGGTTCCACCGGCGCGAAGAAGGCCGCACCGGTGACGGGCGGTTCCACCCCGCCGGCGGATACGGCGAATACGTCGCCGCTCGATAACAACGGCGGCGCGGGCATTACGCCTTTGCCGCAAACCGGCGGCTCGGCGAGTCAGTCGGTGGATCCCTTGAACGATCCCGCCAGCCCGTTGGCCAAGCGGGTGATTTATTTCGAGTACGACAGCAATAATATCCGCGCGGAAGACCGTGCGACCATCGAGGCCCATGCTCAATATCTGGCGCAGCGCGGCAATCTCAAGGTGACCTTGGAAGGCCATGCCGACGAGCGCGGTTCGCGGGAATACAACATCGCCTTGGGTGAGCGCCGTTCCAACGCGGTGAAGGAAGTGATGAGCCTGCTCGGCGTGCCCGCCGGACAAGTGGCCAGCGTGAGTTACGGTGAAGAGCGTCCGGCGGTGTTGGGTGACGATGAGTCGGCCTGGCGCATGAACCGCCGCGTCGAGATCGTCTACGCCGGACAATGAGTGTGTCCCGTGGCGCGCTGAGTGGCCTGGCGCTGGTCGCGGCCTGCGCGGCGACGTTGCCGGTGTACGCGGCGGAGCCGCGTCCCGCCGGCGGCGCGCCGGTAGTGTCGGCGACCCAGCCCAATCCGGGTCCGGCCCTGGAAGCGAGGGTGGCCAAGCTGGAGCGCCTGCTGGAAGGGCAGGCCTTGGCGGATTTGGCCTTGCGCGTTCAACAGTTGCAGCAGGACCTGCAAAGCCTGCGCGGTGAACTGGAAGTGCAGGCCAATGAAATGAACGGTCTCAAGCAGCGCCAGCGCGATGTGTATCTCGACATCGACCGGCGTTTGCAGCAGTTGAGCGCCACCGCTCCCGCAACGCCGGCGGCTACGCCCGCGGTCGCGGTGGCGGCTCCGGAGCAGGAACAGGCCGCGTATCAACGGGCCTTCGACAAAATGAAGGAAGGCCGTTACGACGAGGCCATCATCCTGTTCCGCGGCTTGCTGGCCAATCACCCCAACGGCAAATTGGTCGACAATGCCCAATATTGGCTGGGCGAAGCCAATTACGTGACTCGCCGTTATCGCGAGGCGGCGGACGAGTTCGGCAAGGTCATCGCCGCGTATCCGCAAAGTCCCAAAGTACCCGACGCGCTATTGAAGCAGGGCTTCAGTTATTACGAACTGGGTGAATGGGCCAAGGCGCGCGAAACGCTCGAACAGTTTTTAGCCCGCTATCCGCAGCACGCGGCGGTGGCGCGCGCCAACGAGCGTTTGCAGGCCTTGAAGGCGAAAGGGCGCTGAGCCGCTTCTTTTCCTATCCGTCGTGGAACAACGCCTGCGCATCACCGAAATTTTTCTCTCTCTGCAAGGAGAAAGCCGCAGCGTGGGCCTGCCCACGGTATTCGTGCGGCTGACCGGTTGTCCGCTGCGTTGCCAGTATTGCGACACCGCCTACGCCTTTCACGGCGGTGAATACCAATCTCTCGCGGCGGTGCTGGAACATGTCGCCGGTTTTGAAACAACGCGGGTGTGCGTCACCGGCGGCGAACCCTTGGCGCAGAAAGCCTGTCTGCCGCTGCTCGCGGCCTTGTGCGACGCCGGTTACGAAGTGTCGCTGGAAACCAGCGGTGCGTTGCCCGTGGACGGGGTGGATGTCCGGGTGGTGAAAGTGGTGGACCTTAAGACGCCAGGTTCGGGCGAGAGCGCCAGGAATCTTTACGAGAATCTGCTGCTACTCACCGACCAGGATCAAATCAAATTCGTGATCTGCGACCGCGCCGACTACGACTGGGCCAAGCAATGTATCAGCGAGTACGGCTTGGCCGCCCGTTGCGAAATTTTATTTTCACCCAGCCATCAGCAAGTGCCGGCCCGCGAACTGGCGGATTGGATCGTGGCCGACCGTCTGCCGGTGCGTTTTCAGCTGCAATTGCATAAATATTTGTGGGGCGATGAACGCGCCCGCTGACGGTGTTGCCGCGCCCAAGGCGGTGGTGCTGGTGTCGGGTGGTTTGGACTCCGCCACCGTCCTGGCCATGGCCCGTGCGGCGGGTTACGCCTGCTATGCCTTGAGCTTCGATTACGGCCAGCGTCACCGCGCCGAATTGACGGCGGCGGCGCGCGTCGCCGCGGCGCTGGGCGCTGTCGAGCAACGCACGATGACTTTGGACATGGCCGGCATCGGCGGTTCGGCGCTCACCGATAGCCGCATCGCCGTGCCGGAGACGCCCGCCGAGGGTATTCCCGTCACCTACGTGCCGGCCCGCAACACGGTGTTTTTGTCGCTGGCCCTGGCCTGGGCCGAAGTGCTGGGCGCGCGGGACATTTTCATCGGCGTCAACGCGGT
>CAKKSB010000013.1 GCA_919903055.1 Gammaproteobacteria bacterium | reverse complement strand
ACCGGCCAGGCCTCGGTTTACTATGGCAGCAATGCGGCGATCAAGCCCGCCACGTGAGCGACGTCGACGAACAAATAAGCACCCACCTCGTCGGCGATAGCGCGGAAACGCGCCCAATCCACCACCCGCGAATAGGCGCTGAAACCGGCCACGATCATCTTCGGTTTGTGCTCCCGCGCCAGCGCGTCCACCTGGTTGTAATCGATTTCGCCGGTGGCGACGTCGAGGCCGTATTGCACCGCATGATAAATTTTGCCGGAGAAACTGACCTTGGCGCCGTGGGTGAGATGGCCGCCGTGAGCCAGACTCATGCCGAGGATGGTATCGCCCGGATTGAGCAAGGCCATATAGACCGCGGCATTGGCTTGCGAGCCGGAATGGGGCTGAACATTGACGTAATCGGCGCCGAACAACTCCTTGGCGCGGTCGATGGCCAACTGCTCGGCGATATCCACGAATTCGCAGCCGCCGTAGTAACGCTTGCCGGGATAACCTTCCGCATATTTATTAGTCAGGACAGAGCCTTGCGCTTCCAGCACCCGCGGACTGGCGTAGTTTTCCGACGCGATGAGCTCAATATGGTCTTCCTGACGCTTGGTCTCCTGGCCGATGGCCGTCCACAGCGCGTCATCAAAACCGGCTATCCTCATATCTCGTGTAAACATCTTTCTCACCTGACGAAGCTTATGGGGCTGGAAAAAGGGTGAAGGATACCCGATTTTCCGCCGCCTTGCAGTACGCTTAGCCTTCCACCGCGGACCGTTTTACCACCTTATAATCCGTGTTATATTGTTAAACACATTGTGGGCTATGCGCGGGTTGAGCCATGAAACCGGTAACCAGCGTCGGGCAGCCCGAAGAGATGAGGACGCACTCTGTGTCTTAAGTCCATAATGAAATTAACTTAAGCACGCACAAACGGAATTTCTTGCCACCTAGCATTCCCATCCGGATAGGCTGGGGGCGATCAACATGGACGGATAACAATAATCAGGAGCAATCCATGTTGCCGGATAAAAAAGAAAATATTTTGGGTACCAGCGTGACGAAGAAAATTCTCCGGCTGCTCGAACCCCTCAAACGCAGCGAGAGCGGCGCCAGCATTTTCGCTTACATTGAGCAAACTCTCTGTTCCGCCCAAGATCACAGCCAGGAAATCGAACAGACGTATGCCGGCCTGTTGATGCTGCTGCTCGACACGCTCGCCCGCCAGCTGCCCAACGGTTCACCTTTACAAGTTCAGCTTAAATTGCTCGAGGTGCGGCTCACACCGCCTTTCGCCGCGACCGATCTGGCCGAGTTGAAAGCGTTTCTCGAAACCCACGTCGATGACATCGCCCGCGGCGTACGCGAGAGCGATGACGTCATCGAACTCAGCCTCGCGCCGCTCCTGGAAAGTTTCAATATCCGCGACCAAAAACCGGAACCCGCCGTAGCGGCGCCGGTTATCGTGGATATGATCGAAGAAGTTATTCCCGATATCTCGCCCGATCATGCCGAGCGTCCGACTCCGCCCGAACGGCGAGTGGATGGTTCTTATCGCCGCCATTTGGACGAGAAACGCCAAGGCATCCAGCGTATTCAGCAGGCCTTGGCGCATCAGGTATCGGCCTGCATCAAAAACAATCTCTCCATCGGCGCCATGCTCGAAAAAGAATTGGAGATACTGCAACAAACCAATTCACAGCAGGACATCATGGTGGTGCGCGAGCAATTGATAGGCGAGACTCAAGCTCTGCTGACGGAACACCGGACCATCGCCAACAAGTTGCAGGAAGCCCAAAACTTCCTGGGTGTCATCGAATCCGACAGCCAGCAGCTCAGCGACGAACTGACCCGCATCCATCTCTTGAGCCTGACCGACGACCTCACCGGCCTGCCCAACCGCCGCGCTTTCCTGCGCCGCCTGCAAGACGAAGTGGGCCGCGTGCAACGTTACGGCAATCCGCTGTCGCTGGCCTTGATCGACCTTGACGGTTTCAAGGCGGTCAACGACAAACTGGGCCACGCCGCCGGCGATGAAGTCCTCCGGGTGGTCGCCGCCGAGATACTCTCGATTTTCCGCCATCACGATCTGGTGGCCCGTTACGGCGGCGAAGAGTTCGCCGTATTGTTGCCCAATACCCATATCGAAGGCGCGCTGCGGGCGCTCCGCAAAGTGCAAAAACGCGCCCAGGAAACCAATTTCCAATACGACGGCAGCACCATACCCTTGCCCACTTTTTCCGCCGGGCTTACCTTATACCGTCCCGGCGAAAGCCCCGAAGCCATCATCCAACGCGCCGACCATGCCCTCTACCGCGCCAAACGGCTGGGCCGCAATCGCATCGAATTCGATCGCGCCGAAGCGGCTAGCAACACCTCGACGTCCACTGCCTGAGCGCCGGGCGCGATTCACGTCCTTATCTCTCCATCAGGGGATTTGTCAGCGAGCACCTCGGCGAACGCCGGGGTGCGTTAGGCGGCATTTCGCACTCATTGACGCCGCGAGCGCATTCAGCAGGGCGTTGAACGACCCGCTTACGGCCGGGCGTCGAACTCCGCGCCTTCCTTTTTCACCGGCATCATATTCTCGCGCGAGACGCCCAGCCACATTACGATCGGACTCGCCACCAGTACCGATGAATAAATGCCGAACAGGATGCCGATGGTCAAAGCCAGCGCGAAATAGAACAAGGCTTCGCCGCCGAAGAACAACATGGCCAACACCATCATCTCGGTGGTGGTATGGGTGATGATGGTACGCGACATGGTGCGGGTGATGGCGTTGTCGATGATCTCGGGCACCGAGGTCTTGCGCATCTTGCGGAAGTTCTCGCGGATTCGGTCGAACACCACCACCGATTCGTTCACCGAATAGCCGAGCACGGCGAGCACGCCGGCCAGCACCGCCAGCGAAAACTCCCATTGGAAAAAAGCGAAGAATCCCAGAATAATTACCACGTCATGCATATTGGCGATGATCGCCGCGACCGCGAAACGCCATTCGAAGCGGATCGCCAGATAAATCATGATGCCCGCGCACACCAGGAGCAGCGCCAGCGCGCCGCCGTTGTACAGTTCCTCGCCGACCTGCGGACCGACGAACTCGACCCGCCGCAACTCGACGTTGGGATCCTGCGCCCGCAGCAAGGTCATCACACTTTCACTGGCCTGCGCCGACGACACGCCTTCCTGCAAACGCAGCCGGATCATCACATCCTGAGTGCTGCCGAAGTTTTGTACCGTCACGTCGCGGTACTCGCTGCCTTCGAGGGCGCCGCGAATTTTCTCCAGCTCGGCGGCATGGGGATAATGCAGTTCGATCACGGTGCCGCCGGTAAAATCGATACTGAAATTCAAACCGCGTATGCCGAGCGCGGCGACCGCCAACACGAACATGATGGCCGAGACCACGGTAGTGATCCTGGCGTAACGCATGAACGGGATGTCATTTTTGATGCGGAAAAATTCCATGGACTATCCCCTAAAATTAAATCGCCAGTTTGCTGAGTTTGCGTTGGCCATAGGTCAAATTCACCATGCCGCGCGACACCAGCACCGCGCTGAACATCGAGGTCAGTATGCCGATACACAACACCACCGCGAAGCCGCGGATCGGCCCGGAGCCGAGCAGGAACAACGAGAACCCGGCGATCAGGGTGGTGATATTGGAATCCACGATGGTGCCCCAGGCGCGTTCGTAACCGGCATGAATGGCCGCCTGCGGTGTATTGCCGTTGCGCAGTTCCTCACGGACACGCTCGAAGATGAGCACGTTGGCGTCGATGGCCATGCCGATGGTCAGCGCGATACCGGCGATGCCGGGCAAGGTCAGCGTCGCCTGCATCATCGACAGTATCGCTACCATCAGCACTAGATTCAGGAACAAGGAAATACTGGCGATCACGCCGAACACCCGGTAATACATGCTCATGAACAGGGTGATGGCGATCAAACCGATGATGCAGGACATGAAACCCTTGTCGATATTTTCCTGACCGAGGCTGGGGCCGACGGTGCGTTCCTCGATGATGTCGATGGGCGCCGACAGCGCACCGGCGCGCAACAACAGGGCCAGGGTGCGCGCTTCTTCCGGATTGTCGAGGCCGGTGATCTGGAAACGTTTGCTGAAAGCTTCGCGGATGGTGGCCTGATTGATCACCTCTTCCACCCGTTTCTTGGTCTTCACCGCTGCGCCGTCGACATAACGGGTCTCGGTTTTGTTTTCGATGAACACCACCGCCATCAGCTTGCCGACGTTCTCTTGCGTGGTGTTCTGCATGGAGCGCGCGCCTTTGGCATCCAGCGAAATCGACACCGCCGGGCTGCCGTCGCGCTGATCGATGGTCGAGGCGGCGTCGATAATGGAATCACCGGTGATGATAATGCGTTTTTGCAGTAGCACCGGCTGGCCGGTGCGGCTGCGGTAGAGCCGCGACGACGGCGGCACCCGGCCGGCCGCGGCATCGGCGGCACTGTGTTGTTCGTCCACCATGCGGAATTCCAGAGTGGCGGTGGCGCCGAGAATTTCCTTGGCGCGCGCGGTGTCCTGCACGCCGGGCAACTGCACGACGATGCGGTTCTGGCCCTGTTGCTGAATCACCGGCTCGGCGACGCCGAGTTCGTTGACGCGATTGCGCAAGGTGGTGATGTTCTGCTGCACCGCGAAGCGCTGGGTTTCGCGCTGCTGCTGCTCGGTCAATTGCGCGGTCAATACTTGGCCGTCGCTCGCGTCGCTTTCGCTCAGTTGCAATTCAGGGAAAGTTTTGCGGATATGTTCGCGCGCCGCGGCACGTTCCTCGACGCCGCGGAATTTCACCTCGACGCCGTTACCGCGCCGCGCCACCGAGGTGTAACGCACTTTTTCGTCGCGTAAGGTACCGCGCAAGTCTTCGACATAACGTTCGGCGCGCTGCTCCATGACCGCGGCCATGTCCACTTCCATCAGGAAGTGCACGCCGCCGCGCAAGTCCAAGCCCAGATACATTGGCTTGGCATTGATGGCGCGCAGCCAAGCGGGCGTGGTGGGCGCCAGGTTGAGCGCCACGATATAGTCGTCACCCAACTCGCGCTTGACCAGATCCTGGGCTTTGAGCTGCGCCTCGGTATCGTTGAAGCGTACCAGCAGGCTGCCCGGCGTCAATTCACTGCCATGGGTGGCGAGGCCGGCCTCTTGCAGCAGAACCTTGATACGGCCTTCGGTGGCGGCATCCACTTTCGCGCCGCGGGTGGAAGAAATCTGCAAGGCAGGGTCTTCACCGTAGAGATTGGGCAGCGCGTAGAGGCAACCGATCAGCAATATCGAGGCGATGAAGAGGTATTTCCAAAGCGGGTAGCGATTCATAGTGGACGTGCTTTCTCAGCTCAGGCGGGCCGGCGATGCGGATCAGCTTTTCACGGTACCCTTGGGCAAAATGGAAGACACCGCGCTTTTTTGTACCTTGACGCGCACGCCTTCGGCGATCTCCACGGTAATGATGCTTTCCTCGACGTCGGTGACCTTGCCCAGAATGCCGCCGCTGGTGACCACTTCATCGTTCTTGCCCAAGGCTTCCACCATCTTGCGATGTTCCTTGGCGCGTTTCATCTGCGGACGCATCAGCAGGAAATAAAAAATCACGAAGATGATGATCAAGGGCAGGAAACCCATCAAACCCGCATCTTGGCCCGCGGCGGGAGCGGCTTCCGCCCACGCATCCGAAATGAAAAAACTCATGACTACCTTTTCTCCTTCTTGAATTCTTAAGAGCGCAGGCCCCGCGTCGCGGGGTCGCGAAAGGCCGGTATTATGCCACAGCCGGTCCGCTTTGCGTGCGCCCGGCATAAAAAGCCCGGACGTAGGCTTCCAAGCCCCCGGCGGCGATGGCCTCGCGCAATTCGCGCATCAAGGTTTGGTAGTAATACAGATTGTGGATGGTATTGAGCCGCGCCCCCAGTATCTCATTGCACTGATCGAGGTGGCGCAAATAAGCCCGGCTGTAATGACGGCAAGTGTAACACTCGCAGGTCGCGTCCAGCGGACCGGGATCGTCGCGGTAACGGGCGTTGCGGATGCGGATCTCACCCGCCCTCACGAATAAATGGCCGTTGCGGGCGTTGCGGGTGGGCATCACGCAGTCGAACATGTCGATGCCGCGCCGCACCGCCTCGACGATATCCTCCGGCGTGCCGACGCCCATCAGATAACGCGGCCGTTCGACCGGCATGTGCGGCGCGACATGTTCGAGCACCCGCAGCATGTCTTCTTTGGGCTCACCCACCGACAGGCCGCCGATCGCATAACCGTCGAAACCGATGTCCCGAAGGCCGGCCAGCGATTCGGCGCGGAGGCGTTCATACATGCCGCCCTGCACGATGCCGAACAGCGCGGCGGGATTGTCACCGTGCGCCTGTTTGCTGCGCGCCGCCCAGCGCAGCGACAGTTCCATGGAATCGCGCGCCTGTTGTTCGGTGGCGGGATAGGGCGTGCACTCGTCGAAGATCATCACGATGTCCGCGCCCAGCGCGCGCTGCACCGCCATCGATTCCTCGGGGCCGAGAAACACTTTGTCGCCGTTGACCGGCGATTGGAAGGCCACGCCTTTTTCGCTAATCTTGCGCAGCTCGCCGAGGCTGAAGACCTGGAAGCCACCGGAGTCGGTGAGGATGGGGCCGTCCCAGTGCATGAAGCCGTGCAGGTCGCCGTGCAGTTTGACGATGTCGGTGCCGGGCCGCAGCATCAGATGAAAGGTGTTGCCAAGGATGATCTCGGCGCCGAGATCACGCAGCTCCTCCGGCGTCATCGCCTTCACCGTGCCGTAGGTGCCGACCGGCATGAAGGCCGGCGTCTCCACCGTGCCGCGCGCGAAGCGCATGCGGCCGCGGCGCGCGGCGCCGTCTTGGTTCAGTAATTCGAACTGCATTTTTCTGGTCGCTGCTTTCTATGCTCATTGAACACACCGCGCCGAATGACGGATGCCGAAAACGGCGCTGGCCCTTCCAACTCCCTCTCCCGTTTGCGGGAGAGGGTGGGGGTGAGGGCGTTTAGGTGATCGTCACGCTACGTAAGAGTGACACTCCCGCCCTCCTCCTCCCTCACCCTGGCCCTCTCCCGCAAGCGGGAGAGGGGACGTACTTTGAACGCCGCCCGGAATCGAACAAGCGCGGCTTTGCTCACACAGCTTTTAGCAAGTGCGATCAGCACCCGACATCACCGCCACTACATCTCCACATAATTCGGCCCGCTGCCGCCTTCGGGCGTCACCCAGGTGATGTTCTGCAAGGGGTCTTTGATGTCGCAGGCCTTGCAGTGCACGCAGTTGGCGGCGTTGATCTGCAGACGCGGCCGCTCATTGGTCGGCCGGATGATCTCATAAACTCCTGCCGGGCAGTAGCGCTGCTCGGGCGCGTCGTAAATTTTCAAATTATGTTCGATGGCCAACTCGGGCCGCGCGAGTTTGAGATGCACCGGTTGATCCTCGTCGTGACTCAGACCGGCGAGATAGACCGAGCTCAGCCGGTCGAAACTCACCACACCGTCGGGCTTGGGATAGTTGATGGGTTGTCGACTGCCCGCGGGCGCGAGCGATTCATGATCGGCCTTGCCGTGGCGCAAGGTCCACGGCAAACGGCCGCCGAACCGGCGCAGCCACAACTCGACGCCCGCGTACAACATGCCGCCGCGCAGGCCCCAGCGCGACAGCGCGGACTTGACGTTGCGCGCCGCGTCGAGGTCTTTATAGACCCACGACACGGCGACCGCCGTCGCATAGGCGCTGAGTTCGTCACCGTGGCGGCCTTCCACACAAATTGCTTGAAACGCGGCTTCCGCCGCCAGCATGCCGGTCTTCATCGCGTTGTGGCTGCCTTTGATGCGCGGCAGATTGACGAAGCCGGCGCTGCAGCCGATCAGCGCGCCGCCGGGAAAGCTAAGTTTAGGAATCGATTGCAGCCCCCCCTCGGTGATCGCGCGCGCGCCGTAACTCAGGCGTTCACCATTGCTAAACACGTCGCGCAGCGCGGGGTGGGTCTTGAAACGTTGAAACTCGTCGAAAGGGCTGAGATAAGGATTGGCGTAATCGAGGTGCACCACGTAACCCACCGCGACGCGATTGCCTTCGAGGTGATAAAGGAAACCGCCGCCACCGGTGCGGTCGTCGAGCGGCCAGCCCAAGGTGTGGATCACCTTGCCGGGTTGATGCCGCGCCGGCTCGACCCGCCACAGCTCTTTGAAGCCGAGGCCGAACTTCGGCACCTCGCGGCCCTCGCCCAGCGCGTAACGCGCGCGCAATTGTTTGGCGAGCGACCCGCGCGCGCCTTCGGCAATGAGGGTGTATTTGGCGTGCAATTCCATGCCCGGCGCGTAGCCCGCTTTGGGCGTGCCGTCTTTGGCGACGCCCATGTCACCGGTGACGATACCGCGCACGCTGCCGTCGTCGCCATACAGCACCTCGGCGGCGGCGAAGCCCGGATAGATTTCCACACCGAGGGCCTCGGCCTGCTCGCCCAGCCACGCGCACAACTTGCCGAGGCTGACGATGTAGTAGCCGTCGTTACGCATCAGCGGCGGCACCAGCGCGTGCGGGATATGGAAATGGCCGGTCTCGCTGAGCAGCAGGAATTGATCGTCGCTGACCGCGGTGACGATGGGCGCACCGCGCGCGCGCCAGTCCGGCAGGAGCTCGTTGATGGCGATGGGGTCGATCACCGCGCCCGACAGGATGTGCGCACCGACCTGCGCGCCCTTCTCCAGCACGCACACGCTCAACTCCTTGCCGGCGGCCGCGGCCAGTTGCTTCAAACGGATCGCCGCGGCGAGGCCGGCCGGGCCGGCGCCGACGATCAATACGTCGTAATTCATCACATCACGTTGCATGGTAACTCTCTTGGTCTCAAGAAATGAGCGGCAGCGGAATCTCGTCGCTGCGTTGAATACCGGCGGTCATGGCCCGGCACAGCGCCAGGAATTCCCGCATGCCCGCGGTCTGGTATTTTTGTTTGTGCCAGAGAAAGCGAAACTGCCGGCGCAAATCCAACTCGGGGGTGGCGATAGGCACGAGACTGCCGCGGCGGAAGGCCTCGCGCAAGGTCAGCCGCGAGATGCAGCCTATGCCCAGTCCGAACTCCACGGCGCGCTTGATCGCCTCGGTGTGTTCCAGTTCCAAGCGAATATTGAGCGGGGCGCGGTGGTGGCGCATGGCGTGATCGAAGGTCTCGCGGGTGCCGGAACCGTGTTCGCGCAAAATCCAAGGCTGCGCCGTCAATTCTTCCAACGGTACTTCGCCACGCTGGGCCAGTGGATAGGCCGGCGAACAAAACACCACCAACTCGTCCTCCACCCAGGATTGCACTTCGAGGTCGGGGTGATGGCAGTCGCCCTCGATCAGCCCGAGATCGAGCTCGTGATGCACCACCTGATGAACGATGGTGGCGGTATTATGCACTTGCAGGCGGATGCGGCTTTCCGGGTGGCGCTGAAGAAAAGAGGCGATGATCAGCGCCGCGAGGTAGTTGCCGATGGTCAAGGTGGCCCCGATCTGCAAGGCGCCGAAACCGGCCTTGCCCTCCAACAGATCCTCGATCTCGCGGGCGCGGTCCAGTAACTCGACCGCCTTGGGCAGCAATTGCCGGCCGAGTTCATTGAGCCGCAAGGTTTTGCCGACGCGGTCGAACAGTTGGCTGTCGAACTGGCGCTCGAACTCGCCGAGGGCGGTGCTGGTCGCCGACTGCGACATCACGAGCGCCTCCGCCGCCCGCGATACGCTCTCGCAGCGCCCCACCGCGACGAACACCTCCAGTTGTCGTAAGCTGTATCTCATATCTGTAAATACGATAAGTATTATCTAATCAATCTATTTCACAAATAGTTTAACCGCGATCATAATAGCCCGCAATTGGAGGTAATTATGAAAGTGTTGGTCGCGGTCAAGCGGGTGGTGGATTTCAACGTCAAGGTCCGCATCAAGCCGGACGGCTCGGACGTGGACATCGCCGGCGTCAAAATGGGCATCAACCCCTTCGACGAAAACGCGGTGGAAGAGGCGCTGCGCCTGAAAGAGCGGGGCAAGGCCAGCGAAGTCGTGGCCGTGTCGCTGGGCGGCAGCGTCAACCAGGATGTGCTGCGTCACGCGCTGGCCATGGGCGTGGATCGCGCCATTCTGGTCGAGACCGACGCCGTCCTGCAACCGCTGGGAGTGGCCAAGCTGCTGAAGGCCGTGGTGGAGCGCGAACAGCCGGATCTGATCATTTTAGGCAAGCAGGCCATCGACAGCGACGCCGGCCAGACCGGGCAGATGCTGGCCGCCCTGCTCGGCGTCGGCCAAGGCGTCGCCATTTCCGCCATCGAGGTGTGGGATGAGGAGATCGTAGTCACCCGCGAGATCGACGGTGGCACCGAAACCCTCGCCCTGCGTCTCCCGGCGGTCATCACCGCCGATCTCCGTCTCAACGAGCCGCGCTACGTCAAGCTGCCCAATCTGATGATGGCCAAGAAGAAGCCGATACAGACCCTCGCCGCGGCGGAACTCGGCGTCGATGCCGGCCCGCGCCTCACCCAGCGCCAGGTCGCCGACCCGCCCGCGCGCAAGGCCGGCAGCAAAGTCGCCAGCGTGCAAGAACTCGTTGAAAAACTCCGCGTCGAAGCCAAGGTGTTGCCATGAGCGTATTGCTACTCGCCGAACACGACGGCCATAAACTCAAACAGGCGACACGCCAGGCGGTCACCGCCGCGCGGAGCTGGCAAGCACCGATCCATATCCTGATAGTGGGTCACGACACCGCCGCACTCGCCGAAGAAGCGGCGGCCATCGCCGGTGTCGCGCAGGTGATCCGCGCCGATGCTGAACACCTCGCCCACCTGCTGGCGGAGGATGTCGCTGACCTGCTCGTCCGCCACGGCCGTGGATACGCGGTCATCCTCGCGCCGCACACCAGCTTCAGCAAAAACGTGTTGCCGCGCGCCGCGGCGCTGCTGGACGTGGCCATGGTCGCCGATGTCATTGCAATCAGCGCCCCTAAAAGCTACGTGCGTGCGATTTACGCAGGCAATATTGCAGCTACGGTGGAAAGCGGCGACGCCGTCCAGATCGTGACGGTACGTGCCAGTAGTTTCACCGCCGCAACTGACGGCGGCGCTGCAAGCATCACCGCGTGGGACGTGCCGACCACCACCTCGCTGACACGCTGGCTGGGCGAAAAACGCAACGTCTCCGACCGTCCCGCGCTCGCGACCGCCCGCGTGGTGGTGTCAGGCGGGCGCTCGCTCGGCAGCGCCGAACAATTCGAAGCGGTGCTGGCGCCGCTGGCGCAGGCACTCAATGCCGCCTTGGGCGCCACCCGCGCCGCGGTCGATGCCGGCTACGCGCCCAACGACATCCAGGTCGGCCAGACCGGCACGGTGGTGGCGCCGGAACTCTACATCGCCGTCGGCGTCTCAGGCGCCATTCAGCACACCGCCGGCATGAAGGACAGCAAGGTCATCGTCGCCATCAACCAGGACCCGGACGCGCCGATCTTCCAGGTCGCCGACTACGGTCTGGTGGCGAATCTCTTCGAGGCCGTGCCCGCCCTGGTGGCGGCGCTGCGCACATCCGCACAACGTTAAAAGGCCACACCATGAGCACCTATGCAACAGAACGCGTGTTAAGCGTCCATCATTGGAACGACAAACTCTTCACGTTTAAAACCACCCGCGACCCCGGCCTGCGCTTCATCAACGGCCAGTTCGTGATGATCGGTCTGGAAGTGAACGGCAAGCCTTTAGTGCGCGCCTACAGCATCGTCAGCCCGAACTACGAAGAGTATCTGGAATTTTTCAG
>CAKKSB010000012.1:7478-13123 GCA_919903055.1 Gammaproteobacteria bacterium | reverse complement strand
GGGGAATGCCGATCAAATCCATGTCGGCGAACAGGATGCCGGCGCGCTCTTTGCGATCGTCGAATAAGACGTCGATACCGGCTTGACGCAACTGTTGATACAGCGTCTCCGCCGCGGTCTGCTGGCGGGTGGATTTGTGCATGCTGATCGGAATGATCACCGCTTGAAACGGCGCGATGGCGGCGGGCCAGATGATGCCGTTGGCGTCGTGATTTTGCTCGATAGCCGCGGCCACTACCCGCGACACGCCGATGCCGTAGCAGCCCATGGTCATCACCACGGCGCGGCCGGTTTCATCGAGACAGGTGGCGTTCATCGCCTGGCTGTATTTGGTGCCGAGCTGGAAGATGTGGCCGACTTCGATGCCGCGTTTGATGGCGAGCGTGCCTAGTCCGTCGGGGCTGGGATCGCCTTCCACCACGTTGCGGAGATCGGCGACTTCGGGTTCCGGCAGATCGCGGCCCCAGTTGACGCCGGTGAGGTGCCGGCCGTTTTGGTTGGCGCCGCAGACGAAGTCGGCGAGTTGCGCCGCGGCGCGGTCGGCGATGATAGTCGCTTTCAATCTCAGCGGACCGAGCGAGCCTGCGTCGCACTCGGCGGCGTGACGGATTTGTTCGACGCCGGCGAAGGTCAGCGGTACCGCCACCTGCGGCAATTTCTCGGCCTTGATGGCGTTGAGTTCATGATCGCCGCGCAACACTAAAGCCACCACGCCGCCGTCACGGCCTTGCACCAAGAGTGTTTTGAGGCAGGCTCGCGCCGGTATTTTTAAAAAGGCGCTGAGGTCGGCGATGCTGTGTTGGCCCGGGGTCTCGACCGAAGCAAGAGTTTGGGCCGGCGCGGCACGATGTTCCGCCGGCGCGAGCGCCTCGGCCAATTCGACATTGGCGGCGTAATCGCTGGCGGTGGAGAAGGCGATGGCGTCTTCGCCGGCGTTGGCGAGCACGTGGAATTCATGCGAGCCGCTGCCGCCGATGTTGCCGGTGTCGGCCCGCACGGCGCGAAAATCCAAGCCCAGCCGGGTGAAGATGCGAGTGTAAGCCGCGTGCATCGCGTCATAAGTGTCTTGCAACGATTCTTGATTGATGTGAAAAGAGTAAGCATCTTTCATCAAGAATTCGCGGGCGCGCATCACGCCGAAGCGCGGCCGGGTTTCATCTCGGAATTTGGTTTGGATCTGGTAGAAATTGGCAGGCAACTGTTTGTAGCTGCGGATCTCGCGGCGGACCATGTCGGTGATGACTTCTTCGTGGGTCGGACCGAAGCAGAAGTCGCGTTGATGGCGGTCCTTGATGCGCAGCAGTTCGCCGCCGTATTGTTCCCAGCGCCCCGATTCCTGCCACAGCTCCGCCGGCTGCACCGCGGGCATCAATACCTCTTGCGCGCCGGTCGCATTCATTTCTTCGCGCACAATTGCTTCCACTTTGCGCAACACCCGCAGGCCCAGCGGCAGCCAGGTGTAAAGGCCGGCGGCGAGCTTGCGGATCATGCCGGCCCGCAGCATGAGCTGATGGCTGATGACTTCCGCGTCGGCGGGTGTTTCTTTGACGGTGGCTAGCAGGAGCTGTGAGGCGCGCATAATGTTCTCGGTAAATGCAAAGGGAAAGGCGGGCATTCTAGCCTGCCGCCGGTGGCAGGTGAACCCCCGGTCTGCGCCGCTCACTTGCGACGTGAGAGTCGGGAAAGGCTGGAACTGGTTATTTGATGCTCCTCGTCAGCGGGGATTGTGGCGGATTACTTGTTCGACGCCGGCACGCTGAAGCGCAGTGATAAGTCGATGGCCTGTACGTCTTTGGTGATGGCGCCCACCGAGATGTAATCAACGCCGGTTTCGGCGACCGCGCGGATGTTGATTAAGTTGATGCCGCCCGAAGCCTCCAAGCTGGCGCGTCCGGCGGTAAGCTGCACCGCGCGGATAAGTTCCTGCAGGGGGAAATTGTCGAGCAGTATCCGCGTGACGCCCGCCGCCAAGGCTTGCCGCAATTCGTCGAGATTCTCCACTTCCACTTCCAACGGCTGGTCGGGGGAGAGACGGCGGGCGGTGCTCACCGCCTGAGCGATGGAGCCGGCGGCGGCGATGTGGTTTTCCTTGATCAGCAGCGCGTCATAAAGACCCATGCGGTGATTATGGCCGCCGCCGCAGCGCACCGCGTACTTCTGCGCGGTACGCAGGCCGGGAAGGGTTTTGCGGGTGTCCAGCACCCGTGCCTGGGTCCCGCTTACCGCATCGACGTAACGCCGGGCACGGGTGGCGGTCCCCGACAAGGTTTGTAGGAAATTGAGCGCGGTGCGCTCGCCGGTCAACAAGGCTCGCGCCGGGCCGTGCATGTCGCACATGCGTTGATTCGGACTGACGCTGTCGCCGTCGTGCGCATGCCATTCGATCTTGATGCTGGGCGCCACTTGCCGGAATACTTCGTCGAACCAGGCCGTGCCGCACAAGACCGCTTCTTCGCGGCAGATGACCGTGGCTTCGGCTTGCGCGGTGGCGGGGATGAGCGCCGCGGTGAGATCGCCGCCGCCGACGTCTTCCGCGAGAGCGCGGCGGACGTCGGCATGGATGTCGGCGGTGGCCGGAGTTGATGGCGCACGGTGGGAGAGATGATTCATGAGCCGGCGAGTCTATGTGCTGAAAGGCGCAGTGTAGGGAAGGGCGGCGTGAAATAAAAGCCTGAAAAAGGCGACGCGCCCCTCAGGACGCGTCGCGGATGTCGGCCGTTCACTGCAAGGATAATTAATGTCGCTGAGCGAACCGGCGCAGCATAGGAAGCAACAGCAAGCCGAGGAAGGCGACATCCGAGACGCCGCCGCCGCCCTTGCCCGAGAAATTATTGCCGCCGTCGGGACCGCCCACCGCCGTGCCGCTGACCACCGGCACGGTGGCCGGCGTGGCGTTGCCGCTATCGGGACGGAAAGTATCGATTTGATCGGACGTGACGTCTACTTCCATGATCAACTGGCCCGCCTGGGTGGGGATGACCACCACGTAGGTTTGCGCGTTGGCATAGGCATTGATGGTGCCCATGTTGCACTCGAAGCTGGTCTCCGAGGTGACGGTACAGCTGCCGCCGCTGTTGTTGGTGGAAATGCTGCCTTGTTGCAAGCGTCCCCAGGACGGGAGTTTGCCCTTGAGAATTACGTTGGTAGCTTGGCTGGGACCTTTATTGGTCACCGTCACCGTGAAGGTGACTTGCGCACTGCCGCCGGCGGTGGCGACATTGGGCTCGACCACGACTTTCAAATCCACCAATTGGAAATTCAGATCGGAGTTACTGATTTCGTAGGCGCCGATATCGCAGAGGTTGTCGCGTAACTTGCTGCGTTGATCGATGACCGGGCAATTGATGGTGTCGCCGGTATTATGCGCGACGCTGCCGTTGAGGATTTCGTAAGTGAGAGTGGTGCCGCCATTGTTGGTGAAGCCGCTAGGACTAAAAAATGTCGAAGCGGCGATGCTGGATTTATCGGTGCTTTGAGTGAAACCGCAGCTGGTGCCGGTGTCAATGTTGTAACCTTTGGAGGTAATCAAGGTCAGTTCGCCGCCGCAGGCGGCCGTGGCCGGATTGCTGTTATTACCGATGATGGAATTGATGACGTTGGTTTTTACTTGGCTGCTGTCGTTGGTACAAGTCAGATTCTTGGTTTCATCCTTGGTGCCGCAAGCGTAGATTTCGCTGCCGGGCCGACCGGCGCTGAGGTTATTGTAAATCGTGGAATTGGTAATGTTGGCGGCGCGATGGTTGTAAATACCGCCGCCCTCGATACCGGCCGTATTGTCGGTGACGGTAGTATTGATCAGCGACAAGGCGGCTTGCCCGCTATTGTAGATGCCGCCGCCCTGCAGCGAGGCGGTGTTGTCGTAGACCGCGCTGTGCGACAAGTCCATGGACGCGAAGTTGGCGACACCGCCGCCGGTAAAGCCCGACGTATTGGTATGTACGCTCGAGCGGCCGATGATCATGCCGCCGCCGGAGTTTTCGATACCGCCGCCCGAAGTGGCGGCGCTGTTGTTGTTGAGAGTGGACAATTCCAGGTTCACGATGCCGAATAGATTACGGACGCCGCCGCCTATAGTGGCACTGTTGCTGCTAAATGTGGTGTTGATAATGGTGGCCTTGGCGGCATTGATGGACAGGCCGGTACCGCCGGTATTTTGCAGGCCGCCGCCGCCGGCACCGCTGCCGTTGGCGTGATTACCGCTGATATTGCTGTCTTCAACGCGCAGGGTGGCTTCATTGTAGATACCGCCGCCGCCGATGCCTTGGCTTTGGGTCTCAGCGGCGTTACCACTGATGGTGGAAGCGGTGAGAGTGAGTGTGCCGCTATTGAAAATCCCGCCGCCGGTACCGGCATTATTCAGCCCACCCAGATTATCCGCGATGTTGTCGCTGATCATGACATGGTCCAAGGTAACGGTGCCGTTAGCGTTATACAGGCCGCCTCCCACCGAATTGTTGATATAACCGTTTTTGATGGTGACGCCGGAGATGTTGACCGTGGCGCCGCCCAAGATATGAAAGACCCGATCGATGTCGTTAGCATCGATAATGGTAGTGGCTCGGTCCGCACCGATTATGGTGAGATCCTTGGTAATGTCCAGATCACCGGTAGCTGATAAGTCCTCGCTTGTGCCTTGGAGGGCCAACAGATATACGCCCGCCGGAAGGATAATGATATTGCTGAGGGAGTCGTTGGCGCTGGCTTCTTGAATGGCTGCTCGCAGGGTACATGTTCCGCCACCGGCTGTAGTCTGGCAGACGCGATCGCTGGGATTGGCGTCGGTACCGTCGTTGGTGGCGTTAACGTTGAGAGTCACGGCATATGCCGATGTCCCCGTGGATAAACCGATGAGCAGGACGCTCAATTTGCACAAACGCGGGAAAAGGCTTAAGTATTCAGTGGCGCGCGCGCGTAAGCCGTTGGTTATACTCATGGTCATTGTCTCTACCTGCGGCATGGTAATTTGTATAACGGCATGGTGCCGCTAATTCTTTACCGTAGAATGGTGTTGGTACAGTCCCCCTTAACAGAATAACTTTTTGATTAAATAGTCGATTCTGTCATTGGCCGGGGTGATGGGCTAGTTTGCTGGTTTAAAATTGGTCCCGCCCCCGGCACATTCCGTTAGACGAATGTTGATGCTTTGTATACTAGCACAGGCTTAATTTTAACTTCCAGATTTGCGCGGTTTATTATGGGTGAAGGAAAAAAAGACGCATGAGTGACTCAGGGATGCGGGAAGAGAGACGTCACCAGGAGCAACATCTCCTCATTATTATCAACACCTTAGTAAGTGAGCTGCGAGGGCCGGGTGGAGGACGGGCGCATCTGGACAGTATCTTCGACCGCGATTTGGGGCTAGACAGCCTGGCCCGGGTGGAACTGGTGCTGCGCGTCGAACGGGCGTTCGCCGTGAGTTTACCGGAATCCGCTTTGGGCGAGGCGGAGACGGCACGTGCGTTGCTGGCCATCATCGTGGCGGCGAGTGTCGGGAGAGCGGCGGGGCGCCCGGCCGACTTTATCATTGCCGATAACGGGCCCGGCCGGGGGGCGCCGGTCCGGGCCGCCACCCTGGTTGAGGTATTGGAATGGCATGTGGCTGCCGAGCCCGATCGGGTGCATATCTATCTTTACAGTGGCGACGA
>CAKKSB010000012.1:0-7468 GCA_919903055.1 Gammaproteobacteria bacterium | reverse complement strand
CGACGACGCTCCCACTCCGCTGACCTACCGAGATTTATATAGCGAGGCCCAGCGGGTGGCGGCGGGTTTACGCGGCCGCGGCGTGGCGCCGGGGCAGGCGGTGGCGCTGATGCTGCCGACCGGCCGGGAATTTCTGGTGAGCTTCCTCGGTATCCTGTTGGCCGGGGCGGTGCCTGCGCCGCTTTATCCACCGGTGCGGCGTGCCGCCGCGGAGGAGCATTTGCGGCGGCAGGCGGTCATTCTGAATAATTGCCAGGCGCCGCTGTTGATCACCCTGCCCGACGTGAGCGCCTTGTCCGCCGTGGTGCGGGGGCTGGCGCCGACGCTGCAGGCGGTACTGACGATGGCTGAGTTGGTCAGCGACGGGCAGGCCGCGCGGCCGCGGGTACAAGGCACCGACCTGGCCTTGCTGCAATATACCTCGGGCAGCACCGGTGACCCGAAGGGCGTGATGCTGACCCATGCCAATTTGTTGGCCAATGTCCGCGCCATGGGGCAGGCGGCCGAGGTGCGCGGCGACGACGTATTCGTGAGCTGGCTGCCGTTGTATCACGACATGGGTTTGATCGGGGCCTGGCTGGGCAGTCTTTATCACGGCCTGCCCTTGATATTGATGTCGCCGCTGACATTTCTGGCGCGGCCGGTGCGCTGGCTGCGTGCCATTGATCAGCATCGCGGTACTTTGTCCGCCGGTCCCAACTTCGCTTACGAACTGTGCGCCGGCAAAATCACCGATGACGAGCTGGCCGGCATCGATTTGAGCACGTGGCGGCTGGCCTTCAACGGCGCTGAACAAGTCAGCGCGGAGACAGTGCGCCGTTTCAGTGAGCGGTTCGCGCCGTACGGTTTCCGGTCGCGGACCCTGGCCCCGGTTTATGGTTTGGCCGAGTCCTCGGTCGGTCTGGCTTTCCCCCCGTTGGAGCGCGAGCCGGTGGTGGATGTGGTAGCACGCGCCGTATTGGCCAGCCGAGGCTGGGCCGAACCGCGGCCCGCGTCGGCGGCGGATACCGTGTCTTTCGTGGCGTGTGGCCGTGCCTTGCCGGGCCACGCGTTGCGCATCGTGGATGAACATGACCAGCCTTGCGAAGACCGCCGCGAAGGGCGGGTGCAATTTCGCGGACCCTCCTCCTGCCAAGGTTATTTTCGCAATCCGGAGGCGACGGCGCGGTTGATACGCGACGACTGGCTGGATTCGGGCGATCGCGGTTACCTGGTCGCCGGCGAGCTGTTCATCACCGGGCGGATCAAAGACATCATCATCCGCGCCGGCCACAATATTTATCCTTACGAATTGGAATTGGCGGTAGGTGCCCTCGCGGGCATCCGCGAGGGCGGCGTAGCGGCCTTCGCCAGCCGCGATGAGCATTTGGGCACCGACCGCTTGGTCGTCCTCGCCGAGACCCGCGAGACGCGCGAACCGCAGCGCGAACAATTGCGCGCCGCCATCATCGACGCGGTGGTGGGCGTGATCGGCAATCCGCCTGATGAGGTGGTGCTGGCGCCGCCGCGCAGTGTGCTCAAAACGTCCAGCGGCAAGGTGCGCCGCGACGCTACTCGCCAACGCTACGAACGCGGTGACACCGAGCGTGCGCCCGCGCCGCCGTGGCGGCAGTCATTCGACTTGGCCATCACCGGTTTGGGTGCGTGGCCGCGCCGCTGGGCCGGGCAGGTCGCGGCCGGCTTGGTCGCCGCGTACATCTGGCTGGTGTTTTTGATCGGGGTGACACTGGCGGTGATGGGTACCGCCGCGCTGCCTACGCTGCGCGCGCGCCAAGTAGTCTGCAAACAAGCCGCGCGGCTGACGGCGCTGTTGGCGGGAATCCGGATTACGGTGTGTGGCGCGCAACATCTTCCAGCAAGAGTGATACAGCCGGACCTTGCCGCCGGTGAGCAACGCGTGGTGGTGGCCAATCATGCCAGTTATGTGGATGCGCTGATACTGGTGGCGGCCCTGCCGGTGGGTTTGCATTACGTCACCAAACAGGAATTGGCGGGCAAGCCGGTGGTCGGTTGGTGTCTGCGCCGCATCGGTTGTGAATTCGTCGAACGCTTCGACCCTAAACAAAGCGCCGCTGCCGCGCACCGTTTGCGGCAACGGGTACGGGACGGCCGTTCGCTGGTATTTTTTCCGGAAGGCACTTTCGGGACCGCACCGGGATTGCAGCCGTTTCGCATGGGTGCGTTCGCCGCCGCGGCGCAGGCCGGAGTCAACGTCGTGCCCGTGGCCTTGCGCGGTACCCGCGCCGTTTTGCCGCCCGGTTCGTGGCGGCCGCGTGCCGGCGCGGTGACGGTTAGCGTCGCCGCGCCTTTAAGTCCGCAAGGAGAGGATTGGCGCGCCGCGGTGGATTTACGCGACCGCGCGCGCGCGGAAATCCTCCGCGCCAGCGGCGAGCCGGAATTGATCGCGATGAATTAATCTAAAACCACAAATGCCCACCACGGAGGACACGGGGAAACAGCATATCGTGGCATTGGGCGAGTTCATCTGTTGGTCGCCTTCGACAAGCGTACATAGCCTTTGATTTTCCTCCGTGATCTCCGTGGCCAACTGCTTTTTTAGGATTTCCCCTTCTCCATCTTCTCCCGCCAACAACGAGAAGGTGAGCGGCCTTAAACACCGGGTTGATCATTCTTCCGACGCGCCAAGGAGAGCGAAGCGAGGGCGAGGAGCCCGCGATCCAGCAAGAGTGAGACAGCCGGACTTTAGCCGCGAAGCGGCGTCAGCCAGTGGGGTAGCCATGACGCGCTGCGTAGTAGCGTGTCGTGGCGTTTGCCTGGCGTCCGGGGCGAAAGGAATCAAGGTCGCGCGAAGTAAGTGGATACGCACAAGGTCCGGCTGTCTCACGCTTGCTGGACGGACGTGCGTATCGTTTCCCGAGGGCCGCGACTCATCGCGATGGCTATGCTCAGCTTTGCAGAATTTCCGTGTCGTCGTGGGCGTAAGCCGGCGAGGAACAACACAGCAGGCGCAGCTCGCTGTCATGGGGATTGATCAAAGCGTGCGGCGTACCGGGCGGAATGCACACCGTGTCGCCGGGGCTTACGCTGAATTCATCTTCCCCCAGCCGCATGCGGCCTTGCCCCGCGATGAAATGATAAATCTCTTCGCTCAACTGATGGCGATGGGCGAGGGTGGCGCTGCGCGGCGGCACGATGGCCTCGGCCAGGCTTTGCGCGTGATTGCCATGCGCCAGCGGATGGATCAGCTCGCGGATGATGGAGCCGTCCTTGGTCACGAAAGGCGCGATGGCCGGATAAGCGGTTTTCATGGGCAGCGCCATAAGAAATTCCAAAGGTATTTGGTCGGACATTGTGAGTCTGAACGGCCGTTACAGGCAAGCCGTGGATGAATTGCACCTGGTTTGATTGCGCGATGGCCGGGCGGAGTCGGTTGAAACCGGCGTCATTCGGACTTATCTCGACGCGCGGCGTTTTCGCGGCCCAAGATATTCATGTCGAACAAACGTTCGTTTTATCTTTGTTGACGTGAATAGCCCGAAAAAATACGTTCAAGCTTATACGAGCGTGCTTGAAAGCGGCGATGAGCTACCCTATGTATAGAGAGGTTGGAATCGTTCGCCGAGGATCGCATGTATGCGCATGGATAAATTGACCAGTAAATTCCAAATGGCCTTGTCCGACGCCCAAAGTTTGGCGGTCGGGCGCGATCATCAATTCATCGAGCCGGTGCATTTGCTGATCGCCTTGCTCGACCAGGACGGCGGCACCGTGCGCCACTTGCTGAGCCAGACCGGCGTGAATATCAATCAACTGCGCTCGCAATTGGGCGAGACGTTGGAGCGTCTGCCCCAGGTGGAAGGCGCGGCCGGCGAGGTGCATCTCTCCAACGATCTCGGCCGGCTGCTCAACGTGACCGACAAGTTGGCGCAGGCCCGTAAAGACCAATACATTTCCTCGGAATTATTCGTGCTGGCGGCGCTGGAGGACCGCGGCGCGGTGGGCGAGGCCTTGCGCAAGGCCGGTGCTAGCAAAGGGCTGATCGAACAAGGCATCGACAAATTGCGCGGCGGCCAGAAAGTCGACGATCCCAACGCCGAGGAACAACGCCAGGCGCTCGATAAATACACCATCGATCTCACCGAGCGCGCCGAACAGGGCAAGCTCGATCCGGTGATCGGCCGCGACGACGAGATCCGCCGCACCATACAAGTCTTGCAGCGCCGCACCAAGAACAATCCGGTGCTGATCGGCGAACCCGGCGTGGGTAAAACCGCTATCGTCGAAGGTCTCGCGCAGCGCATCATCAACGGCGAAGTGCCGGAAGGCCTCAAGAACAAGCGACTGCTGTCACTCGACATGGGTTCGCTGATCGCCGGCGCCAAATTCCGCGGTGAATTCGAGGAGCGGCTCAAGGCGGTGCTCACCGACCTGAAAAAACAGGAAGGCCAAATCATCCTGTTCATCGACGAATTGCACACCATGGTCGGCGCCGGCAAGGCCGAAGGCGCGATGGACGCCGGCAATATGCTGAAGCCGGCGCTGGCGCGCGGCGAACTGCATTGCGTGGGCGCGACTACCCTCGATGAGTTCCGCCAATATATCGAGAAGGACGCGGCGCTGGAGCGGCGTTTCCAGAAAGTGCTGGTGGACGAACCCAGCGTCGAAGACACCATCGCCATACTGCGTGGCCTCAAAGAGAAATACGAAGTGCATCACGGCGTCGAGATCACCGATCCGGCCATCGTCGCCGCCGCGACGCTGTCGCACCGCTATATCACCGATCGCAACCTGCCCGACAAGGCCATCGACCTGATCGACGAGGCCGCGTCGCGCATCCGCATCGAAATCGATTCCAAGCCCGAGGTAATGGATAGACTCGGCCGGCGCTTGATTCAGCTCAAGATCGAGCGCGAGGCGCTCAAGAAGGAACACGACGAGGCTTCGCGCAAACGGCTCGATATCCTGCAAGGCGAGATCGCTAAACTGGAGCGTGAATATTCCGACCTTGAGGAAGTGTGGAAGGCGGAGAAAGCAAGCCTGCACGGCACGCAGCACATCAAGGAAGAACTGGATCAAGTGCGTCAGGAATTCGAGACCGCGCGCCGCGCCGGCGACCTTACCCGCATGTCTGAATTACAGTACGGCCGCATCCCCGAATTGGAAAAGAAACTGGCGCAGTCCAGCCGGGTGGACACCAATAAGTTGACTCTGCTGCGCCACGAAGTGGGCGATGAGGAAATCGCCGAGATCGTCTCCAAATGGACCGGCATTCCGGTTTCGAAGATGTTGGAAGGCGAGCGCGAAAAATTGCTCCATATGGAAGAAGCTTTGCGGCTACGGGTGGTCGGTCAGGCCGAAGCGGTGAAGGCGGTGGCCGACGCCATCCGCCGCGCGCGGTCGGGCTTATCCGATCCCAACCGTCCCAGCGGTTCGTTTTTATTTCTCGGTCCCACCGGCGTCGGCAAGACCGAACTTACCAAGGCGTTGGCTGCGTTCCTGTTCGATACCGAAGAAGCGATGGTGCGCATCGACATGTCGGAGTTCATGGAGAAACATTCGGTAGCGCGGCTGATCGGCGCGCCGCCCGGTTACGTCGGTTACGAAGAGGGCGGTTATCTCACCGAGGCGGTGCGGCGCAAGCCTTATTCGGTGATTCTGCTCGACGAAGTCGAGAAAGCGCATCCCGACGTGTTCAACGTGCTGTTGCAGGTGTTGGACGACGGCCGCCTCACCGACGGCCAGGGCCGCACCGTGGATTTCCGCAACACGGTGATCGTGATGACCTCCAATCTCGGTTCGCAATTGATCCAGGAATTGAGCGGCGAGGAAAACTACGGCGAGATGAAGGACGCGGTGATGGAGATCGTCACTAAACATTTCCGTCCCGAGTTCGTCAATCGTATCGACGAGGCGGTGGTGTTCCATCCGCTTGGCCGCGAACATATCCGCTCGATCACCGACATTCAATTGAGTTATCTGCGCAAGCGGCTGCGCGACCGCGACATGGATTTGCTGTTGAGCGACGCGGCGAAAGATAAATTAGGCGAGGCGGGTTTCGATCCGGTCTACGGCGCGCGGCCTTTGAAACGCGCCATTCAGCAATTGGTGGAAAATCCCCTGGCGCAAGCGCTACTCGCCGGACGGTTCATGCCCGGCGATGTCATCGAAGTAAATTTGGCGGGCGAACAACTCAGCTTCGCCAAGGCGGCCGCGCGCAATATTGATTAAACTTCCACTCTCCCTCACGGCATGGTCACCCATTCCCCCTCGGGTCCATGCCGTTTTTTTGTCTAATGAATTTCTAGCCTGCTCCACGAAAAATCTAATGGCCGCTTCAGAGTGGGCGGGTGTTATCGATTATGTCCAGAGTGGTGAGAGGGCGTGGCGGTGGTTCGGTCCATGAATCATCGCGCGATGCGGGAGAGGTTTGCGCCAATCTGACGATCGGTTGATCGCAATGCGGTGCAACGGCGACGACTCAGCGTCGTTAGCGTGGCTTGGAGCGTTGCGCTGGAGCGCCCGGTTTTTTCTTGGCGGCAGGCGGCCGCGTTTCGGCGGGCGGCGGCGAGCCATGGGTATGCTGGGTGCGGAAAGTTTGGTATTGGGGTTTGGCTTTACCGGTAGCGGCACTGGCGGTGTCGCCGCCGGTATTGGCCGGTTGCCAAGTCGGTATCAAATGTTTTTTGCCGTTGCCGATGAGGTCGGCGCGGCCCATGCGTTTCAGCGCCTCGCGCAGCAGCGGCCAGTTGTTGGCGTCGTGATAACGCAGAAAGGCCTTATGCAGGCGGCGCACCTTGAGTCCCTTGGGAATGCTCACTTCCTCACTCGCGCGCGTGACTTTGCGCAAGGGATTTTTGCCGGAGTGATACATCGCGGTGGCGGTGGCCATCGGCGAGGGCAGAAAAGTTTGCACCTGGTCGGCGCAGAAGCCGTTGCGTTTCAGCCACAGGGCGAGGCTTAACATATCTTCATCGCTGGTGCCGGGATGGGCGGCGATGAAGTAAGGGATGAGATATTGTTCCTTCCCCGCTTCTTTCGAATATTTTTCGAACAGTTCTTTGAATTTGTCATAAGCGCCCATGCCGGGCTTCATCATCTTCGACAGCGGACCCTGCTCGGTATGTTCGGGAGCGATCTTCAAATAACCGCCGACGTGGTGCTGCACCAGCTCTTTCACGTATTCGGGCGAGCGGATCGCCAAATCGTAACGCAGGCCGGAGGCGACCAATATTTTCTTGATGCCGGGCAGGGCGCGGGCGCGTTGATAAAGTTTGATCAACGGCGTGTGGTCGGTGTTGAGATTGGAACAGATGTCCGGATAAACGCAGGACGGCAAGCGGCAGGCGGATTCGATTTCCGGACTTTTGCAGCGCAGGCGATACATGTTGGCGGTCGGACCGCCGACGTCGGAAATGACACCGGTGAATCCAGGTACGCTGTCGCGGATCGACTCGATTTCGCGAATCACCGAGTCTTCCGAGCGGCTTTGGATGATACGGCCCTCGTG
>CAKKSB010000011.1 GCA_919903055.1 Gammaproteobacteria bacterium | reverse complement strand
GGGGGGGGGCATGAGGCGCCGCCATCTTAGTCAAATAGCTTATCGGTCCAATATGAGCCGACTTTAGGGAGAAATTAAAAATATTTTTCGGGAGGCGACCGGCCCCGATCGGCCGCCCCGGTCTGGGCCGGCATCCTCAGATTTTTTTGGCCTGCTCGGCGGCATTGCCCACATAGCTGGCCGGAGTAAGCGCAAGTAGCCGGGTTTTTTCCGCGGCGGGAATATCGAGATTTTGGATGAAGTGGCCCATCCGTTCCGCCGTGATGGCCTGGCCGCGGGTGAGGGCCTTTAATTTTTCGTAGGGTTCGGAAATGCCATAGCGTCGCATCACGGTTTGCACCGCCTCCGCCAGCACTTCCCACGCATTGGTGAGGTCACCCGCCATGCGGGCGGGATCGGCCTCCAATTTGGAGATGCCCTTAAGGACCGATTGGTAGGCGATCAACGAGTGGGCGATGCCCACGCCCAGATTGCGCAGCACCGTCGAATCGCTGAGGTCGCGCTGCCAGCGCGACACCGGCAGCTTGGCGCTGAGATGATGGAAAATCGCGTTGGCCAGGCCCAGATTGCCCTCGCCGTTTTCGAAGTCGATGGGGTTGACCTTGTGCGGCATGGTGGACGATCCGACTTCGTTGGCGATGGTTTTTTGCTTGAAATAACCCAGTGAGACATAGCCCCACACGTCGCGGCAATAGTCGAGCGAAATGGTGTTGAAACGTCCGACCGCATCGAAATATTCGGCGATGCAATCGTGGGGTTCGATCTGCGTGGTGTAAGGATTCCATTCCAGTCCGAGTCCGGTGACGAAATCGCGGGCGGTCGTTTCCCAGTCCACTTCAGGGTAGGCGGCGAGGTGGGCATTGTAATTGCCGACCGCACCGTTGATCTTGCCCAGCACCGGTACGGCCGCGCATTGTTCGCGTTGCCGCCGCAGGCGATAGGCGACATTGGCCATCTCCTTGCCCAAGGTGGTCGGTGAAGCGGTCTGACCGTGGGTGCGGGCGAGCATGGGTTGATCCGCGTAGCGATGCGCCAAGCGGCTAATGGCGGCGATCAATTCATCCATGACCGGCAGCAGTACTCGGCTGCGCGCCTCTTGCAGCATGAGTCCGTAGGCGAGGTTGTTGATGTCTTCCGAGGTGCAGGCGAAGTGAATGAATTCGCTGACCGCGTGCAGCTCGTCATTGCCGGCGATTTTTTCCTTCAGGAAATATTCGACGGCCTTGACGTCATGATTGGTAGTGCGCTCGATGTTTTTGATCCGCTGCGCGTCGTCCAGATTGAAGTGCCCGACGATGTTGTCGAGCACCTGATTGGCATGCGGACTTAAGGGCGACACTTCGCCGATGCCGGCGTGGCGTGACAACATTTGCAGCCAGCGCACTTCCACCAGCACGCGGTGACGCATCAGGCCATACTCGCTGAAGATCGGGCGCAGGTCCGACACCTTGTCGCCGTAACGGCCGTCGATGGGCGACACCGCGCTGAGGGAAGAGAGTTCCATGATCGCTCCGTCTGTCTTGAATGCCGCCGATTATACCCGAGGTCATTCCGATTGATTCATATTGAATCGCCAAGCCGCCAAGAATGCGAAGACATTCTATTATCGGGTAAGACGCTTTAATTCTTGGCGTGCTTGGCGCCTAAGTAATCTTAATAAACGAATCGAGCCGGCGTGTTTAACCCGGGCCGGCCTCTACCAGCAACTGTTGCGCGGCGCTGAGTATATGGCGGCGGCCGAAGAATAACTGCCAGCGACTGCCGCCGCATTGCCGCCACAGCACCGCGGAACGGATGGCGGCGAGCAGCAGGGTGCGCACCTTGTTGGCGTTGTCGGGGTTGGACAAATGACCTTGAGCGCCGGCGACGACGATGCGCGGCGTCAATGTGCTGATGGTGTCGAGATAACAGGAGGCGAGGCTGGCGATGATATTTTCGTGCGTGATGTCGAAGTGGACGCTTTGCCCGCGCGCCTTTTCAACGCCGGCGCTGATCTGCTGCAACATGGCCGGCCGTTTTACCAGTTGCCGTTCCAGGTGCAACACATTGACTACGTATTTCACCACTTCGAGATTTTGCGGCGAACGGGGATCGCCGATTTGTTTGATCAGCAACTCCAGACCGTAACCCACGCCCGCGACGCCGCCGTATACCGCTTCGGTATTGGCCGGATTGGTCGCGAACAGGCTGTGCACGCAGACCGCGAAGGCGTCCGATCTCACTTTACCCTCGTGGGCCAGGTCGCGCACCAGGCCGGTGGCTTGAAAAATACCGGCCAAGGCCAGGGTTTGCTCGTTGGTACTGCGCTGAATCATGATAAATAGTCGTTTCGTAATGAGTGATGATGCAATGTATCGCGTGGGTTACCGCAGCAATTCGTCGATGACGCCGCCGCCCAGACATATTTCACCCTGATAAAACACCACCGATTGCCCCGGGGTGACCGCGCGCTGCGGGTGAGCGAAAATCACTCGGTAGCGGCCGTCGTCGTCGCGGTTGACGGTGCAGGTTTGATCGGCCTGGCGATAACGGGTCTTGGCCTGGCATTGCAGCGGTAAACTCGGTGGTTCGCCGGCCACCCAATGTAGGCCGTCCGCCAGCAAACCCCGGCTGAACAATAAGGGATGATCGTGCCCCTGCACGACGATCAGCGTATTGGACGCCAGCTGTTTGTCCGCCACGTACCACGCCGTTTCGTCCGCATCGCGCCGCCCGCCGATACCCAAGCCCTTGCGCTGGCCGAGGGTGTAATGCATCAAACCATGATGCGCGCCCAAACAAGTGCCATCCGGGTCGCGGATGTCGCCGGTCTGCGCGGGCAGATAGCGCGATAAAAACCGGCTGAAATCGCGTTCGCCGATGAAGCAAATACCGGTGCTGTCTTTTTTGGCGGCGTTATGAAAACCGGCCTCGGCGGCGATGCGGCGCACCTCGGATTTTTGCAGTTCGCCCACGGGAAACAAGGTGCGCGCCAGCTGTTCCTGTCCCAAGGTATACAGAAAATAGGTTTGATCCTTACCGGCGTCGCGCGCCTTGAGCAGTTGATAACGGCCGGCCGTTTCGCGCACCCGCGCGTAATGGCCGGTGGCGATGTAATCCGCGCCTTGGTCCAAGGCATGCTGGAGGAAGGCCTTGAACTTGATTTCCTTGTTGCAGAGGATATCGGGATTCGGCGTGCGGCCGCGGCGGTGTTCGGTCAGAAAATATTCGAAGACCCGTTCCCAGTATTCGCGGATGAAATCGACGGCGTCGAGTTCGAGGCCGAGCCGCTCGCAGACGTTCCAGGCGTCGCGTGCATCGTCGGTGGCGGTGCAGGGGAAACTGGGGTCGGTCTCTTGCCAGTTTTTCATGAACACGCCGCTGACGCGGTAACCCTGGCGCTGTAGCAACAACGCCGCTACCGAGGAATCCACGCCGCCGGACATGCCGGCGATGACGCGAGGCGCGGTGAGGTTGGCGGAATGAAGCTGGCTTTCGGTCATCGTGTCTGTCATCAAAATCGCGGCGGGGATGGACTGGGCGCGGCGTCGGCGGTCAAACGGCGTTCGGCACGTCCGTGTAAAGATCCAGTGGATAACGCCGGCCGGTCAGGTAATCATCGACACAACGTAAAACCAAGGGGCTGCGCAACTGGCCGCTGACTTCCAGCATTTCCGGACGAGTCAGCCACCAAGTGCGAACGATACCGGAATCCAGGGGCTGAGCCGGGTCGTGATCAAAACACTCGCCGGTGAAACAAAACCGCAGATAGGTATCGCCGTTGGCCGGATGGACCCAGCGGTAAATACCCAGCAGCGCCGTGGGACGAAAACCCCAGCCGGTTTCCTCGCGGGTTTCCCGCACCACCGCGTCGAGGATACTTTCGCCCGCCTCGACATGGCCGGCCGGCTGATTGTAGACCATGCGATCGCCACTGAACTCCTCGACCAGCAGATAGCGGCCTTCATTTTCAATGACGGCGGCGACGGTAACATGAGGTGTCCAAATCATGGCGAAACTATAACACAATCAGGTAGCTCATTCAGCGCGGAGCGGAGGTTGAAACCCATCCAATTCCCGCCATTCACCCGGCCGCAGCTCACCGAGTTGCCAGGAACCGATAGCGTGGCGTATCAGCCGCAGGGTGGGGTGGCCGACCGCGGCGGTCATGCGCCGCACCTGGCGATTGCGCCCCTCGCGGAGGGTGATTTCGATCCACGTGGTCGGAATATGGGCGCGATGGCGGATAGGCGGAAGGCGCGGCCATAAAGCCGGTTCGGTGATGAGCCGCGCCCCGGCGGGCGCGGTCAGTCCATCGTTGAGCGACACGCCGTTCTGTAACTGCGTCAGCGTCCCGGCTGAAGGTACACCTTCCACCTGCACCCAATAACATTTGGCGAGTTTGTGGCCGGGATCGCTGATGCGATGCTGGGTAGGGCCGTCGTCGGTGAGTACCACCAGGCCTTCACTGTCACGGTCGAGCCGGCCGGCGGCGTAAACATTTTTCACCGGAATGAAATCCGCGAGAGTGCGGCGGCCCTCGCCATCGGTGAATTGGCAAAGCACGTCGTAGGGTTTGTTGAATAAAATGATCTTAGTCATGTGTTTTGGGTTAGCGGCTGCGCGGAGCGAGCTGCTACAATGCGGCTTTTGTTGTTTGTACCATTCCAGGAGTCATCGATGTCCTACGAGAAGATTAATGTGCCCGCTAACGGGGCGGCCATCCTGGCCCAGGCCGATGGGCTTTTGCAAGTGCCCGATCGGCCCATTATCCCTTTTATCGAGGGCGACGGCATCGGTGTAGATATAACTCCGGTGATGCACACGGTGGTGAATGCCGCCGTGTCCAAAGCCTATGGCGGTAAAAAATCCATCGCCTGGATGGAAGTCTACGCCGGCGAAAAAGCCACCAAGGTCTACGGCCAGGACGTGTGGCTACCGGCGGAGACATTGACCGCGCTGCGCGAATTTTCCGTGGGCATCAAAGGTCCGCTCACCACACCGGTGGGCGGCGGCATCCGCTCGCTGAATGTGGCGCTGCGCCAGGACCTCGATCTTTATCTCTGTCTGCGGCCGGTGCGTTATTACCCCGGTACGCCCAGCCCGGTGAAGGCGCCGGAAAAAGTCGATATGGTGATCTTCCGCGAAAACTCTGAAGACATTTACGCCGGCATCGAGTGGGCGGCGGAAACACCCGAGGCGAAGAAGCTCATCGAGTTCCTGCAAAAAGAGATGGGCGTGAAAAAGATCCGTTTCCCGGCGACCTCCGGCATCGGTATCAAGCCGGTGTCGCGCGAGGGCACGGTGCGGCTGGTGCGCAAGGCCATCCAATATGCTATCGACAACAACCGCAAGTCGGTGACCTTGGTGCACAAGGGCAACATCATGAAGTTCACCGAGGGCGCCTTCAAGAACTGGGGTTATGAACTCGCGAAGCAGGAGTTCGGTGCGACCGAGATTGACCAAGGCCCCTGGTGCAGAATTAAGAATCCCAACACCGGTACGGATATCGTCATCAAGGACAGTATCGCCGATGCCTTCTTACAGGAAATCCTGCTGCGACCTGAAGGGTTCGACGTGATCGCGCCCCTTAATCTCAACGGCGACTACATTTCCGATGCGCTGGCGGCGCAAGTGGGCGGCATCGGCATCGCGCCCGGCGCGAATCTCTCCGACACCATCGGCTTGTTCGAAGCCACCCACGGCACCGCGCCCAAATACGCGGGTAAGAATATGGTGAATCCCAGCTCGCTGATTCTTTCGGCCGAAATGATGTTGCGCCACTTGGGTTGGACCGAAGCGGCCGACCTGATCGTCAAAGGAGTGGGCGGGGCGATTGCCGCCGGCACCGTCACATATGATTTGGCGCGGCTCATGCCCGGCGCGACTGAACTGAGTTGTTCAAGCTTCGGGGGAGCGGTGATCGATAAAATGTGACAGTGAAAAATCCGCTGCGGGCTGAAAGGCCCGCAGAGCAAGCGCGGTGAAACTAAGTGCCTAGTTGATGGTTTCGCTGTTTGTTTCGGTTCCGATCAGGGCCGGGCGGATACTCGCCGCCATCCAGCCTTTGGGACCCTGCTGGATTTGAAATTCAACTTTCTGTCCTTGTTTTAAGGTACGGTAGCCTTCCATCTCGATGGCGGAAAAATGGGCAAATACTTCTTCGCCCCCTTCATCAGGCAGGATAAACCCGTAACCCTTGGCGTTGCTAAACCACTTTACTGTTCCAGTAGCGGTTTTCATCTTATAACATCTCCGCAATATCGCGGCTGAGGCCGCTTATGTAATTGCCAGAGATCCGTGGTACAGCTTGGACCTCGATCCCCGCTCATAACCGCATGAGCATCTTGAACTTAAGCATAGACACTCTCATCTAACTCAGTATCATTGTCAAGTATGGGGTTGAAGAGTTCCGAAGACGTCGCGTACCCCCAACCGGTGTCCCGAGTTGTATACACTCAAGGGATTCCCAAGTTCGTTCGTTATATTGAGTAGGCACTGATATATGAGTGTAAGGCGCGACCCGGCCCCCGGCGACGGGGTGGCCACTAAGGAAGCAAAACCGCAGTTGAAGCAGCCGCCTTTGTATAAGGTGGTGATATTGAATGACGACTATACCCCGATGGATTTCGTGGTTGAGGTTTTGCAAAAATTCTTTGGCATGGATCAGGAAAAGGCGACACAAATCATGTTACATGTGCACACGCGAGGTGCGGGAGTCTGTGGTGTTTATACCCGTGATGTGGCGGAAACCAAGGTGCATCAGGTCAACCGTTACGCGCGCGAGAATCAGCACCCCTTGATGTGTACGATGGAGCAGACGTAATGCGACGTAAGGAAGTAGAGGTAACGGTATGTTAAGTCAAGATTTGGAAAGTACGCTTAACTCAGTGTTTCGTGAGGCGCGTGATCGTCTGCACGAATTCGTCACTGTGGAGCACCTGCTGTTGGCGCTGCTCACCAATACCGTTGCTACCAAAGTTCTCCAGGCCTGTGGCTCGGACATTGAACAGTTGAAGAAAGAACTGAACCGGTTTATCGAAGAGACCACGCCCCATCTCGCCCCCGATGATGGGCGGGAGATTCAACCCACGCTGGGTTTTCAACGGGTGCTGCAACGGGCGGTTTTCCACGTGCAATCCTCAGGCAAAAAAGAGGTGACCGGAGCTAATGTGCTGGTGGCGATTTACAGCGAACAAGACTCTCAAGCCGTCTATTTACTCAACCGGCAAAACGTCGGTCGCCTCGACGTAGTGAATTATATTTCCCATGGCATTTCCAAAATCCATGGTGAGGAAGACGACACCGATCACCTGCCGTCTTCAAACGATGATGAAGAAATGGGCGAGGCCCCGGCCAAAACCCCGTTGGAAAATTTCGCGACCAATCTTAATGAACTGGCGAAACAAGACAAAATCGATCCTTTAATCGGCCGCAACGAGGAAATTTTGCGGACCGTGCAGATATTGTGTCGTCGCCGGAAAAATAATCCGCTGTTCGTCGGAGAAGCGGGGGTGGGCAAGACCGCGCTCGCCGAAGGCTTGGCGAAGATGATCGTTGACGGCAAAGTGCCCTCGGTCATCGCCGACAGCACGGTCTATTCCTTGGATTTGGGTGCGCTGTTGGCGGGCACCAAATACCGCGGCGATTTTGAAAAACGTTTGAAAGCGGTACTGGCCCAACTGGCGAGAGAGCCGGGCAGCATCCTGTTCATCGACGAAATCCACACCATCATCGGCGCCGGCGCGGCTTCGGGCGGGGTGATGGATGCGTCCAATCTGCTCAAGCCGGCGCTCACCTCGGGCCGGATGCGCTGCATCGGTTCCACCACCTATCAGGAATACCGCGGCATTTTTGAAAAGGACCGGGCTCTGGCCCGGCGTTTTCAAAAGATCGACGTGGATGAACCTTCTGTGGAAGACACGGTGGAAATCCTGCGCGGACTCAAGTCGCGTTTCGAAAAACACCACGGCGTGAAATACGCGCGCGGCGCCTTGCAGGCGGCGGCCGAATTGTCGGCCCGCTATATCAATGAACGGCATTTGCCCGACAAGGCCATCGACGTGATCGACGAGGCGGGCGCGACTCAACAATTACTGGCGCCTTCCAAGCGTAAGAAAATCATCGGCGTCACCGAAGTTGAAAACGTGGTGGCGAAGATGGCGCGTATCCCGCCCAAGAGCGTGTCCGCTTCCGATAAAGAATCGCTGCGTAATCTGGAACGCGATCTCAAACTGGTGGTGTACGGCCAGGACGAAGCCATCGACGCACTTTCCACAGCTATCAAAATGGCCCGCTCGGGTTTGGGACACGCGCAAAAGCCGGTGGGCTCCTTCCTGTTCGCCGGTCCGACCGGCGTGGGTAAAACCGAAGTCTCGCGGCAATTGGCGAAAATCCTCGGCATCGAACTCATACGCTTCGACATGTCCGAATACATGGAGCGCCACACCGTTTCACGCTTGATCGGCGCGCCGCCCGGTTATGTGGGTTTTGATCAGGGCGGTTTATTGACCGAGGCGGTCACTAAACATCCCCATGCGGTTTTATTGCTGGACGAGGTCGAAAAAGCCCATCCCGATGTGTACAACTTGTTATTGCAGGTGATGGACCATGGCACGCTCACCGACAACAACGGGCGCAAGGCCGACTTCCGCAACGTGATCGTGATCATGACTACTAACGCCGGCAGCGAACAGAGCAGCCGCCGTTCGATGGGCTTCACTCAGCAAGACCACACTAGCGATAGTATGGAAGTGATCAAAAAAGCCTTCACCCCGGAGTTTCGCAATCGCTTGGATGGAATCATCCAGTTCCATCAGTTGGACCAGGTCACCGTCAGCCATGTGGTGGACAAGTTCATCGCCGAGTTGGAGGCCCAGCTCGAAGAGAAACAAGTGACGCTGGAAGTGAATGACCTGGCGCGTCGCTGGTTGGCTAAACACGGCTTTGACCCGCAAATGGGCGCCCGGCCCATGGCGCGGGTGATCCAGGAGCAAATCAAGAAACCCCTGGCGGGAGAGCTGCTGTTCGGCAAACTCACGACCGGCGGTCACGTTTCCATCTCGGCGGAGGACGACCGGCTCACTTTCGAATACGAAACCAGTGAAGCGGCGCGGTTGCCGGAGCAGGTCTAATCATCAGGTCGTAAGCGGCGTGTTGCGCCGCGAACACCCACCATGATCGAGAGCGGAGTGAGGCGCGGTGGCCGGCAAATAGCCAGCTGGAAGTGAAGTGGTTTCAGCGGGCGCGGAAGCTGATGCGTCCTTTGCTGAGGTCATAGGGAGTCAACTGTACGGTCACCTTATCGCCGGTCAATATACGGATATAGTGTTTGCGCATCTTGCCCGAAATGTGGGCAGTCACCACATGACCGTTGTCCAACTGGACGCGGAACATGGTATTGGGCAGGGTTTCAATGACAGTCCCTTCCATCTCGATATGGTCTTCTTTCGCCATACGGCAACCGTTCTCCGTTAATTCAACTTGGTGATTCGCCCAAGGAGGACTCCTTGGGGCTGTTAATTTAGAACGCGCATATTGCCCGAACTGGGGGAATTTTTCAAAGGCGGTGAATTTGGCGCGGACCAACGGCCATCGTGGTCGAGTTGAAGCGGGCCGCGAATCTCAAGGTAGATACGGCTGCCAGCCTCCTTGCCGCAACACTTCCATGGGTTGAAATTGATTTTTATAAGCCATTTTCGGTGATTGTTCGACCCAATAACCGAGATAAAGCCAAGGTAGGCCTAAACGCCGGCATTCTTCAATCTGCCACAAGACCGCGAAACCGCCCAGACTGCGGCGGGCCTGGGCCGGGTCGAAATAGGTATACACCGCGGACCAGCCCTGCTGAAGCCGGTCGATCACCGCCACGGCCAGTAGCCGGTCTTGATCACGGATTTCCGCGCACCAGGTCTCGCTCCACGGACTGACGAAGAAGGATTCGTATTGGGCCGGATCATTCACGTCCATACCGCCGCCCGGATGGCGGGCCGCGATGTAACGGCGGTAAAGGTCGAAGTGCGCGGCGTTGAAGCGGGCGGGCACCAGATGGACCTGCAGGTCCTGATTGCGTTGCCAAGTACGGCGTTGTCGGCGGGACGGGGTGAAGGCGGCGACGGGAATACGCATCGGCACGCAGGCTACGCATTGCCGGCAGCGCGGGCGATACACCAACTCGCCGCTGCGGCGGAAACCCAGGTCCACTAATTCGCTATAAAGAGCCGGGTTCATGCTAAGGCTCGGGTCCACGAACTGGGTCGTGGCGACTTCGGCGGGCAGATAACCGCATCCGTGGGAAGCGCCCGCAAAGAGTTTCACGGTGCGTTGCGGGGGATGAAACTGGTCCGGATTTTTATTCATGCCGACTATCCGGCGCGGCGGTGGTTCGCCAAGGTGCGGACGGGGCGGTTTGTCCGCACCACTGGTCAAGCTGGCTGATGAATTCGCGGCGCGGGATGAGGGTGGCGCCGAAATGGGTGAGATGGTTCGACGCGACTTGGCAATCGATGAGCCGGTAACCGCACTCCCGCAGTTGGATGACCGCCCGGGCAAAGGCCGCTTTGGAGGCGTCGCGGCGCCGGCTGAACATAGATTCGCCGAAGAACACCCGGCCTATGGCAATTCCGTACAGCCCTCCCACTAACATTCCTTGATGCCACGTCTCGACGGAGTGGGCGTGGCCCAGTTGGTGAAGACGGCAATAGACCTCGATCATCTCGTCGGTCAGCCAAGTTCCTCCGCCATCGGCGCGCGGTTGGGCGCACTGGCGGATGACCTCGGCGAAAGCCTGATCGAAACTCACGGTGTAGTCATCTTTACGCAGTGTCTTGGCCAGGCTGCGCGAGATGTGCAGCGCTTGCGGATAGAGGACCGCGCGCGGGTCCGGCGACCACCAGAGTATCGGCTGGCCCGCGCTGTACCACGGAAAAATGCCGAGGCGGTAGGCCTTGAGCACGCGGCGCGGCGTGAGACTGCCGCCCGCGGCGAGCAAGCCATCGGGTTCACGCAGGGCCAGCGCCACATCGGGGAAGGGCGCGTCGTCCTGCGTATCCAGCCAGTGCAGCCGTGTCATATTTTTACTCCGCCGCCGCGGAGGTGGGATCTTCCGCCATTTTGAAAGGGAGGTGAGTGCTAAGTTCTTCGCGGTGCCGCAGCATGAGACCGCGTTCCTCGGCGAGAAAGCGGGTCACGGCACCTTGGAAGCCGGGGTCCAGCATCCAGTGGGCGGAATAGGTGAAAGTGGGCGTGAATCCCCGGCTGATTTTATGTTCGCCTTGGGCGCCGGGTTCGAAGCGCTGGAGACCTTCGCGGATGCAGTATTCAATGCCGGCGTAATAACAGGCTTCGAAATGCAGGCTATGAAATGCTGCGCTGGCTCCCCAATAGCGGCCATACAGGGTATCGCCACCGCGAAAACTGAGGGCCGCCGCGACATAGTCGCCTTGATAAGAGGCCAGCACCATCACCAGGTGTTCCGGCATGGTCGCGCCCAGCTCTTCGAAGAAGCCGAGACTAAGCGGTACCATACCGCTTTTCTCCAAAAAGGTATTGCGATAAAACCGGTAAAACGCCCGCCATTCACGGCTGCTCAATTCGGTTCCCGCCAATGTCCGCAATTCGACGCCGGCTTCGCGCACGCGTCGTCGTTCCCGTTTTACTTTCTTGCGCTTTTCCGCGGTGAACCGGCCGAGGTAATCGTCGAAATCGGCGTAGCCTTGGTTGTGCCAATGGTATTGGCAACCCAAGCGCCGTTGAAAGCCGTGGGTTTCCAGCGCCACGGTCTGGTCTTGGCTGGTGAATAGCCAATGCAAAGACGAGGCATTCAATGCTCCGGCCAAGGTTTTCGCCGTTTCAATGAGGGCATGGCGGACAGTCTCCGTTTGCGCTGTCTCAGCCAAGAGTAGCCGGGGACCGGTGCAGGGAGTGTAAGGTATGGCCGCCACCAGTTTTGGATAATAGACTTTGCCGTGATGCGCATAGGCCTCGGCCCAGGCCCAATCGAAGACGAATTCACCCCAGGAGTGGGATTTGAGGTAAAGTGGAAGCGCGCCGATTAATGCCGTCTCATTCCAGGCCAGTAAATAGCGGGGCGTCCAACCGCTGTCGCCGCCCACCGCGCCGTGACGCGCCAAGGCGTTGAGAAATTCATGACGGACAAACGGATAGCCACGGGTCGGAAAGCGGTTCCAGGCGCCGGCTTCGATGTCGCTTAGTTGTTCCGCGATCGTGATGTGCATGCGGGCATTTTAACGAATCGCGGGCAGTCGAGGTGGAGTAAGTGTCAGCCGGGATTCATGCGGATCTGTAATCTTCACTATATCAACGACAAGCTCTCTACTACATGGAGCGGACCATGTGTTATTCGGCCCAACGATTTCTCGCTTTAATCATGTTATGGCTCGTGGTGGGCGTGATCCCCGCGACCGCGGCGGCGCTGAGCGCCGATGAGATCATCAACAAGGCTTATCGCGTCGATGGCGGTCACGACGGTATTTCGCGTTTGACCTTCACCTTTCAGAAACCGGACACTCCCGAAAAGAAACTGACCTTCAGCATGGTATGGAAGGAATACGGTGGTGAAGGGGACATCAATAGCAAAATCCTTTTTTTCAGTGAATTTCCCCCCGACGAACGCGGCAAATCCTTCATGGCCTGGATCTACAAAGACCGGATGGACGATCACTGGGTGTATTTGCCTGAGCTGCGCATGGTGCGCAAGGTCAGCCACGGCGCGCACATGAGCAAGCATGACGACGATGATTTCGCCTTGTCGGTACTGACCCGCGGCGATTTGGTGCCGCGAAAACCGGATGAGGATCGTCATTCCTTGCTCGGCGAGGAGGAACTCAAGGGCAAGGCCTATTACGTGGTGGAAAGCACGCCCAAGCAGGCCAGCGACGGCTATCCCTATCAAAAGGTGCGGCGGTGGATCTCCAAGGAGGAGTTTCTCGTCGAGCGTATCGATTATTACGGCAGCGGCACGGCACCGGAAAAGCAACAAGAAATAAAATGGGAGCGGCGCGACAAAGCCTGGGTATGGACCCGAGTGTTGGGTGTACAAGCCAAAAGCGGGGCGCGTACCTTGCTGGAGATCAGCGATATCCGGGTCAATCTCGGTTTGAAAGACGAGGTTTTCTCGGCGCGCAGCTTGCGGCTGGGAATAGAGTCAGTGCAATGAGACCGGCCTATTGCTGCGACAGGCCATTCATATTTTGACTTCAAGTCAGGTTGGCTTAAGGATTGATAAATGGGTTACAATCGCGCGCCGCGGGTCTTAAGGTCTAACATATTGATCCCCAAAGTCCGGAGAGGTGGCTGAGCGGTCGAAAGCGGCGGTCTTGAAAACCGTTGAAGCGCAAGCTTCCGGGGGTTCGAATCCCTCCCTCTCCGCCACCTCATCGTGCAAGCTCGTGCGTGGCCAACCCGATAAAACTCTTTGCCCATGCTCGATACACCGTCCGTCATTTTCATCATGGGTCCCACCGCCTCGGGTAAGACCGATCTGGCCGTGGAACTGGTTCGGCGTTTCCCTTGCGACATCATCAGTGTCGATTCCGCCATGGTCTATCGCGGCATGGATATCGGCACCGCCAAGCCGGGACCGACTGTCTTGGCGCAGGCCCCGCATCGCCTCATCGATATTCTCGATCCGGCGGTCGCCTATTCCGCCGCGCAATTCCGCGCCGATGCCCACCGTGAAATAGACGCGATCCATGCCGCCGGACGCATTCCCCTTTTAGTAGGCGGGACCATGTTGTACTTCCGTGCGCTGCAGCATGGTTTGTCGGCATTGCCTTCCGCCGATGCCGAAGTGCGTGGCGTTATCGATGCCGAGGCGCGGGAACGGGGCTGGGCCGCGCTTCATCAACGCTTGGCGCAAATCGATCCCGCCGCCGCCGCGCGCATCCATCCCAATGATCCGCAGCGTATACAACGTGCGTTGGAAGTGTATCAACTGACCGGTCGGCCCTTGTCGTCCTTTTTTACTAGCCAGATGGTTATTCCCGCCGCGCCGGCCTTGCCTGGGACCCTCATCAAACTGGTGATGGCGCCCAGTGACCGCGCGGTGATGCAAGGGCGTATCGAGACACGTTTTCATCAAATGTTGGAGCAGGGCTTGATTCGTGAAGTCGAGGCCTTATATCAGAGAGGAGATTTAAGCAGGGAATTGCCGTCCATACGTTCAGTCGGCTACCGGCAAGTATGGGATTATTTATCCGACGAGCTTTCTTATTCGGCCATGATCGAGCGGGCGACGAGCGCGACACGCCAATTGGCGAAGCGGCAATTGACGTGGTTACGCCGCGAAGAAGAGGTGCAATGGTTCGATAGCCTGCAACCCATGGCGTTTAACAGTGTAATCGAATATATTGAAGTCGCCATGAAGACATAAACGGGGAATATGCTAATCTTGTTAACGAGCCCTCCTTAATCCAGGGGATAAGCGGGGGACCAATAAGGAAATAAGGAGAAAGAGTATGAGCAAGGGGCAATCCCTCCAAGACCCTTTTTTGAATACATTGCGCAAGGAGAAGATTCCCGTTTCCATCTATTTGGTGAATGGCATCAAGCTACAGGGGCAAGTGGAGTCATTCGATCAATTCGCGGTGTTGTTGAAAAACAGCGTGAGCCAGATGGTTTATAAACATGCCATTTCCACCGTAGTGCCGTCCCGACCGGTGAAAATGACGTTTTCCGACGAAGATACATCCTCGGGGCCGGGTAACGCGTAGTATTCAGGAGCGATTAGAAGTCACGTGTATTTTATTGAGCGCCCTCGTGGGGGTGAACGAGCTGTCCTGGTCCATGTGGATTTCAACGCTGCGGACGTCCAGGAAGATTTTCAGGAATTTTATGAGCTCGTCCGCTCCGCGGGGGCGCAATCTGTGGCCGTGGTGCGCGGCGCACGGAAAGCCCCGGACTCTAAATATTTCGTAGGCAGCGGCAAGGCCGAAGAAATACGTGTGCAAGTGGAACAGGCGGGGGCCGAGGTGGTGATTTTCAATCACGGTCTCACGCCCGGCCAGCAGCGCAACATAGAACAATTGGTGAATTGTCAGGTGCTCGATCGCACCGGTTTGATTCTCGATATTTTCGCCCAGCGGGCAACTTCCTTCGAAGGTAAACTCCAAGTGGAGCTGGCGCAGCTGCGTCATTTGTCCACGCGCCTGGTCCGCGGCTGGACCCATTTGGAGCGGCAAAAAGGCGGTATCGGCTTACGCGGTCCCGGCGAAACGCAGCTGGAAACCGACCGCCGTTTGATCAGGCAGCGTATCGAACAACTCAACAAACGTTTGGAAAAAGTCCAGCGGCAACGGGACGAACGGCGCCGCTCCCGCGCGCGTTCCCGTATGGATACCGTGTCCTTGGTGGGCTACACCAATGCCGGCAAATCCACCTTGTTCAACACCCTCACCGGGGCGGATGTGCATGCCGCCGACCGCTTGTTCGCCACCCTCGATCCGACTTTGCGCCGTCTCGAGCTGCCCGGACGTGACGCCGCCATACTCGCCGACACCGTGGGTTTCATTCGTCATCTGCCGCATAATTTAATAGCCGCTTTTCGCGGCACCTTGGACGAAACCCGTGACGCCGGTCTGCTGTTGCACGTCATCGACGCCCGCGAGCACGAACGCCAGTCACGCATCGATCAGGTCAATCAGGTGTTGGCGGAAATCGGTGCCGACGACGTGCCGCAGATTCAGGTATTCAATAAAATCGATTTGCTGACCGACGGCGTGCCCCGCCTGGACCGCGATGCGGAAGGTCATGTGCAGCGAGTGTGGGTGTCGGCCCTCAGCGGTGTCGGCATGCCGCTATTGCGGGAAGCGGTGGCGGAACGTTTGCATCAATTGAACGGCGCGCCAGGCGCGGAGCAAGGTATACACAAATTGAGGGAACGGGTGTACATCGCGCCGCAGGCGGGTAAACTGCGGGCGCGTCTGTTCGAGCAAGGCGTCGTGAGCGGTGAAGAACCCAGCGAAGCGGGCGGGTGGGTGCTGACGCTGGAATTGTGGAGCGATGAATTAGCTGCCTTGACGCAGACCGAGGATTGCCGGTTGATGACGGATTACCCCCTCGACGCCGTCAGCAACGGCTAGCCGGTTGCGCATCACTGTCCGACGCACCTACAATGGCCCCCTTTATGAATATTGATTATTCAAGCACTAACGGAGTCGCAAATGGCCTGGAATGAACCGGGTGGGTCGCCAGATAAAGACCCCTGGGGTGGACGGCGTAAAAACTCAGGTCCGCCGGATCTGGATGAGATGATCCGCAAGCTGCAGAAAAAACTGGCGGGGATTTTCGGCGGCAAGGGTGGTAGCGGCAATGGCGGCGGTGCCGGTACCGGTGGCGGTGGCAACACGGCCTCGGCCGGCGCCGCGGTGATTATCGGCGCGATATTTATCGTCTGGCTGGCCTATGATTCCATCCATTTCATCCAGCCCGCCGAACGCGGCGTAGTGCTGCGCTTCGGAAAATACGTGGACACCTTGCAGCCGGGCCCCAGTATCCGTTTACCGAGACCGATAGAAAAAGTCGTGCGCGTCGACGTGGATCAGATTCGCACCGTGGAAATCGGCTATCGAGGCGAGGGCGGTCGCCAGGGCGTGACGGTGGCCAACGAAGCGCTGATGCTGACCCAGGACGAAAACATCGTCGATATCAAATTGGCGGTACAGTACAAAGTCAAATCCCCCGACGATTATTTATTTTTCGATCGTGACCCCGACGTCACCATGCGTAAGGCCACCGAGAGCGCGATCCGCGAGACCGTCGGTAAAAGTCAGATGGACTTCATCTTGAAAGAAGGCCGCAGCGAAGTGGCGGCCCGCACCAAAGATTCCCTGCAGGCGACCTTGGATCGTTATAACACCGGCTTGATCGTCACCAGCGTCAACATTCAAGACGCCCAGCCGCCCGAGCAGGTACAGGAAGCCTTTCTCGACGCCATCCGCGCCCGCGAGGATCAAGAGCGTTTGATCAATGAAGCGGAAGCCTACGCCAACGAAGTGATCCCCAAGGCGCGCGGTGAAGCGGCGCGGCTAGTCGAAGATGCCAACGCTTATAAGGCGCGGGTCGTCGCTTCGGCGGAAGGTGAGGCCAACCGTTTCCTACAAGTATTGCGCGAATATCAGAAGGCGCCGGAAGTGACCCGCGAACGTTTGTATATCGAATCCTTGGAAAGCGTGCTGCAAAACTCCAGCAAGGTGATGGTCGATGTGCAGAAGGGCAGCAACCTGCTTTATTTACCGCTGGACAAATTGACGCAGCGGCAGTTCGATGAAGGCGCCGCCGCGACGCCCAACATGCTGTCCACGCCGCCGCGCGCCACGCCGGCGCCGTCCGCCGCGCCGGCCGACACCCAGCGTAGTACCAGCCGCAGCCGGGAGGTACGCTGATGAACCAAAATCAAAAGATGTTAGGGCTGGTCATATTGCTGGGCCTGCTGATTCTCGGTTCGTTTTCCATCTTCACGGTGAACGAAACCCAGCGGGCGATCCTGTTCCGACTGGGCGAGATCGTGCGTACCGATTATGAACCGGGTCTTCATTTGAAAATCCCCTTCGTCAATAACGTGCGCACCTTCGAAAAACGCATCATGACCTTGGATGTCGAGCCGGAGCGGTATCTCACCAGCGAGAAGAAAAACGTCATCGCCGACGCCTTCGTCAAATGGCGTATCGAAGACGTGGCGCGTTTCTATACTTCGGTGCGCGGCGACGAGGCGCAAGGCGCGCTGCGTCTGTCGCAGATCATCAAGGACAGCCTGCGCGGCGAATTCGGCAAACGTTCCATACAAGACGTGATCTCCGGCGAGCGCGAGCAGATCATGAATCTGGTGACCGTCAGCGCGAGCAAGCAAGCTCAGGAGTTCGGCATCAACATCATCGATGTGCGTCTCAAACGCATCGACTTGCCCGCCGACGTCAGCGACTCAGTGTTTCGCCGCATGGAGGCCGAGCGTTCGCGGGTGGCGCGGGAGTGGCGTTCGCAAGGTGGCGAATCCGCCGAGCGGATCCGCGCCGACGCTGACCGCCGCCGCACCGAGATCGTCGCGGAAGCCTATCGCGAGTCGCAGACCGTACGCGGTAGCGGCGATGGCTCGGCGTCCGAAATTTATGCCAAAGCCTTTAATAAAAATAAAGAGTTTTACTCCTTCTATCGGAGTCTGGAGGCATACCGGAACACCTTCAAAAGTCACAATGACATCTTGATAGTCGATCCCAACGCCGACTTCTTCAAGTATTTCAAGGATGCCGACGCCCGCCGAAAATAATCCGGCCGGCGGCGGGACGGGACCGGGTACGGCAGTCTAAATCGTGTATAATTTGCGCCGCTTTAGGTGGGCGAGGGTCAAGACGCCGCGGGGTGTCTCGACCCTCGCCGAGGCGGTTTATCGCCGCGCGAATCGGCCAGACCAAACGGTGTCAAACGGTGTAAAGAAGCGCGCGGTATGTGGCACGAGCTCTTGATCGGTTTAGCCTTGATGTTGGTCATCGAAGGCGTAATACCGTTCCTCAGTCCCGCTTTAATGCGCCTAGCCTTATCGACCATGGCGCAAATGGATGACCGGGCTCTGCGCCTGTCCGGTTTGTTGAGCATGGTCATCGGGGTGATCTTGCTTTATCTACTGCGTTAAAATCATCGCAAGGTGTGCGGAACGTGAAAAAAAATGGAAAAATTTCTGGCGCGATGACCTCAGCGACCGATCCGTTTATCGCACACGATGACCGTTGGCTGTTGCCCGAAGGTATCGAAGAGTTATTGCCCGACCAAGCCGAGCGTCTGGAACGGCTGCGCCGCCAGTTGCTGGATTTGTTCGCCGGCTGGGGCTATCGCATCGTCATTCCGCCGATCATCGAACACCTAGAATCGCTGCTGGTAGGCACCGGCCGCGATCTGGAATTGCAGACCTTCAAGCTCACCGATCAGTTGACCGGTCGCCTGCTCGGCGTGCGCGCCGACATGACGCCGCAAGTCGCGCGCATCGACGCCCATCGCCTGAAGACCACCGCGCCCTCGCGTTTATGTTACGTGGGGCCGGTGTTGCACACCCGGCCGCAAGGCTTCGCCCGCACCCGCAGCCCGTTTCAAGTCGGCGCGGAATTGTACGGCCACGGCGGTATCGAGAGTGACGTCGAAATTCTCGCGCTGATGGTGGCGACCCTGGCCACGGTCGGCCTGCATCAACCTCACATCGATCTCGGCCATGTCGGGGTGTTCCGCGGCCTGGCGTTGGAGGCCGGTCTCAGCGACGAGCAAGAACAAGTATTGTTCGACGCCCTGCAACGCAAGGCCAAACCCGAAATCAACGAATACGTCGAGGCCTTGGCCATCGAACCCGCTTATCGCCGCATGTTCTCCGCCTTGGTGGATTTGAACGGCGGCGGTGAAGTGATGGAAGAGGCGCGCGACCGTTTGCGGGAGGGCGGGCGCGCCGTGCAGCGGGCCTTGGACAATTTGCAGCAGATCGCCGCGGCGGCCCAAGCCCGCATGCCGGAGATCGGCCTGCACTTCGACCTCGCCGAGCTGCGCGGCTATCACTATCAAACCGGCGTGGTGTTCGCGGCCTTCGTCCCCGGCCACGGCCAGGAGATCGCCCGCGGCGGACGTTACGACGACATCGGCCGCGCCTTCGGCGGCGCGCGGCCGGCCACCGGTTTCAGCACCGATTTGGAAACCCTCATACTGCTTAGCCGCAATCACAATCCGCGCACCGGCGGGATATTCGCGCCCTGCGCCGACGACGCGGCACTCGTCGCGCTGGTGGCCGGTTTGCGCGAGCAAGGCCAGCGTGTCTGCATGGCCTTGCCCGGTCAACAGGGCGGGGCGCGGGAAGTGGGTTGCGACCGAATCATTGAACAACGCGACGGCGCATGGGTCGTCACGGCGTTATAGCCACGTTTAAAGAACCTTAGAGAAAGCAGCATGGCAATCAGTAAAAGCATCGTGGTCATCGGCACGCAATGGGGCGATGAGGGCAAAGGCAAAGTGGTGGACCTGCTCACCGACCGGGTCGGCGCGGTAGTGCGTTTCCAGGGCGGCCACAACGCGGGCCACACCCTGGTGATCGGAGGTGAAAAAACCGTGCTGCATTTGATTCCCTCGGGCATCTTGCGGCCCGGCGTGCATTGCCTGATCGGCAACGGCGTGGTGCTGTCGCCCAGCGCCCTGCTCGAAGAAATAGGCATGCTGGAAAAGCGCGGCGTGCCCGCCCGCGAGCGTTTGAAAATCAGCGCGGCCTGCACCTTGATTCTGCCTTATCACGTCGCACTCGATCTCGCCCGCGAAAAAGCTCGAGGTAAAGCGGCGATCGGCACCACCGGCCGCGGCATCGGACCGGCTTACGAAGATAAGGTGGCGCGCCGTGCGCTGCGTCTCGACGATTTATTCCACCGCGAACGTTTCGCCGCCAAGTTGGGCGAGGTGCTGGATTATCACAACTTCGTTTTACAGCATTATTACAAAACCGATCCGGTCGATTTTCAGCAGACCTTGGAAGGCGCGCTGGCTTACGCCGAGGTGTTGCAGCCGATGGTGGCCGACATCCCCAGCCTGCTCGCCGACTACCGCAAGCAGGGCAAAAATATCCTGTTCGAAGGCGCACAGGGTTCGCTGCTGGACGTGGACCACGGCACCTATCCGTTCGTTACCTCTTCCAATACGACGGCCGGTGGCGCCTCCACCGGCACCGGCGTGGGGCCTTTGAATCTGAACTACGTGCTGGGTATCACCAAGGCCTATACCACGCGGGTGGGGTCTGGACCTTTCCCCACCGAATTGTTCGACGAGATGGGCGCGCACCTCGCGCGCCGCGGCCATGAATTCGGCGCCACCACCGGCCGGCCGCGCCGCTGCGGCTGGTTCGACGCCGTGGCCCTGCGGCAAGCCATCGAGATCAACAGCGTGTCCGGGCTGTGCATCACCAAACTGGACGTGCTGGACGGCATCGACGTCATCCGTTTGTGCGTGGGTTACCGTTGCGAAGGCGTAGAATATTCCACGCCGCCGGTCGGCGCCGAGGCCATGGCTTGCTGCGAACCGATTTACACCGAAATGCCGGGCTGGACGGAATCCACCGTGGGTGTGCAGCGTTATGAGGATTTGCCCGACAATGCGCGGGCCTACCTGACGCGTATCGCCGAGATCGTCGAAGCGCCCATCGACTTGATCTCCACCGGCGCGGATCGGGAAGATACCATCGTGGTGCGTGATCCGTTCGCCGCTTGACGGCGATGCCCGCGCCGCGTGGGGGTGTGATCAGCCAAACCGATCAAGGCTTTTAAAGCGTTGAGATGATACCGATGAGAATGTCGGCGCTTTCGACGTATCCATAAAAATAAAATTTCATTAAACGCGTTTCACGCGCACGCCACGAAACCTTAATAAAAAATTCTCCTGAAAAATCTTAATGGCCCGCCGCGTGCGGATCACGCATTCGTGACTGATGACTCTTCATCCGTTCGAGATGGTATTCACTGTTACTCATGCAGTAACAGCTCGTATTCTTGCTCGGGCGCACTAACAAAACGCTCGCTGTTATTCACTTCACTTAGACCAGCATCGATATCACACCCGATTCCTAAATGTGCCGGAAAATGCGCTTCAACAAGGTTTGATACCGCTGACCGGGTGGTGCAGAAAACACTGATAGGTAGCTGTCAGCTCCAGCATCTCAGGATGCGGCTTGCCTCCGTGCGTTGCACAAAATCGCCGGCGATACTGCTTTCGCGATGCTTGGCGTGATAATCAATCGAATACATGGATTCCCGGCAACCCGCGCCTCAGAGCAACAATCGAGATATTAATTATTAGGATGGATAATAGATGGCAACCGCGCGATCCGGCTTGGCGACGATATTTTTAATTGACAATTAATGGAGGATATGGCCCAAATTAAGATAATGGAAAGGTACGTAGTATTCGGTTTAAATGAATTGCGCATCGCGTTGCCCTTGTCCGCGGTCGAAAGGGTGGTTGCTGCGGTTTACATAAATCCATTGCCGGATGCGCCCGCGATAGTGCTCGGAGTGATTAACGTCCAAGGGCGCGTCATGCCGGTCGTCAATATGCGCCACCGTTTCCGGCTGGAGGATCGGCGCATGGTCCTCGCCGACCGGCTCATCATCGCTCACACGGCCCGCAGGCCGGTCGCGTTGGTGGTTGACGAGGTTCATGGCGTATTCGAATATCCAGCCCCGGCGCTGGTCGATGGCGCGGAGATACTTGCCGGTCTCGACTATGTCGAAGGTGTGGTGAAGCGCGCCGACGGTCTAGTTCTCATTCACAACCTGGAGCGGTTTCTCTCGCTGACGGAAGAGGAGGCGCTGACCCGCGCCATGACCACGGCCGCGGACCGGTAACATGGGCGCAAGCCTGCCCGAGCAACTAATTCTACCTCTCAGCGAATTGTTGGCCGCACGGATCGGTTTGTATTTCCCCAAGGAGCTCTGGCACGATCTTGAACGCGGCATCGCCGCCGCCGCACCCGCCTTCGGCGCAGCGGATGTGGCCGCCTGCGCGCGCCGGCTTTTGACCGCGCCGTTGACTCACCGCGAGATCGAGATCCTCGCCAGTTACTTGACCGTGGGCGAAACCTATTTCTTTCGGGAGAAACGCAGTTTCGAGGCGCTCGAGCAGCATATTCTGCCGCAATTAATCCATCTGCGCGCCGAAGGGGATCGGCGCTTGCGTATCTGGAGCGCGGGCTGTAGCACGGGCGAGGAAGCCTATTCGATCGCCATGCTTCTCGACCGGTTGCTCCCGGATATCGACGAGTGGAACATCACGCTCCTCGCCACCGACATCAATCCGCTGGTCCTGCGTAAGGCCGCGGAAGGAATCTACGGGGAGTGGTCGTTCCGTGATACGCCGGATTGGCTGCGGGCGCGTTATTTCCGGCGCCACAACCACGGCCGTTTCGAACTGTCGTCGGCTATCCGTCAACGGGCCACTTTTTCCTATCTCAATCTCGCCGAGGATGTCTATCCGTCGCTGACTACCAATACCAACGCCATGGACGTAATTCTTTGTCGCAATGTGCTGATGTATTTCAGCCCGGCGTGGATGAAACGGGTGGCGGCGCGTCTCCGACAGTCACTCGCCGATGGCGGCTGGTTGATCGTCAGTCCGACGGAGACGTCGAACGCCTTGTTTCATCCGTTGCGGGCCGTCGAATTTCCGGGCGTGATTGTCTACCGCAACCATGCCGATGCGGAGGCGCACGATGCGGTGATCAGTTATTCCCATGCACTGGCCGCCCAGCCGGCGGAGGCCGGAACTCAGTGGCCGGCGATTCCGCCGACTGAAACGGTGAATCCGGCTGCGATCCCGCTCATGCCCGCCACGCCGTGCGTGGCCGCATCCGCCGTTATTCGGCCGCGGGCGGAGCAAGAAACGCTGATCCGCAGCGCGCGCGATTGCGCAAACCGGGGCCGGCTCGACGAGGCGCTGGCCTGGTGCGAACAGGCGATCGGCGCGGATAAACTCAATCCGACCCATCATTATCTTCTCGCCATCATCCAGCAGGAACTGGGACGCAACGATCTTGCGGCGGAATCACTCAAACGTGTGCTCTATCTCGATCCGGACTTCGTCCTGGCGCACTTCGCTCTGGGCAATCTGCGACTGGCGCAGGGACGGCATCACCAAGCCTGCCGTCATTTTGATAACGTGCTGACATTGTTGCGGGCGCATCCCCATGACGAAGTTCTCCCGGAAGCGGAAGGGTTGACCGCCGGCCGGCTCGGCGAAATCGTGGCATCGATCCGCATGAGTCTGCCGTGGGCCGCCACTAACGGGTAACACAACACGCCCTGCGTAATAACAACGACAACATCGCCCGCCGGAGATTTCTCCCTCTCATCCTCCCGCCGCCGGCACTTAACGTCTCATAAATGCGATTCAGGTGATAAATAGCTGCAAATTGCCAACTTATATCCTATTTTTAAACTTGGTAGACGGCCATGCCGTGGAGATCATCTGCACCTGAGATAGCGGATCCTTGCCGAGGAATGAAGGACACTGAAAATAGGGGAAATGGATACAAGACCGCGAATTGCTGGGTAGTAGAGCTACTTTGAGTGGCTCGGAGGAGAAGTCCGCATGAAACTTGACGACGCAGTGTCGCGTAAGAAGAAGGTGACGGCCATCGATTGGCGCGCGATCGAACAGCGCATGGATGCCGTACGCGCCGCCATCGAACACACCTGGGAGCCATCCGCCGAAGATACGCAACGGGTTCTCAAACTCCGCGCGCTGGCGTTGGCCCGGGAAGCCGAACCGGCGGCGCCCGGTGAACATATCGAGGTCGTGGAGTTTCTTCTCGCCCACGAGCGTTACGCTATCGAGTCGATGTATGTCCGCGAGGTTTATCCGCTGGAAAACCTGACGCCATTGCCGTGCACGCCGATCTACGTGCTCGGCATCGTCAACCT
>CAKKSB010000010.1 GCA_919903055.1 Gammaproteobacteria bacterium | reverse complement strand
GACACCAATTTATTCCCCGCCGGTTTCAACAATCTCAATGCCGCCTTCATGCCGCTGTGCATCCAGGCGGTGGAATCGGCCATCGAGCGGGTGTGTCCGGCGGCGGCCAAGGTGCTGCTCATCCCCGAGAACCACACCCGCAATGTGTTTTACATGGAGAGCGTCGCCACCTTGGTGGAGATCATCGGCAAAGCGGGCTTCGAAGTGCGGGTCGGTTCCTTGCTGGATGAAGTGCGCGAACCGAGTGAAATCAAATTGCCTTCCGGCCGCCGGGTGCACCTCGAACCCTTGGTACGCAACGGCGACAAACTCGGCGTGGCCGGCTACACCCCATGCCTGATCCTGCTCAATAACGATCTCTCCGCCGGCCGGCCGGCGATCCTGGAAAATCTCGACCAGCCGGTGAGCCCGCCCCTCGTGCTGGGCTGGTCCAACCGCCTCAAGTCCGATCACTTCACCCATTACCGCGCGGTGGCCCGCGAGTTCGCCGCGCTCATCGACATCGATCCCTGGCTGATCGATCCGCTGTTCCTGCAATGCGGCGAGATCAACTTCACCAAACGCGAAGGCGAAGAATGCCTGGCGAGCAACGTCAACACCTTGCTCGTCAACATCCAGCGCAAATACGATGAATACGGCATCGACAAGCGGCCCTTCGTGGTGGTGAAAGCCGACGCCGGCACCTACGGCATGGGCGTGATGATGGTGCATTCGGAGCAGGAGGTCCGCGACCTCAACCGTAAACAGCGCACTAAGATGACGGCCAGCAAAGGCGGTCAGCAAATCAGTCAGGTGATTTTGCAGGAAGGCGTCTACACCTTCGAGACCTGGGGCGATCAGCAATCGGTGGCCGAGCCGGTGGTGTATATGATGGATCATTACGTGGTGGGCGGTTTCTACCGCATTCACACCGGCCGCGGCCCCGACGAAAACCTCAATGCGCCCGGTATGGAATTCGAACCGCTGGCCTTCGCCGAATGTTGTAACAACCCGGACCGCAACCGCGCGCCCGACGCCCACCCCAACCGTTTCTACGCCTACGGTGTGATCGCGCGCCTGGCGTTGGCGGCGGCGGCGCGCGAGGTCGCGGAGACCGTTTAGATTTTTAAAATCACAACGCGAAGACGCGAAGACGGCAAGTTCATGCCATGGTTTTTTCAGACTACAATTTTACGAGAGCGACACTGCAATGACAGGGCGTCATTACCCAGATACCACCCGCCAAACAACAAACTCTTTTTTTGCGTCTTTGCGCTGAAGCCGATTATGACCATCAAACTCGGCGTGGTGATGGACCCCATCGATACCATCAATCCCAAAAAAGACAGCACCCTCGCCATGCTGCTGGCGGCGCAGCGGCGCGGCTTCGAATTGCATTACATGGAACTGGGCGATCTCGGCCTGCGTGATGGCGAGGCCTTCGGCTGGATGCGGCGTATCACGGTGCGCGACGACCTCAACCACTGGTTCGACATCGGCGCCCACGCTACGCGGCCGCTGGCGGCGCTCGACGTGATACTGATGCGCAAAGACCCGCCGGTCGACAGCGAATATCTCTACGCCACCTACATGCTCGAACTCGCCGAGGCCGCCGGCGTGCGGGTGCTCAACAAGCCGCAGAGTTTGCGTGACGCCAATGAAAAACTCTACACCGCCTGGTTTCCCCAGTGCACGCCGCCGACCCTGGTGACGCGCAGCGCCGCCGAGATCCGCGCCTTTCTGAAACAGCATGGCGACATCATTCTCAAACCGCTGCACGGCATGGGCGGCCTGGCGATCTTTCGCCTGCACGGCGGCGATCACAACATCAGCGTGGTGATCGAGACCCTCACCCACGCCGGCTCGCGTTACATCATGGCCCAGCGTTACCTGCCGGAGATCCGCGACGGCGACAAACGCATCTTGATGATAGACGGCGAGCCGGTGCCTTACGCCTTGGCGCGCATCCCCGCCGCCGGCGAGACCCGCGGCAATCTCGCGGCGGGCGGCAGCGGCGTGGGGGTGGCCTTGAGCGAACGCGACCGCTGGATCTGCGCGCAAGTCGGTCCCACCCTGCGTGAAAAAGGCTTGAGCTTCGTCGGCCTCGACGTGATCGGCGACTACCTCACTGAGATCAACGTCACCAGTCCCACCTGTATCCGCGAACTGGACGCCTTGTACGGACTGGACATCGGCGGGCAATTCATGGACCACATCGCACGGCAACTCCAGACCCGCCGGGGTGGCACGGAATGAACCATGGGTCCATCCCTCACCTCGCGCGTGACACGGCGCCATAACCGCCCGACACAATACGGCGGCGCACGGCTCGTCGGCAGCCTCGCGCTGCTCGGCACCTTGTGGCTCACCGCCTGCAACCGCCCGGTCGAACCGCTTCACCAGGAACAAATCCTGGCCTTCGGCACCTTGGTGGATATCAGTATTTGGGGCATCGACGACACCACCGCGCAACGGGCCAGCACGGCGGCGATCGGCACGCTCAATGAATTGCACCGCCACTGGCACGCTTGGCAACCCAGCCCGCTCACCGAAATCAATCAGCACCTGGCGCGCGGCGTAGCGGTCACGCTGGCGCCGGATCAAATCGAGGTGATCCGCGGGGCGCAGGTTCTTTCGCGACAGAGCGGCGGCCTGTTCAATCCGGCCATCGGCCAACTGCTCGGACTATGGGGTTTCCAAATGGACGAGCGGCCGGCCAGTGTACCGCCGCCCCATCCCGACGCCGTCAAAGAACGGGTCGCGCTCCATCCCGCGATGGACGACTTACAACTGGACGGCGACCAATTGCGCAGCCGCAATCCGGCGGTGCAACTGGATTTCGGCGCCTACGTGAAGAGTTACGGCGTGGACCGCGCCATCGAAACCTTGCGCCGGCACGGCGTCGCCAACGCCATCGTCAACGCCGGCGGCGACCTGCGCGCCATCGGCCGGCGCGGCGACCAGCCCTGGCGTATCGGCATCCGCGACCCGCGCGGTCCCGGCGTGCTCGCCTCACTGGAAATCGCGGGCGACGAAAGCGTATTCACCTCCGGCGACTACGAACGTTATTTCAGCTACGCCGGCCGGCGTTATCAGCATATCCTCGATCCCCGCAGCGGTTATCCGGCCGCGGGCGCGATGTCGGCCACGGTGGTCTACCCCGGCGGCGGCATGGGCGGTGGCGCTTCCACCGCACTGATGGTGGCCGGGCCGCAAGACTGGCTGGCGGTGGTGCGCGGCATGGGACTCCAACACGCGATGCTGGTGGCCGGCGACCGCACGGTGTATATGACCCCGGCCATGGCCAAGCGCATCCATTTCGAAGTGGACCCGCCGCCCGCGGTGATAATCGGCGCGCCGTGATGACCCGCGCCGATTGGCTGGCGCTGATAATCGCGGTCGCGCTGCTGCCCGTGCTGTACGGCCGTTACTGGGGCGACGGCGGCCCGGCCAGTGTGGCGCGCATCGCGGTCAGCGGCCAGCCGCCATTGGAATTACCACTTAACCGCAACCGGCAACTCGCCGTACACGGTCCGCTGGGTGACAGCCTCATCGAAGTGAAAGACGGCCGGGTGCGTTTTCTCGCCTCGCCCTGCCGCGGCCAGCAGTGTGTGCACAGCGGCTGGCTGGCCCACGCCGGCGACCTGGCCGCCTGTCTGCCCAACGGCATCACCGTCAGCCTGCAAGGAAAGCGGCCGCGTTTTGACAGCATCAACTTCTAGCAGTAAACACTAGGAGCCTATGAAACAGCATCACCCGCCAAGCATGCCAAGATTTTCCGGCTCTTCGGGTAATCGTGCGGATGATTTTGGGACATTTTAGAGTATCTGGGGTATAGGTCTTTATCTCTCATGATGAGGTTACGCTAAAATAATCCACTCAATTTGGGAAAGAACCCTCCCTTTGTCTGGGTGTCCGGAAAATCATGGGTAACTCATTTTTACTTGCCGAAAAGGAGGCAAAATCGGTCGCCGTCGGCACCGCTTTACCCGCGGCCTGCGTTCTGTTTGTCACGCCTAATTTCTTGTATATATTTTGGACATGGTTTTTCACGGTATTTTCGCTAATATGGATGATCCGTGAAATCTCCCAATTTGTCTTACCTAAACGAATCCAATCCAGAATCTGCCTTTCTCGTTGCGTGAGGCCATACTGTACGCAAGTCTCCTTAACTTCGTCGAAATTTGACGGCGCATCACTCCTGCGCGAACCCAAGCTATTATCGGTTTGCATGCGGGGGTAAAAAAGCTGCCGCACGAGCATTATGTGCAAATGAGGAATAAGGAGATTAAGGTATTCCTTATATTTTTCATGTACGGATGGATGAATTCTGCCGAAATAAAAATAGCTGAAGAAGTTTCCACCAACGTCAACCAAACCATGTAACGCGGTACTTTGAATATTATGTTTTCGTGCCAACTGCACCCATGCGGGGCTCATCACTTCGCTCACCTCGTCAACTCTGATAAACAACGGGGTTTGTCGGCGCAGCCACATGGCGACAGGGCCATGTATCTCTTGATGATGGTGAATGACGCCGCGAAGGTATTCGCCGGGGAAATCGATATTGATCAACCTCAACAACCGATGATGTGGCACCTCGGCTATACAGCATGCAGCGATTTCGTGGGGGAACACTTCTCTAAGTGTAGTTCTGACAAACTCCCTAAACTCAACGACGTTCTTAATCTGGTAACAACTTTTTGTGACCGAATATAAATTTAGTATTTCCCTATTACTAAGCATCTTACGTCCTCCTTGTTACTAGAACCCAGGTTCTAGTATTTCCTGGCGTCTTGATGACTGGCGTGATAACGAGCGGCCGAAAACTATTCTGTCTCCATCTGTTGAATCGAGCCTTAAAACTACGGACATGGACATTCCCCGCGGGGCGAGCGCCCAGCGTCGCGAATGTGAGGCGCAGCGCCACGAGTTCAGGCCACGCCGGCGGCCGCGATCGGAGATCCGCGTTGCGATTTCCACGGCGCTTGCCCTAGAAGTAGCGCAGCAGCTCGAACTGCGCATAGTCGTCGCGCCGCAGACTGAACAGCGGATCCGCGGGTGGCGTACCGGCGAAGGCACGCGCCTCGGCGACAAGTTTCCAGTACTGGCCAAAGCGGCGGCTCGCCTCAAGGTTGAAAAAACGCGCGCCCGAATCACGGTCGACAAGCACGCCGAGGAGAACCTCGCTGGACGGCGCATCGTTCAAGGCCAGGCGCATGCCGATGAACGCATCGTTCTGGTACGGAACCGGTGCGCGCTTCCCGCGCTCGTCGTACAGATACTCGGCGAGCAGCCCGAGGTCGGCCGACGTCCCGAATACTCCCACCAGCGTGTATTCGAAGCCGGCGGTCGCGGCGTAGTACGTCTCAAGGCGGCTGTACCAGCGGATCGCCTCAAGCTTCCACAGCCACTGACCCTTGGTGGCCTGCAAGTCCAGCCCGGTCTGGTCGATTTGTTCGTAGAACGGCACGAGCACCGGTTCGCCGCTGCTGCCCGTGCCCGGCAGCAGCAGCACCGGCTCGCGACCGGTCCCGGAAAAATGGGAGAGCCCAATGCCCCAGTCACCCAGCGTATGCGACCAGCGCAGCGCCCAGTCCACGTGCTCGCGCTTCCTGGCGGACTCGTAGCGCATTTGGCTTGTGTCCACCGGCGGCTGCGTGCGCAGCCGGCCCGTGCTCCCCGGAAAAGTGCGTTCGCGAAAGCCGGCGAGCACGAACAGGTCGAGCGCCCCCCAGTCGCGGATGAGCGCGAGATTGACCATCGGCTGGCCGAGCTTGTCCTCGCCGTCCGGATTCTCGACCAGATCGGTCTGGTTGATGACATCAACGAGGTGTTGCGACTCGGTGATACCCCAGAAAACCTTGCGGACGCCGGCGCGCACCACCCAGGCGTCGGCCGAGCGAAACCAGGCGAGTTCGCGGACGTCGGCGTGGCTGCGCTCCTCATCGGCCGGATCGAAGCGTACGAACGGCGCGAAATCGAAGCCCTGGCGCTCGCCGTCCCAGCGGAGATGGACCTCCGGTTGCACGACCAGAGAGAGGTTGTGGCGCTCCTGGCGCTCGTCGAGCGGCGCGTGCGCGAACGCACGCATTGCGACCCCGGCGTAGCCGGACCAATCAGCAGCGGCCGCTGCCGGCAGCAGCGCGCCGAGCACGAGCGTCGCGGCTCGCCACGGCCGGGGATTGTTGCTCACACCGCCGCCGGTGGCGAGCGAGACTGTTGTATGGCCGAGTATGGGATCATCTGCGCAATGCTAGTGTTGTGAGTTAGAAATTCGCAGACAAAATCGCTCGATGGTGGCGAGAATGTCGTCAGCCGATTTAGTCCAGACAAAAGGCTTTGGATCGGCATTGTAAATATCGAGGTATTGACGAATGGCAGCTTCCAACTGCCGCGTCGATCGGTGTGTTCCGCGACGAATTTGTTTCTGCGTCAGCGTGGCAAACCAACGCTCGACTTGCTTGAGCCATGACGCCGAAGTCGGCGTGAAATGCACATGAAAGCGTGAGTGACGTGCAAACCAGGCCCGCACCGCCGGCGTCTTGTGGGTGCCGTAGTTATCCATGATCAAATGCACGTCCAGGCCGGCTGGCACCGAGGCTTCAATGGTTCGCAAAAACGTCAGAAATTCGTGGCTACGATGACGCCGATGCAATTGACCAATGACTTCGCCGGTAGCGATATCCAGCGCGGCAAACAAGGAGCTGGTACCGTGGCGCAGGTAATCGTGCGTACGTCATTCGGGAATACCGGGTGCCAAAGGCAGGATCGGTTGCGTGCGATCCAGCGCCTGGATCTGACTCTTTTCATCGACGCACAGCACGATCGCTTTAGTCGGCGGATCGAGATACAGCCCGACGATGTCGCGTGTCTTCGCGACGAAGTGCGGGTCGGTCGAAAGTTTGAAGGTGTCCTGGCGGTGGGGTTGCAAACCGAACGCGCGCCAGATTCGGCTGACGGCCGTCTGCGACAGGCCCATTTCGTTCGCCATGGTTCGCGTGCTCCAAGGCGTCGCGTTGCGCGGTGCGACTCCAGGGTCCGGGCAATCACGGCCTCCACCCGCCCATCGTCAATCATTCGTGGTGCGCCGGCGCGTGGCGCATCCGACAGTCCCTCGAGCCGCCGCCTCACAAACCGGCCACGCCATTTCGACACGGTCTGCGGGGTCACCCCCAGCTGGTCGGCGACCGTTTGATTCTCGGCACCGGCGGCGCAAGCCAGTACGATCCGCGATCGCTGCGCCAACACTTGCGGAGTCTTGCGTCGACGCGCCCACGCTTGCAACTGCTCACGTTCGGCTGCGCTCAAGATCAGTTCCTTTTTCGGTCTGCCCGCCATCGCTGCCTCTCCTTATCGCATGCACTTCACATGAGACAGCGAGCAGACCAAATAATTTAATGAATTTCTAACTCACAACACTAGCCGCGGCGGAAACAAGGGATCGCAGATGGCCTGGGTCGTGACTCGCCGAACTCAAAGGCTATCGCCGCTCCGGCGGCATCGTCCAGTCTTTTCTCGAGCATCACGTCGTCGCGATTCGCTTTACGGCCAGCCCTGCCGGCGTGTTCCTGAAGTATGTGCTGGGGAAACTTTCGGTAATAATCCCCAACGGCTTTCTGTTATGGAAAATCAAACAAGTCCTGGACAAAATCGGCACCTGGGGCCGAAGCCCGAAAAAACGCGATACCACATCGCAGAGAGCCAGCTTGCACTGGATGAGCTCGCGATACATCTCCGCCCTCTCTTCCTTCCATAGAGTCCCTATCGGATGGTCCGAGTTCAACAGCTTGTGTTGAGTGGAGCGTGAGAGCCGCTCAAGCACGAAGAAACTTTCTGCGTACAAATAATGCCGGGTGCGGCCGGCCAGCAGGACCTTTCTCTTGAGCAGCGGCGTTTCCGGCGGCACTTTGAGCGCAGCGGAGGCTCTGTCGCGTGTAATCGACTGCTCAAGCTTTTTGACCCGTATGATCTCGCCGGTATAAAGCGAGAGGAGGTCGGTCACCGTCCCGTCGGTTGTGAGCAGGATCTTCTGAAATAGGCTCAAGGATCGATCATTAACGATGGCATGGCGGGAGAGTAAGCGCGTCATGATGCGGCTCTCCTTGACGATATATCCTGGGTAGGATCACAGCGATCCGCCCTCCGGCGCATGGAGAAGGTTCCCGTGCGCATCAAAAATGCGCTTCCAAAGCCAGCATCGGTGCGCTGGTGTCCTTTCCTATGCCGGACGCGATGCCGAATTTGTTGCGCCAGTATTCATAGCCGGCGCCGGCATAGAAGGTATCCTTCTTACCAGCGAGACTGCCGACGTCGAACAACAAATAGGCGCGGGCGACGGTCTCCGCTGCGGTCTCCATGCCGAAGCCGTCTTTGCCTTTCTTGCCGATGTAGTTGATGTTGCCGTCGAACTTGGCACCGACCCGGGAGATCGTCACGCTCCAGGCGGCGCTGACCCCGTAGGTATTGTCGAACCTGACGGACTTGCCGGTGATGCCGTTGTGGTTGCGCTCGGTGCGGTAGAGCAGGCTGAGTTCGAAGAAGCCCGGAACGTCGAAATTCACCGTCGGCCCAAACACGGTTCGTTGCACGCGCGGGCCGAAGTTGTCATTTTTCGAATTCAAATCCAACCCGGCGCTGATGCCGATGTCCTTGATGATGCCGACGCGCATATCGGTGCCGAACGCGGCGTTCAGGCTGACCTTGTGGCGATAGACGGCGTAGATTTCCTGCGCGCCACCGCCGCCGTTGAGTGCGGGGTCCTGATCTTCCGATATCAAAAAGTCGGCTGTGAAGAAGTTGGTGCCGTATTTGTAGCCGCTGATATGGGTGAACGAGAGAATGTCCTTGCGTATCTTGTTCGTGTTCTCCGGCTCGGTGAAGCGGTTGCCCACGCGGTACCCGGCAAAGGTATCGGACCAATCGGCGGCGTAGATGGGCGCCGTGGTCGCGACGCCGACCAGCAGGCCGATCACGCAGATCGGCATCGTCCGACGCAAGCTCGACGGATCCAAGCGGGTCGGAGATGCGCGGTGCGCAAAGCCGGCACGGGACGGTGGCGTAGCGCAATCGCGATTTCCATCCGGCGGTTCCTCCGCCGCGCCCAGCAGGCGGCACGCGTTGCGCCACGCCACGCGCTCCCAGGTCGCAGGCTCGATATCGAGCGCGCGGTACTTCGCCAATTCGACGGCCGGGTGCTGGATCGGATACTCGGAACCGAACAGTACGCGGTCGGTCCCGAGCCGCGCCAGGGCATGCTGGACCACCCGCGTATAGCCCCCGGACGTTTCGAGAGAGATGTTGGGCGCCGGCGCGATCAGCTCAATGCCGTACAAGTCGATGTGGCCGATCCCGCCGTGGCCGAGCACAAAGGCCGCCGACGGAAACCGCTGCGCGAGCGTGACCAGATCGGCGACGCAAAAGCCGGCACGGGCGAGGCAATGCAGGTAGACGGGATGACCCGCCGTGACGGCGACCTCCACCAGGGCGGCGGTACGCCCGTCGCTCAAGGCGACGCCATGCACCGCCGGAGCCAACTCGAGCCCGCTGAATTCGCTCACACGTTGCCGATAGTGATCGGCATTGCGGTGCGGGTTCGCGAAGAAGAAAGGCACCAGCCTGCCCGCGGCGCGGGCACATGCATCCAATACGAAGTCGTTGTCGGCATCGATGTCGGCGCACCCGCCCTCAACAATCTGCCGTGATAGCCGTTCGAGCGGGATCGTTCCACCCGCGGCCACCGCCGCGCGCTCGATACCGACCTCGTCCATCATGAGCAGCAAGCGCTCCAGCGACGTGGTGTCCGGCACCAAGCGCGCGTGAAAATCGAACACCCTCTGCCCGTGATCCCACTGCCGAGACGCCTGCATATCCCCCTCCCCTGTCGAACGAATGACCGGCTCACACGACGCTGAACACGTCCCCGTACTCCAGCCTGGGCAAGCGATCGAACCATGCACCAGCGGCCGGCTTGCCTATGTTCATGACCACCAGCGCCTGGTATCTGCCATCGGCAAAGAACGCATGTTGCAGTTTTTCCGCGTCGAATCCCGTCATCGGGCCCGCCGCCAGACCCGCCGCGCGGACACCGAGGATGAAATAGGCGATCTCAAGCGCAGCGTTGAGCCGCGCCGACTCCATGCGCGCCTTTCTATCGGCGAACATCTCGTCCTTGGCCTGCGGGTAAACGGGATATAGTCGCGGGAGGTGCTCGTGGAAGTCGATGTCGGCCGCGAAAATGATGGTCACCGGCGCCTTCGCGGTCTTCTCCTTATTGGCGCCGTACATGCAGTCGACCAGTCGTTGCCGTGCTGACTGCGAGCGCACGATCACGGCGCGCAGCGGTTGCTGATTGAGCGAGGTGGGCGCCCACTTCACTAGGTCGTAGATGGCCTTGAGTGTGTCATCGCTCACCGGTTCGTCGGTGAATTTGTTGGCCGTCCGCGCGGACAGGAACAGGAGATTACAAGCGGATTGATCCAGCATCATTCCAGCGTGGCTCTGCAGCATGTCGGGCATGATTGCGCTCCTATTGGTTTAGAGGCCTCGTATTACTGATAGATGAGGCCGCGGTCCCATTCGTCCAGCGAGGAGAAAAGGAACCGCGGCTTGACAAAGGCGGTCTCCCGCAGCAGGAATTCCCGTGACACCAGCGCGCCGTGCGGCACGGCGTGGACCTCGGCGGACAGCCCGAGAGCGCGCTTGAGTTCCCTCCGAAGCAGCGCTTCGCAGTCTCCGAGCGCCGAGGGGTCCGCCTCGATTTCCAGGCTGAGCTGATCGCCTATGATTACACCCCGCCAGAACAACGCGCGGAATGCCGCAGGAAGACCGTAGATCAGTTCGTCGAGCGCGGTCTGGCTCAGATCGGCGCGGCCGCGGGCCGAAACCGGCGATCGCCCCGCGATGCGGATCCTCGGCAGGGCCCAGCCGCAGGCGCACGGCTCATCCCAAATCTCGACCACGTCTTCGAGGTTATAGCGCACGAGGGGCATGGCCTCCCGGTAGAGCGTCGTCACGACCAATTGGCCGAGACCGCGCTCGACGACCGTCCCAGTCCGCGGGTCGTACAGCTCCATGAGGAAGCGATCCGCCCACGGGTGCAGGACGCCGGCCTCGCATTCGCCGGCGAGCGAGGTGGTCTCCGTCGAACCATAATCCTCGACCACCGGTGCGCCCCAGATCTCACCGATGCGTTTTCGCTTCGCGGGACCGATAGGCTCGCCGGCGACGACGAGCGCGCGCAAGGATGGTGCGACTACGCGGGGCTCGAGCCCGCTCGCCCATGCGGCCGCTGCCCAGAACAGCGGCTCGCTCGGTAGACTCCAGGTTACGGAGATGTCCAGGCGGCTCAGCAGATGGAGCACGCGCGGGTAGGACATCATGCTGGTGCGGTTGTCCGCAGGCACCACCGTGGCGCCGCGTGCCGACGCCGCGTTGTGCATCTGGTGCGCCGTGGTGGCCATCGCATACGGTGTCTTGACCAGCACCCAATCGTCGCGATGGAGTCCGGCGGCGCCGCGCGTGAAGCGGTCGATGCACTCTTGCCAGTCCGCTGCCGTCAGGAACGACGCGATCGGCTGGCCCGTCGTGCCGCTCGATTCGTGATAGGTCGCCACCTCGTGCCGCGACACGGCGAGAAACGCAAACGGGTAACCCTCTCGGATGTCCTCCTTGCGGGTAAAAGGAATATCGGAAAAGGCCATTCCCTCGCTAAGTCGCTGTCTATAGAACGGAGCCTGCCGGGCGATCGCGAGCGTTTTGCCGAGAGCCTGCTTTTGCAGGCTCCCGAGTTCATCGGGTGATGACCAGTCCCCAATGCGCGGCCAAGGATATGTTTCCATTGCAGATCGCCTTCCTTTAACTCAGGGTATATCTCTGAAAACTCCGTTCATGGATTTTTCAGACAATGAAAAACGAAACGCGTGATTTTCGGTTTTCTTCATTTACATTGCGCGCTTGTCGTCAATCGGCGATTAGGCTGTGCCGCCGCCACTACGTCTCTCGTCCAGGCTGAGCGGACCGCCGCCATACGCGATGACGTACAAGATGCCGCCCGCCATCGCGAGATTCTTCATGAAGTGGATCATCTGATCCTGCGCCTGTTCGGCGGGCACGGCCCAATAATTGTGGAAAAAGAGAGCGGCGAGCAGCGTGAAGGCAAGCAAGGCAGCGGCCGCCCAACGCGTCTTCCAACCGATGATCAACAACAGGCCGCCACCCAACTCAAGCAGTATCGAACCTGCCGCGAGCAATTGCGGCAGGGGCAGACCCTTGCTGGCGATATAGCCCGCCGTGCCTTCGAAACCGGTGATCTTGCCAATGCCAGACATGAGAAATATCTGTGCGATTAACAGCCGGCCGAGGAGTGGGCCGATACGATGCAATATATCCATGCGTGCAATCCTCAACTAAACGGACGGTAGGGACGCCTGCTTTCACAGGATTTCAATTTCATCGGGCAGTCTCCGATGCGCGGCCAGGGCGTTTCCATGACGGATTGCCTTCCTTTCAATTCAGGGTTCGCCTTGCACGCGGACAGCCTCGGCCCGAACGTCTGTCAGATGCCGCGACGGCCGCTCTTTCGAGAGGTAGAGCAGGGCGACACCGCTCAGCACACCGGCCGCTGCTACCCAGCCGAGCGCCGTGACGGAGAACTCAGCCACCACCACACCCCCCGCTGCGGCGCCGAGCGCCGCGCCGATGTAGATGGCCGAGGTGTTGAGTGCGAATGCCATCGGCATTTCGGCGGGGCACAGCTCGGCGAGCCGCGAAAACTGGGCAGGCGTGAATGCCCAGCCGCTCAGCCCCCATACCGCGACCGCAATGCCTCCCACCGCCAGTGCCGCCGACCCCGGCGGCAGCCACGCCGCCGCGGACAGCGCCGCCAGCGAAACCGCCAGCACCACGGTCACGCGCTTGGTGGTCGCGAGCCCACCGATGCGGTCGGCGGCGCGGCCGCCTAACAGGTTCCCCGTGACGGCGGCAATGCCGTACACGAGCAGGAACGCCGCGGCGAGATGGCGGCCCGCGCCGTCCAGCGCGGACACCATCGCCGCAAGGTAGGTGAAGACGATGAACGTGGAACCGACGATCACCAGCGATTGAGTCAGCACCAGGCCCACCTCGGGCCGTGCGGCCGGACGCAGGCGCTCCATGAAGCCGGGACCACCGCCGCCCGCATGCCTCGGCAGCGCAATCGCAGAACCGACCATACAGGCCATGCCCAGGAACGCGACGAAGCCGAAGCCCGCACGCCAACTCGACAGCTCGCCGATGAATGCGCCCACCGGCACGCCGAGCACCAGCGACACCGTCAAACCGCCCGTGACGATCGAGATGGCCTGGCCGCGCTGCGCGTCCGCGCTCAGCTCCGCCGCCATCGCCATCGCTATCGGGCTGAACACCGCAGCCGTGGCGGCGGCCAGCACGCGCATGACCAACAGCGTCGTGAAGTCGGACACCAGCGCCGTTCCCAGATTGGCGGCGGCGAACAGACCCATGCTGGCGAGCAGCACCGTCTTGCGCTCTATGCGTTCCATCATTGAGGCGAGTAACGGCGCACCCAGCGCATACACCAACGAGAACACCGTAGCCTGCACACCGGCTACCGCGAGCGAGACCCGCAAGTCGTCGGCCATCAGCGGCAATACGCCTGCGATGATGAAATTGTCCGTTCCGATCGCAAACGTTCCGAGCGCAAGCGGCAGAATGCGTGTCCAGTTCACCGGGCCACCTTCTGTGAAGCCGTCGCGACAATCCCGGCATATGCATGCACTGATACGGGTGCGGCGTGATCGGCGTGAGCCGCAAGCATGCCTTCGTAACGTTTTCTGAGTACCCGCTTCAGCACCTTGCCGGTCGGGCCGAGCGGGATGCTCCGAGGTGTCGCCGCAATCTCGAGGAAGGCCAACTCCTGTTGCGAATGGGACCGCAGGATGCTGTTCGCGCGGTCCAGGAGTTGGTGCGCATCGACGACGACATCACCGCAGCGGACAGCTATCGCCACCGGCAACTCGGCCTCGCCGAACGGGGCCGCCACCACCGCACATTCCGAGATCTCGGGTAATTGCGCGAGCAGTATCTCTTCCATCAGCAGCGAATACGCCGGACCATTGGGTGTGTTGATCACATCGACAGCCCGGTCCATGTGGTAATAAAGGTCGCTGTCGTCCCGGTACACGACATCGCCCGACAGCCAATATTCGCCGATCCGGCTCCGGTAGGTGGCGTCCGAGTCGTTCCAGTAACCCGGGGTCACGGTCGGGCTCTTCACGCCGAGCAGACCGGGCTCGTATGGTTCGGCCGGGGTGCCGTCCTTGCGCAGGACCGCGGGCTCGGCGAAGGCGTGGCGCTTGCCAACACAGCGGTCGTGCCGCAGGGAATCGGCGGTGGTCACCTTGAGGAACTGCGCGAAGCCGAGCTCCGACGATCCGAGGCCGTCGATGAACTCCGATCCAGGCTTGAGCTCGCCGTCGATCCAACGGTGACCCGCGTTGACCAATGGCTGCATGTGGCGGGCGTGGATCGAATCGCCGGTGTTGACCCCCGTGCCCACCGAAGCCAGCCGGTGCGAATCGGGCGCCAGCGCGGCGATCTCGGCATAGGTGGCGCTGAATGCGACCACCTCGGTCGGTTGATAACGCTCGATCGCCGCGATCACGTTGCCGCCGCTGACATCCGACAGCGCGATCAATGGCGCTCCGAACAGCAGGGGGCCCGCCGCGAAGCTCATGCCCGCCGAGTGGGACTGCGGAACGGCCGACAGCAGCACTTGCGGATGGGTCTTGTTGTCCGCGGGCCCCGTCGCCTTGCGGGGAAGCAACGACATACGCCCGGCGCCGGAGGCGCGCAACAGCCAGCGGATGCCTTCGATGCTCTGCCGATGGGTCCAGATCACCGCCTTTGGCGCACCCGTGGTGCCCGAGGAATGGCAGATGTATACCGGGTCATCGGCGGCGTGGCGATAGCACCGATCGCTCGACAGCCGTCGAGGACCGATCGCACCTATTTCGGAATTGATCACCTTCATCCGCAGGCGCGCGCCGTATTCACCGAGGTGCTCGTCGAGCCGCTCGACGTGTCCTGCGTCACTGTAAAGCCCGACCACGCCGGTGCGCCTGCACAGGTCCGCGGCCAGTTCCGGCGCCATGTTTCCGTTGATCAACACCGCTATCGCGCCGATCTGCGACAAGGCGAAGAACTGCAGCACGTCCTCGAAACCGTCATCGATATACACGGCGATGCGGTCTCGGGGCCGGATGCCGTGCTCGAGATACCAGACGGACCACGCCTGCGCGAGTCCGTCCAGCTCCGCGAGCGAAAATTGGCTCTTGGCGGTCCCGTCGATATCGGTCAATGGTGTCTCCGTAATCAGAAACGGCAGGTCCGGGTGCGGGTTGTTGGCTGCGGCCACCATCAGTACGTTACCGCCGCCCAATTCCGGATCATCCGCGTAGCGGAGTCGTATGGCGGCCGAGGTCTGCGTCTCGCCCGTGAACGACAGGTTCAGTGTCATGGCATCCTCCTTTGTCATATGGCGACGGCCAGCTCGGCGTCATAACCGAACAGCCATTCCTGGTTGCGGAGCTGCTGATTGATGGACATGGTCCGATCCCGCTCTTGTTGGGCGCGATCGTCCGAAAGATGAAATAGTCTTCCGTTCTCGCGTGAAATGCACTGTACCTCGGCGGTACGCGGCGCGCGCACTTCTTGATAACGGGTCAGGCCGGCCGGGATGTCGGTACGCGCGACGGCGCCGAGACACTTGGCCAGCGCGAAGGCATCTTCGATCGCTTGGTTCGCGCCCTGCGCCATGAAGGGCAACATCGGATGCGCGGCATCCCCAACGAGAGTAACGCGCTCGCTGCGCCAGCCCGTGATCGGATCGCGGTCATGCAGCGCCCACCGCCGGACCTCGTCGAGCGCGGCGATGAGGCGTTGCACCTCGTCATGCCAGCCGTGATATGCCGCGGCCAGGTCCTCGATGCGACCTGCCGCAGTCCAGTTCTCCTGGTTTGTATCGCCGCTGTACGCGGTTGCACCGAAGCTCAGCAAGCGGCCGCCTGCGATGGGGTAACACACGCAATGCTGCTGCGGTCCCAGCCACAGCCTCACCTTGGGCGGGTCGGCGAGATGCCTCACACGCTTGACCGGGATGATGCCCCTGTACATGATTTGCCCGGAAAAAACCGGTTCGTCCGATACCAGTGCGGCCCGCACCGCTGACCGGATGCCGTCCGCGCCGATGACGACATCGCCGCGCCAAGGGCCGCCCATCTCGAAACGTAGCTCCACGTCGTCGTCGATCTCGGTCACGCCTGTACAACGCCGACCGAGATTCACCGAGGCCGTGGGTACTAATTCCAAGAGCGCTTGGTGCAGGTCGGCCCGGTGAACGGTGTAATAAGGAGCACCGTACCTGCGGCTGCACACGTTGCCGAGCGTGATGCTGGCGATCAGGCGGTTGTCGTCCCAGCGGCGCATCTCCGTCGCATCCGGCCGGACCGCCACCTGCTCCAAGCGCTCGGCCATGCCCAGCCGATGCAGCAACATGGCGGCATTGGGCGCCACCTGGATACCCGCGCCGATTTCGCCGATCTGCGCCGCCTGCTCGAATATCTCGCAATCGATACCTTGCCGCCGCAGCGCGGCCGCGACAGACAATCCGCCGATCCCGGCGCCCACCACCGCAACGCGGTGCCTTCTCGTATTCATTGTTTTCCTCTCAATCCGCTTTCTCACAGGTCCCTCTCCGCGGGCATCGGCTATTTTTCCAGGCAGAACTCGCTGATGGGATATCCGACGTGCCGGTCTGCACGGGGCAAGTAGCCGAGCACCTTGTCGCCCGGTTTGAGCTCGGTGCTGTTGAGCACGCTGCCTCCCGGCCCGAGCACTCGGACATGCCAGTCGTCTTGGAGGATGAGATTTACGGCCGTGCCATCAGGCGCCTGGGCGTCGACGGAGATCAGCGGGCGCGATTCGATCTTGACACGGCCGACGATCGCCAAACGGGTCTGCCCTTTGACGTCGACCGCGAGCACCTTGCTGCCCGCCTCGAGCTCGGACAGGTAATGCGTGCGTTCATCGGCCGCCAGCGTATAGGACATGATCGCGCCCGCATTCACGCGGAATGGGCGAGTCGGCATGTACGGCAGGGGGTGAGTCTCGCTGACGCACAACATCATGCCCTTGGAGTGCGAACCGACGAGTATGCCCTCGTCCTTGCGGAAATAGGTGCAGGTATCGACACAGGCGCGTTCACCCATGCCGATGTGGCGGGTACCGGTGACCTCGAGCTCGACCAGATCGAGGCTGGGCGGCCGTTCGCTGCTCGCGGCCTTGAGCGCGGTGGCATCGCCGACTTTGGCCGCGGCCATCATGACGCCGTCGGAGCCGTGTTCCAGAACGCCAAAGATGATTTTGGCCTCGACGGCGTCCGCCGCGACGGTGATGATGTTCCCCTCGGCGTTCGAGGCGGCGGCGATCACGATCTCGAGGGGGATCTTTGTCGGGTCGCGGAAGTACAGCACGCTCCATCGTTCGGTACGCGCGGCGTGGCAGGCGTCGTCCAGCGTTGCGGAGTCGATTATCTCGACGTAACGCGCGAACTCGACGTTTGGAAACCGCCGGGTCAGATCTGAGGTAGAACCGTGCGTGTGGGTATCGACGATGACCAGATCAACCGACGCAATCTCGTCCGACAGGAAACTCTCGCCGGCGAACAGTATTTTTTTCACAGTCGGCGGCAGGGTTGCCAAGTCCGTTGGGTCGTCGGTGACGACTCCATCGACTCGCTGGTGTACCGATTCTTCCAGCACCGCCACCTTTTCTTGATCGAGCGAGCGGATATCCACCCAAGTTAGTTTCATAATGGCTTCCCTTCTCGTTCCAATATGATCATCGACCCATGAGTCTTAGGCCCATCACCGAGATGTTCCTCGGTTTAGCCGAGGTTTCAACTGAAAGCCGCCAGCGTCTCCAAGACACCGCTGCGCAGTGGAAATTGCGCAGGACGGGATATGGAATGGACGAGGCCGGACACCTTGCGGGCCATAGCACCGGGATCGGATGCCTGGAAAACGTTTCGTCCCATCGCGACGCCCACGGCGCCCGACATCATGACTTCACACACGAATCGCTCGATCGCGTTTTGATCCGTCATGAGAGGTCCGCCTGCGATCAAAACCGGGATGGGGCTAGAACGGATGACCTCCATCATGAGGTCGACGTCGCCGACGTACGGCGCTTTCACGATGTCGGCGCCGAAATCCGCGGCCAGCGAGACCGCATGCGCCACCAGATCCGGATCACGAGGATTGTCGATACGCGGTCCCCGTGGATACATCATGGCCATCAGCGGCACGTTCCATAAGCTGCATGCATTCGAAACCGTCGCCAAGTCAGCGATCTGACGGCTCTCGTCGCGCGAACCGAGGTTGACGTGTACGCTGACGGCATCGGCGCCATGACGCAGCGCCTCTTCGACGCTCGCCACCAGATATTTTGCGTCGGGGTCCGGCGCATGAGATGTGCTCGCGCTCAGGTGCACGATCAGCGCCGCATCCTTGAACCAGCAGTGATCCACGTAGCGCAGCCGACCCTTGTGCAATACCACGGCGTCCACGCCGTTGCGTACCAGTTGCCCCACCAAGCGATTGAGCCCGTCGCCGGGAACGATAGGGCCATCGGAAACCGAGTGATCCAGCGGCACGGTGAACAACCCCGCGCCGTGGCGATAAAGGCGGTGTAGCCTGCGTTGACGGCCGAAGGCGTAGTTGATCATTGTTAGGCTCCTGTTTGAACATCCTGGTTTTCCGACCTTTTTTGTCGGCAGAAGTAATTGGGCGCGATTGACTCAGACGCCACTTTTCCCAACCGATGAGTAATTCTTGCTCTCTCGTCTTGTTCTTCTATGCCCTTCCTTCTTCTACGTCCTTTCAGCTTCGTCAGTGCAACCGACGGACGAAGTTTGGCTGACTTCGACGCGCGGAGGTTACCTCTCTACATTTAAGACGGGCGTCATAGTCAGCGAGGCGCACGACCACGTGATTCCGTTTCAAGAGCTACGTGGCCGAGTGCGATGTCGTTGTTATGCGCTTTGCTTGTCCTTTTAGAATGCCGAAAACGCGACAGATGAAGTGATGAAGTAAAGAACAAACCGCGCGCGCTGCAAATAGTCCGATGGAACTAGTGAGAGGGTGATTGGGGTTGATTGTCCGGGTAGATCAATCCCCCTTGTCACAGGGGATGAGCCCTGCATTAATTGCTTTGGCGACCGCGTGCTGCCTGTTGTTG
>CAKKSB010000009.1 GCA_919903055.1 Gammaproteobacteria bacterium | reverse complement strand
AGATGCGCTGAACGTAGTGAACCGCATCGTTCGCGAACGATGCTACCACCGTGTCTTCAACTATCCTCACTCGATTCATCATCACTCGCGCTATCCATCAACTTCCGCAATTCGCGAAACAGCGCCCGCGCCGCGGCAGGGGCGAGTTCCGCATCGCGTTCCTTGCGCGCCTTGACGACGAGTTGGCGCAATTGCTGGCGGTCGGCGTGAGGATAGTCATTTATTAATTCGGCGAGCGCGGCGTCACCTTCGTCGAGCAGGCGGTCGCGCCAGGCTTCGAGGCGATGCAGGTGCGCGGTGGCCGCGCGGTCTTTGCCTTCGAGGGCGTTGATCGCGGTTTGGATGGGGGCGGTGTCGATGTCGCGCATGAGTTTGCCGATGTATTGCAACTGTCGTCGCCGGCCGCCGTGGGCGGTGATGGCGCGGCAGGCGGCGAGGGCTTCGCGCAGCTTTTCCGGCAGGTCCAGTTTGGCCATGAGGGTTTTGAAGCGAGTGGTGGGCATGTCGACCAGGATCAGTCCCAAGTCCTGGGCCGCGGTGGCTTCGCGCTTGAGTTGGGATTTGCTTTTGGGTTCGAATTCGTCGTCGTAGGTTTCCATGGGACGGGATGGTAGTGGAGTGCGGGGCAAGTTTCAAAGTCTTGATCGGCTGTTATCAAAAGAGGCTCGTCGCGGGTAGCGAGGAGTCGGCGAATATCGCGCCGTCGCGCGATGGGTTTCAGCGGCTTCGGCTTCGGTTACACTAGCCATACTCGGCGCGCGGCTTGCGCGCATGACGCTATCGAATCAAACACGGGATGAACGAGATGGGCAAACAGCCGGTGCCAAATCATCAGGAACTTAAGGCCGTGGTGGCCGCCATTCTCGACCAGGCCCAGCGCCAGGGTGCTTCGGCGGCCGAGGCGGGGGTGAGCGCGGAGGACGGTCTGTCGGTGACGGTGCGCCTCGGCGAGGTCGAGACCGTCGAGCACAACCGCGACAAGGGGCTGGGCGTGACGGTGTACTTCGGCCAGCGCAAGGGTTCGGCCAGCACGTCCGATTATTCGGCGCGGGCCATCGAGGAAACCGTGCGCGCCGCCTGCGATATCGCTAAATACACCGCCGCCGATGAATACGCCGGACTGGCCGACGCGGCGCTGATGGCGAAGACCATCCCCGATCTCGATTTGTACCATGCCTGGGATGTGTCCGCCGAGCGCGCCATCGAGCTGGCGCAGGAGTGCGAGGCGGCGGCGCTGACGGTGGACAAGCGCCTCACCAATTCCGAAGGCGCGACGGTGTCCAGCCACAGCGGTTACCGCGTCTACGGCAACAGCCACGGCTTCGTCGGCGCCTATCCCAGCTCGCGGCACAGCGTGAGTTGCGCGGTGATCGCCGAGGACGGTCACGGCATGCAGCGCGATTATTGGTACACCGCGGCGCGCGACAGCCAGGATTTGGAGAACGCGCGCAAGGTGGGTGGGCGCGCCGGCGAGCGCACCGTGCGCCGTCTCGGCGGCCGGCGTCTGTCCACCCGCCAGGCGCCGGTGATGTTCGCGCCGGAGATGGCGGCGGGGTTGTTTTCGCAATTCATCCGCGCGATCCGCGGCGAGAGCCTGTATCGCAAATCGTCGTTTCTGCTGGACAGCCTGGGTCAAGCGGTGTTTCCCGCCTTCATGCGCATCCACGAGCAGCCCCATTTGAAGAAGGCATTGGGCAGCGCGCCGTTCGACAGCGAAGGCGTGGCGACCCGCGCCCGCGATATCGTCAGCGCGGGCGTGGTGCAGGGCTATGTGCTGGACAGTTACGCCGCGCGCAAACTGGGTATGCAGACGACCGCCAATGCCGGCGGGGTGCACAACCTCACCGTCGAACCGGGCGGCGACGATTTCGCCGCGCTGCTGCGGCGGATGGACACCGGCCTGCTGGTCACCGAAATGATGGGCATGGGCGTGAACATGGTCACCGGCGATTATTCGCGGGGCGCCGCCGGTTTCTGGGTGGAGCGCGGCGAGATCCGGTATCCGGTGGAAGAGATCACCATCGCCGGCAATCTGCGCGAGATGTTCCGGCGCATCGTCGCGGTGGCCAATGACGTGGACCTGCGCAGCAATGTCCGCACCGGCTCGCTGTTGATCGAGAATATGACCATCGGCGGCACGTGACGGCGCGCGAAACGCTTCGTCATCGCGCCGGGCAACGGTTCCCGAGCGCGGGCCGGCATGACGATCATGCCGCATCGGCCAGGATTTGCCACGGCTGCGGGTGGCTGACATGCGCGAGGAGGGGTGATGAGTAAACTGAAATTGACGCTGGGCCTGGTGTTGATCGGCTTGGTGATAGTGTTCACCTTGCAGAACACCGCGGTGGTCGAGGTGCATTTCCTGTTATGGACGCTGTCGATGTCGCAGGTTTTGCTGATCTTTGGTTTGCTGGTGATTGGAATGGCCCTGGGATGGCTGATCAGTTCTTTGTCGCGTCGTCACCTTGCGCCGCCCAGACGCGCCGGTTGAATACCACCAATTGCAAGCGGTTTCGAACCAAGGAATATCTTCTGGGTAGCGGCTTATCATAAATCAGAGCTTCCTTGATGCATTCACAAGCGGCAAGGATTCGGAGCCGAAATGGCGATGCAAGATCAGTATGCACTTCTCACCTCCAGCAACGATGCCTCGTTCGAAGAGTTCTATAGCATTTATTTTTCATCCATGCCGGCCCGGGAGCAAAAATCCAGGGCGCTCCTCGCCGCGATGGCCGCTCGGGCCGACTACCGGATACTTTTGGTAATAAGAAAGGCCGCGGTTATTGGATTCAGCGTGGTGTTTGCGCCACCCGAGGAATCGTTCCGCCTATTGGAATACATGGCGGTTCATGCCGAGCACCGTAACGCTGGGGTGGGTGGGAGATTGTTTTTACGCAGTGTGCAAGATGCGGTGAACGGCCGGGGGAATATTCCGGTACTGCTGGAAGTGGATTCCGATCGTGAATTTTCCGCCGACCAGGCAATCCGGAAACGCAGGCGGCAATTTTATAAGAGGCTCGGTTGCTGCCGTATCGAAGGGCTTTCTTATATCCTTCCACTGCCCGGCAAGGGTGCGCCGCCGCAGATGGATCTTATGATCTATTTTCCAGAAGGCGTGTCGCCGGTGGGCAAGCCTTATTTGGAGCGGTGGTTGAAAGCGATATACCAAGGAGTCTATAACTGTTCGTCCGACGATCCGCGCATTGCGCAGATGATGCGGACAGTCACTGATCCGGTGACGTTCGCTTGAAGGCGTAAACCCCGAGGAGAAATTATGCCGGATGTCTTCTCTCCCCAGAACTTTTGGGATGCGGTGGCTGCGATTGCTCAGGGCCTGGCTTCGATCATGGCGATTGCGGCGCTAATTATTTCCATGACCAGTTTCAAGCAATCCCTGAAAACTTCGCACTACACGGAGTTGGACAGGATGTATTTCGATTTGCTGAAAATTGCTCTGGAGAGGCCTCATGTCACTAATCCCAACGCGGATCGTACCGAGGGGCAGAAACTGGAATATGAAATCTATGCCTACATGGTTTGGAATTTTCTCGAAACCATTTACGACCGGTGCGAGCGCGATAAACACCTATGGGATACCTGGCTTCCGGTGCTCAAGGCGGAGAACGGCCTGCATGGACACTGGTTGAGCGAGCCGCAAAATCAATGCAAGTTCAAACCGGTATTCTGTAAATTTATTTCGAGCCAACACTTCACGCGGCAAGGATGATTTCAGTCGTTTTTGCCGGCGGCGCTGATCCGTTCATTGCGCTGCGGCCAAGGCGCCGGGAAGCCGGGAGGGGATGATCTGGCGGACCTATCGGTAAGCTCGGGGCGGCCATTACCCTTCGACGCGGGTTAGAACCTGTTCATGATCTCGATCAAGGGAAGAGCGAAGCGAAGGGTTTCCAGCGCAAGGCAACTCGACCGAAAAAGCGCAGCATACATAAAGATAGAGTATGTGAGCATTTTGAGGGCGATTTTAACGCCGCGATGCGCCCTTCAACGAGATCATGAACAGGTTCTTAGAACCATCCCCGCCGTTTGAAGAACACCAGCATGCCGGCGACCATGGCGAGTATCGCCAGCCACGTCAGCGGATAGCCGTAATAGCTGTGCAGTTCGGGCATCGCCCACGGGCTGTCGGGATTGGAGAAGTTCATGCCGTAGACGCCTACTAAAAACGTCGGCGGGATGAAAAGAGTGGTGATGACCGTGAGTACCCGCATGATCTCGTTGAGCCGCTGGCTGCTGCTGGAAAGATAAACGTCGAGCATATTGGCGGTCATGTCGCGGTAGGTTTCGAACAAATCCATGATCTGCACGGTATGATCATAGCAATCGCGGAGATAGGGTTTGGTTTCCTCCTGAATCAAGGCCTGGTCTTCGCGCATTAACTGACTGAGCACTTCGCGCTGCGGCCATAATATCCGCCGCAGCAGGAGCAGGTCGCGTTTGAGCTGGTGGATTTCGCTGAGCGTGCGTTTGGACGGCGCGTCGAGCAGTTGGTTTTCCAATTCCTCGATTTCTTCGCCGAAGTTTTCCAAGATCGGGAAACCTTGATCGATGATCAGATCGAGTAGCGCATACAGCAGATAATCGACGCCTCGCGCCCGCATGCGTTCGTCGGCGCGCAGCCGTTTGCGTACCGGCTCGAAAGTGTCGTCGCCGCCGTTGTAAAAACTGATGAGGTAATCCTTGCCTAAAAATAGACTGACTTGTTCGGTGGTCAAATCGCCGTCGCGCCAGGCCGGCAGACTCATCACGATGAACAATTGGTGGTCGTGGGCTTCGACCTTGGGACGCTGGCCGGTGTTGAGCACATCTTCCAGCGTCAGCGGGTGCAGGCCGAAGGTCTCCCCCAATTCACGCATCAATGCCGGACTGGCCTGGCCGTGGGCGTGTATCCAGGTGCAGGCGTCATCGGTCAGCGAGGATTTGCATTGCACGGAGCTGACCCCGTCTTGTTCGTTCAAGCCGGCGGCGGAATAATCGATCAACCGCAAACGCAGCGGCTGGTCGATCGCCGCGGCGTGTTCCACCAGGGTGCCGGGCGGGGTACCGGGCGGATGGTAGCGTTTGGTGAAATAAGCCATGGAACCTCCGGCGAAGCAGGGTGGGGTGACGTCAATTGATTGTCGCACATCGTCTTTCATGAGCCTACGCCGGGCCGGCCGGCGGGCATTACCGTAGCGTGGCGGGTATCATCCGGGTTATCCTTTACGCCGTGGCCGCGTCGCGCGCAAGCGTGCGCGAGGCCGGGCTCATCACGAAGTGCACGTTATCATGTCGCAAGGTCGCGAGAATCAACCCCTGATCGAAATTCGAGGTCTGCGTTTCAAGCGCGGAGCCCGGGTGATTTTTGACGGCGTGGATATCGATATTCCGCGCGGCAAGGTGACCGCCATCATGGGTCCCAGCGGTACCGGCAAAACCACCTTGCTGCGGATGATCGGCGGCCAGTTGCGGCCGCAGGCCGGCCGGGTGACGGTGGACGGCCAGGACGTGCAAGCGCTGCGCCGCGGTGAACTGTATGCCTTGCGCAAGCGGATGGGCATGTTGTTTCAGAGCGGTGCTCTGCTCACCGATCTCACTGTCTACGACAACGTGGCGTTTCCCTTGCGCGAGCACACTAAGTTGCCGGAGTCGATGATCCGCGATCTGGTGTTGATGAAATTGCAGGCGGTGGGTTTGCGCGGCGCGCGGGATCTGATGCCCAGCGAGTTGTCCGGCGGCATGGCGCGGCGGGTGGCGCTGGCGCGGGCCATCGCCCTCGACCCGATGATGATTATGTATGATGAGCCTTTCACCGGTTTGGATCCGATCTCCAAAGGCGCGGTGGTGGAGTTGATTCGCAAGATCAACGTCGCGCTGGAGGTGACCAGCATCATCGTGTCGCACGACGTGCGGGAAACCACCGCCATCTCCGACTATATTTATGTGCTGTCCGACGGCAAGGTGATGGGCCACGGCCCGCCGCGGACCTTGCTGGAGAGCGATGCGCCGTGGGTGCGGCAATTCATGCAAGGCCTGCCCGACGGGCCGGTGCCCTTTCATTATCCGGCGTCCGATTACGCCGCCGACCTGCTGGCGGGACCCGGCTGATGCTGACGTGGCTGGCGCGTTTGGGTCGGGCGGGCCTGTCGTTCTTCGAACGTTTGGGGCGCGGTCATCTTTTCCTGATGCAGGTGCTGGCGGGCGTGCCGGGTTTGCTGTTGCGGCCGCGCCTGGTGATTCAGCAAATTTATTCGGTGGGCGTGCTGTCGCTGGTCATCATCGTGGTGTCCGGTTTGTTCGTCGGCATGGTGCTGGGTTTGCAGGGGTACAATACCCTCGCGGATTTCGGCGCCGCCGAATCCCTGGGCGTGATGGTGGCGCTCTCGTTGGTACGAGAACTGGGGCCGGTGGTGACCGCGCTGCTGTTCGGCGGCCGGGCCGGATCGGCGCTTACCGCCGAGATCGGATTGATGAAGGCCACCGAGCAACTCTCCGGTATGGAGATGATGGCGGTGGATCCGCTGCGGCGGGTGATCGCACCGCGTTTCGTGGCGGGCGTGATCGCGATGCCGTTGCTGGCGGCGATCTTCAGCGCGGTCGGGGTGATCGGCGGTTATTTCGTCGGCGTCGGTCTCTTGGGCGTGGACGACGGCGCGTTTTGGTCGCAGATGCAGGCGCGGGTAGACTGGAACAAAGACGTGATCAACGGGGTGATCAAAAGCCTGGCCTTCGGCTTGGTCGCGACCTGGATCGCGGTGTACGAAGGTTATGACGCCACGCCCACCGCCGAGGGCGTGAGCCGCGCTACCACCCGTACCGTGGTGCACACCGCCTTGGCGGTGCTGGGCTTGGATTTCGTGTTGACCGCCTTAATGTTCGGTGAATAAGCCTATGAAACAATCGACGACGTTGGAAATCATGGTCGGGCTGTTCGTGGCCCTCGGGCTGGCGGCGCTGTTCATGCTCGCCATGAAGGTCAGCAATATCTCCGCGCTCAATAACGAGGACGGTTACGAAGTGAAAGTGCACTTCGTGAATGTTGGCGGCTTGAAAGTGCGTTCACCAGTGACGGTGGCCGGGGTGCGGGTCGGCCGGGTCGTGCGCATCGAGTTCGACGACAAGCTGCTCGAGGCGCTGGTGGTCCTGAAAATCAAACATGGTGTTCGTCTGCCTTCCGATAGTATCGCCAGCATTTTCACCGCCGGCCTGCTCGGCGAGCAATACGTGGGCTTGGAGCCGGGTGGCGCGGACACGTATTTAAAAGAGGGTGATGTCATCGCCCTCGGCCAGTCGGCTTTGATACTGGAGCAAATCATCGGCCGGGTGTTGTTCAGTAAAGCTGCCGAGGGGAAGGGCCAGTGAAGCGGGCGATTCAAGTGCTGTTGGTGACGGCGGGTTTGTTCGGCGCGGCGGTGCTGGCGCCAACCACGGCGGGGGCGGAAACCGTGAATCTCGAGCAGGCGGTGGAGCAGGCGCTCAATCACGATCCGCGCATCGAGGAAATGCGCCAACTGGTCGAAGTCGCGCGCACTCTGGTCGGCGAGGCGGAGGGCCACGGCGGCTGGACCGTGGACGGCAATTTGTTTTTGGGCGTGGCGCCGGGCGTGAAAGGCGGCTTTTTTGAAAACGGCGGCTGCGAGCCCGGCAATTGCATAGTGCGTTCCGATCGTTACGACCCCGACGGTCTTTCGTTGTGGACCTCCCTCAAATTGTCGTTGATCAAGCCTCTCTATACGTTCGGCAAGATCGAAAATTTCGCGGACGCGGCGCGCGCCAACGTCGACGTGAAACGCGGCGATGTGCATTTGCAACGCGCCGCCACGGTGCTGGAGGTGAAACGGGCCTATTACGGGTATCTTGCCGCTCGCGATACCCGTCTGCTATTGGAGGATGTCCGCGTCCGTATCGACGGCGCGGTCGCGCTGGTGCAGGAGTGGCTGGACGCCGGCGAGCATGATATTCGCCAGGCCGATCTTTACGCCTTGCAGTCCGGGGCGGCCTTGATCGGCAGATATATCGCGCAAGCCGGAGCCTTGGAAAACGTCGCTATCGATGGGTTGAAAGTATTGACCGGCGCCGGTTTGGCCGCGGATCTGACGGTCGCGGATAAGGCCTTGCAGCCGGTCGCTTTGCCGGAATTGAATCTTGAGGATTTGCAGCAGCAGGCTCTCGCCAATCGCCCGGAAATGGCGCAGGTCGAAGCCGGTTTGCGAGCCCGCCGCGCTCTGGTGGCGGCCAACAAGGCCGGCGCCAGGCCCAATGTGTACGCCGGCGCGGTAGGGCTGTTGTCTTATTCCCCCAATCGCAACCATCTCGATAACCCGTATATTTCCGATCCGTTCAACGATGTGGGGCTGAGCCCGGTGGTGGGCATCAAATGGGATTGGAGCGAAGGCGTGCAATCGGCGCAGGTGACGCGGGCCGAGGCCGAACTCAATGCCTTGATCGCCAAGTCGGCCTTTGCCCGGGAGGGCATTCCCTTTCAAGTGGTGGAACAATACCACCAAGTGCGCGCGCATAATGAGGCGGTGATCAGTCTGGCCGAAGCCAGCCGGGCCGCCCGGCGCTGGATGATCGCCAGTTTCGCCGATTTCGAAGCCGGCGTGGACAAGGGCGACAAGGTGGTGACCGCGCTGCAAGGTTATGTGTTGGCGCACACCGATTATCTGCGTACCGTCTTCGATTACAATATGCACGTGGCGCAGTTACTCAATGTCACGGGAGCGAGTCAATGAAAACTTGGTTTAAAGGAATCGTAGTCAGTGTGGGTTTGTTGGCCGGCGGCATCGCGCTGGCGGCGACGTCGCCGCAGGAACTGGTGCAGCGCACCGCCGACCAGATGTTGGCCAAGCTGAAGACCGAGAAGCAGGTGATCGACCAGCATCCCGAGCGGATTTATGAACTGGTCAATCAAATCGTGTTGCCCCATTTCGATTTCGAACGCATGTCGAGCTGGGTGCTGGGCAAATACTGGCGCGCCGCCACGCCGGCCCAAAAGCAGCAATTCATGGATCAATTCCGGACACTGCTGGTGCGGACTTACGCCAAATCTCTGTCGGAGTACACCGACAACAAGATTTCCTATCTGCCCATGCGTCCTTCTCCCCAAGAAAATCAGGTCAAAGTGCGCACCGAGGTGGACCAGCCGGGCGGGTTTCCCATTCCCATCGATTACGAGTTGTACCGTAAGGGTGACGATTGGAAAGTGATCGACGTGACCATCGACGGCGTCAGCCTGGTGAATAATTACCGCTCGACTTTCGCTACGCAAATCCGCCAGGATGGTTTGGACAAGCTCATCACCGTATTGTCGGAGCGCAATCAGCGCGACGTCCCGGCTCCGAAATGAACGTCCTCGGCGTCGTTCCGCGCAGCGAGAACGGCTATGTCCTGTCCGGTGAATTGACTTTCGAGACCGTGCCCGTCGCCTGGCGGGAAACTCAGCACTTGTTCGTGGACGGACGATCTTTACATTTCGATCTGGCGAACGTCGGCCGGGCCGACAGCGCGGGCATCGCCTTGCTCATCGAATGGTTGCGCCTGGCCCGCCAGAGCGGCGCACGGGTGAGTTACGAGCATATGCCGGCGTCGATACTGGCTATCGCGCGGGTCACCGGACTGGAAGCGGTATTGTCTCCGCCGGCCGCGTAAGAACCTGTTTAGAATCTCGCTGAAGGGCGCATCGCGGCGTGGGAAACGATCTCAAAATGCGGGGCCGCGAAACGGCAGACTCCGTGTACACCGCGCTTTTTCGGCCGTTTCCGCTTTGCGCTGGGAACCCTTCGCTTCGCTCTTCCCTTGATCGAGATTCTAAACAGGTTCTAAGACTTACAAAAGCGCGGGCGAGCGGGTATGCTGTCACGTTCCGGCGACACCGCCCGGAGTAACGCAAACCAACAGCAAATACGAACCTCATGCAGTGCGACTATATTCAAACGATGATCGAACAGGGCCTGCCCGACAGCCAAGTCTCGGTGACCGGCGACGGCCGCCATTTCGAAGCGGTGGTGATTAACGACGCGTTCGCCGGCAAAGGCCTGCTGGAGCAGCATCGCATGGTGTACGCCACCCTGGGCGACAAAATGGGCGGTGAGATTCACGCCTTGTCGATGCGCACCTACACCCGGGCGCAGTGGGAAAAGACCGGAAAATGACCGGCGCGCGGCGCTAGAGCGGCTACAGACGCGCGCCGGTCGAGTTAATATTCAATTCTTATTCAGATGAACATCTCATGGACAAATTAATCATTACCGGTGGGGCGCCCCTCAACGGCGAGATCCGGATTTCCGGAGCTAAAAACGCCGCCCTGCCCATCCTGGCCGCCACTTTGCTGGCCGACGAGCCGGTGATGGTGCGCAATATTCCCCATCTGCACGACATCACCACCACCATGGGCCTGCTCGGCCGGATGGGCGTGCGCCTGGTGCTCGATGAAAAGATGGGCGTCGAAGTGGATGCCACCACCATCAAGGAATGTATCGCGCCTTATGAATTGGTGAAAACCATGCGCGCCTCGATATTGGTGCTGGGGCCGCTGTTGAGCCGCTACGGCGAGGCGGTGGTGTCGTTGCCCGGCGGTTGCGCGATCGGCTCGCGGCCGGTCAATCTGCACATCGCGGGACTGGAGGCGATGGGCGCCGACATCCGCGTCGAAGGCGGTTATATTCACGCCAAGGCCAAGCGTCTCAAAGGCGCGCGAATCTTTTTCGACATCGTCACCGTCACCGGTACCGAAAACATCATGATGGCCGCCGCGCTGGCGGAAGGCACCACCATTCTCGAAAACGCCGCGCGCGAGCCCGAGGTAGTGGATCTCGCCAATTGCCTGAACGCGATGGGCGCCCAGGTGCGCGGCGCCGGCACCGACACCGTCACCATCGACGGGGTGGAGCGTCTGCACGGCGCGCACTACACCATCCTGCCCGACCGCATCGAGACCGGCACCTATTTGGTGGGCGCCGCCTTGAGCCGCGGACGTATCCGCGTCAAGGACACGCGGCCCGATACCCTGGAGGCGGTGCTGGCCAAATTGCGCGAGGCCGGCGCGGATATCGAGACCGGTCCCGACTGGATTTCTTTAGACATGCACGGCGAACAGCCGCGGGCAGTCGATATCCACACCGCGCCTTATCCGGCGTTTCCCACCGACATGCAGGCGCAGTTTTGCGCGTTGAACAGCGTCGCGCAAGGGTCGGGCACCATCTCCGAATCGGTGTTCGAAAACCGCTTCATGCATATTCAGGAATTGCAGCGCCTGGGCGCCAAGATCCGTCTCGAAGGCAACACCGCCATCATCACCGGCGTCAAACGCCTGACCGGCGCGCCGGTGATGGCCACCGATTTGCGAGCCTCGGCCAGCCTGGTGCTGGCGGGCGTGGTGGCGGACGGCGACACCGTGGTCGATCGCATCTATCACATCGACCGCGGTTACGAATGCATCGAAGAAAAATTGCAGCAGCTCGGCGTGCGCATCCGCCGGGTGCCGGAGTGATGTGAACCAGCCCATCGCCACGCCATCATGAACAACACCATCACCATCGCCGTTTCCAAGGGACGCATTTTCAAAGAGGCCTTGCCGCTGCTGGCGGCGTCGGGCATCGTGCCCCTCGACGATCCGGCCACCAGCCGCAAGCTGGTGCTCGACACCAATCAGCCTGACGTGAAACTGGTGATCATCCGCGCCTCCGACGTGCCGACCTATGTCGAATACGGCGCGGCGGATTTGGGCGTGGCGGGCAAAGACGTGCTGATGGAATACGAGGGCGACGGCTTGTACGAACCCTTGGATTTGCAGATCGCCCGCTGCCGCTTGATGTTGGCCGGACCGCCCGGCGCCGCTACCGGCCAGACCCGGTTGCGGATCGCCACCAAATACGTCCACTCCACCCGCCGTTATTTCGCCGAGCAAGGCAAACAGGTGGAAATCATCAAACTCTACGGCTCCATGGAATTGGCGCCGCTGGTGCGGCTGGCGGATCTGATCGTCGATTTGGTGGACACCGGCAACACCCTCAAGGCCAACGGCCTGGCGCCGCTCGAGCACATCGCCGATATCAGTTCGCGGCTGATCGTCAACAAGGCCTCGATGAAAATGAAACACGCGCGCGTCAACGCCTTCGTGCGCGGCATGGCCGAGGCGGTGGAGCAGCGGGCGGGCGGTAAATGAACGCGGTGCGTGACGTGCGGCCGGCGTGGGGAGGACGATGGGCATGATCGAAATCAAACGTCTCAATTCGCAAAGCGCCGACTTCTGGCCCAGCCTGGAACACCTGCTGGCGTGGGAGAGTGTCTCCGACGCGGCGGTGGTGCGGACCGTCGAGGGCATACTCGCCGACGTGAAGCGGCGCGGCGACGCCGCGGTGCTCGACTACACCAATCGCTACGACCGCATGCAGGCACGCGAATTGAGCGAGCTGGAAATTCCCGCCGCCCGCTTGCGCGAGGCGCTGGCGCGGATTCCCGCCGCCACCCGCGACGCGCTGGAGACCTCGGCTGCGCGGCTGCGCGCGTATCACCGCCATCAGAAACAGGAAACCTGGACTTACACCGAAGCCGACGGCACCTTGCTGGGCCAGCAAATCACCCCGCTGGATCGGGTCGGCCTGTACGTGCCCGGCGGCAAGGCGGCGTATCCGTCGTCGGTGTTGATGAACGCCATTCCCGCCAAGGTGGCCGGCGTGCCCGAGGTGGTGATGGTGGTGCCGACGCCCGGCGGCGAATTGAATGAATTGGTGTTGGCCGCCGCCGCGCTGGCGGAAGTCGATCGCGTCTTCGCCATCGGCGGCGCGCAGGCGGTGGCGGCGCTGGCCTACGGCACCGAGAGTGTGCCGCGCGTCGACAAGATCGTCGGCCCCGGCAACATTTATGTCGCCACCGCCAAGCGCATGGTCTACGGCGCGGTGGGTATCGACATGATCGCCGGGCCGTCGGAGATCCTCATCGTCTGCGACGGCGAGACCGATCCGGACTGGACGGCGATGGATTTATTTTCGCAGGCCGAACACGACGAGGACGCGCAGTCGATACTGCTGTGTCCGGACGCCGACTACCTCGACGCGGTGCAGGACAGCATCGAAAAATTATTGCCGCAGATGGAACGCGCCGAGATCATCCGCAAATCGCTTTCCGCGCGCGGCGCCTTGATTCAAGTGCGCGATCTCGATGAAGCGGCGGAAGTGGCGAATTTCATTTCGCCGGAACATTTGGAATTGTCGGTGGCCGATCCGCAAACCCTCGCCAAAAGCATCCGTCACGCCGGCGCGATTTTCATGGGCCGCTACACCGCCGAGGCGGTGGGCGATTATTGCGCCGGTCCCAACCACGTGTTACCGACCTCGCGCACCGCGCGGTTTTCCTCGCCGCTCGGCGTCTACGATTTTCAAAAACGCTCCAGCCTCATCCTGTGTTCGCCCGAAGGCGCGCGCACCTTGGGCGCGACGGCGTCGTTGCTGGCGCGCGGCGAAGGTCTCACCGCCCACGCCCGTTCCGCGGAATACCGCATGGGCGCGCGCGGCGAAGATCATGAGTTGGAATAGGAAGCAATGAACTCGCGTATTCAACAGTGGGTGCGGCCCGAAATACAGGCCCTCAAGGCCTATCACGTACCCGTGGCCGCGGGCTTCGTCAAACTGGACGCCATGGAAAATCCCTACAGTTGGCCCGCGCCGCTGGTGGACGAATGGCTGGCGACCTTGCGGCACGTCAGCCTCAATCGTTATCCCGATCCCGGCGCGGCGCGCCTCAAACAACGATTGCGCAGCACCTTCGCCGTCCCGGCCGAGAGTGAGATTTTGCTGGGCAACGGCTCCGACGAATTGATCCAGATGATCTTGATGGCGGTGGCCGGACCGGGCCGCGGCGTGCTGGCGCCCGAGCCGGCCTTTTCCATGTACAAGATCATCAGCGCCGGCGTGGGGCTGACTTATCACGGCGTGCCGCTCAACGGCGATTTCAGTCTGGACGTGCCGGCCATCTTGAGCGCCATCGCCGAGCGGCGGCCGGCGGTGGTGTTCATCTGTTACCCCAGCAATCCTACCGGCAATCTGTTCGCGCGCGAGGATATTCGCGCCATCATCGAAGCCGCGCCGGGCGTCGTGGTGGTGGACGAGGCCTACTCGGCGTTTTGCGACGGCAGCTTTTTCGATGACTTGCCGCGTTATCCGAATTTGCTGATCCTGCGCACGGTGTCGAAACTCGGTCTCGCGGGTTTGCGGCTCGGCTTTCTGGTGGGCGGCGCGGACTGGCTGCACGAATTGGACAAGATCCGCCTGCCCTACAACATCAGCGTGATGACGCAGGTGAGCGCCGAATTCGCGCTCAGCCATTATTCGGTGTTGCTGGATCAAACCCGCCGCATCCGCGCCGAGCGGGCGTACTTGGCGGAGGCCTTGACGGCGCTGCCGGAGGTGACGCCTTTCCCGAGCGCGGCCAATTTCATTCTATTCCGGGTGGCCGCGGGCCGCGCCGCGGAGATATTCCAGCGGCTTAAGGACCGCCGCGTGCTGATCAAAAATCTCGATGGCAGCCATCCCGCCCTGCACGATTGTCTGCGGGTGACGGTGGGTACGCCGGAGGAAAACCAGGCCTTTCTCGCGGCGCTGCGGGCGGCGCTATGAGGCGGGCGGAGGCGGGAATCATGTACACTCTAGGGTCTGACTATCCGGAGACATCGCATGGCTGAGCGCAAAGCCGGTGTGCAGCGCAATACCTTGGAGACCCGCATCCAGGTCAACGTCAACCTGGACGGCGGCGGCACCGCCAAATTTCAAACCGGTGTGCCCTTTCTCGATCACATGCTCGACCAGGTGGCGCGCCACGGCATGATCGATATCGAGATCGTCGCCGAAGGTGATTTGCACATCGACGCCCACCACATGGTGGAAGACGTCGGCATCACCCTGGGCCAGGCGGTGGCCAAGGCGGTAGGCGACAAAAAAGGTCTGCGCCGTTACGGCCATGCCTATGTGCCGCTCGACGAGGCGCTGTCGCGGGTGGTGGTGGATTTTTCCGGGCGGCCGGGTTTGGAATACGGGGTGGAATTCACCCGGGCGCGCATCGGCGAATTCGATGTCGATCTGTTCCGCGAGTTTTTCCAAGGCTACGTCAATCACGCTTTGGTGACGCTGCATATCGACAGCTTGCGCGGGCGCAACAGCCATCACATCGCCGAGACCATCTTCAAGGCCTTCGGCCGCGCGCTGCGCATGGCCATCGAGCCGGACGCGCGCATGCAGGGCGTGATGCCGTCCACCAAGGGCAGTTTGTAAGTTTATTCGAAATACCCGGCGGCTTGCCGCGGGAACTTTGGCGATGGGGTTTCCAACGGGGGGCGGCACGGTGTCCCCCTTTGGTCGCCGCGAGGATCCATACCTCGCGGGCAAGCTAACTTGATTGGGCAGTGTACGGCGCGCCGCGGGCGTGCCGGGAATTAGCGGGATCGTAGGTCATGAGTTCCGTTGCGGTAATTGATTATGGGATGGGCAACCTCCGTTCGGTGGCGAAAGCCTTGGAACATGTCGGGCGCGGCGCCAACGTGCGCGTCACCTACGATCCCGGCCTGATCCGCCGCAGCGATCGGGTGGTGTTCCCCGGTGTGGGCGCGCTGCGTGATTGTGTCGCGGAGCTGCGGCGTCTCGGTCTCGACGAGGTGATACGCGACTGCGCCCGCAACAAACCTTTTCTGGGCATTTGTCTCGGCATGCAGGGCCTGCTCGATCACAGCGCTGAAAACGGCGGCGCCGACGGCTTCGGCATCTTCGCCGGCCAAGTGCGCGGTTTCGCCGGCACGCTGCAAGACCCCATCACCGGCGCGCGGCTGAAGGTGCCGCACATGGGCTGGAACCAGGTCCGCCAAGCGCGCCCCCACCCACTGTGGGAAGGCATCGCCCAGGACAGCCGTTTTTATTTCGTGCACAGCTATTACGCGGCACCGGTCAATGCCGCCGACGTGGCGGGCACCACGCATTACGGTCACGCCTTCACTTCCGCGGTGGCGCGCGACAATGTCTTCGCCGTGCAATTTCACCCGGAAAAAAGCCAGCAGGCGGGGCTGACCCTGCTCGGCAATTTCATGGCATGGGACGGCCGGGCATGAGCGCGCCGCGGCCGGCGCAGGTTTTTTATGGAGCCTTGAGGGAAGCCTTATGTTGTTGATACCCGCCATCGATCTCAAAGACGGCAAGTGCGTGCGTCTGCGCCAGGGGCGCATGGAAGACGACACGGTGTTCTCCGACGACCCGCTGGCGGTGGCCGATCGCTGGGTGGCGGAAGGCGCGCGACGTTTGCACATCGTCGATTTGAACGGCGCCTTCGCCGGCAAGCCGGTCAATGCCGAAGCGATCCGCCGCATCGCCGCCGCCCATCCCGGCGTGCCCATTCAAGTGGGCGGCGGGATCCGCGACGACGAGACCATCGAACTCTATCTCGAGATGGGCGTGAGCTACGTCATCCTCGGCACCAACGCGGTGAACGTCCCCCATTTCGTCGGCGACGCCTGCTCGGAATTCCCCGGCCACATCATGGTGGGGCTGGACGCCAAAGACGGCAAAGTGGCCATCGACGGCTGGTCGAAACTTTCCAACCACGACGTGATCGACATCGCCCAGCGCTTCGAGCGCGAAGGGGTGGAGGCCATCATCTACACCGACATCAACCGCGACGGCATGATGGGCGGCGTCAACGTCGACGCCACCGTCGCGCTGGCGCGCGCCATTCACATCCCGGTGATCGCTTCGGGCGGCGTGAGCAGTTTGCAAGACATCCGCAGCCTGTGCGGCGTGGCGGGCGAGGGCGTGATGGGCGCCATCGTCGGCCGCGCCCTTTATGAAGGCAATATTGATTTGGCCGAGGCGCAAACGCTGGCGGACCAGCTCGGGCAATGATGTGAGCCTCGCCAAACGCATCATTCCCTGTCTGGACGTCGATAAAGGCCGCGTCGTCAAAGGCGTGAAATTCGTCGGCATCCGCGACGCCGGCAATCCGGTGGAAATCGCCAAACGTTATGACGAACAAGGCGCCGATGAACTGGTGTTTCTCGACATCACCGCCAGCCACGAGGGCCGCGACACCATGGCGCAAGTGGTGGCCGAGGTCGCCGGCCAAGTGTTCATCCCGCTCACCGTGGGCGGCGGCATCCGCACCACCCAGGATATCCGCCGCATGCTCAACGCCGGCGCCGATAAAATCGCCATCAACACCGCGGCGGTCAACCGGCCCGAGTTCGTGCGCGAGGCGGCGGAACGCTTCGGTGCGCAATGCATCGTGGTGGCGGTCGACGCCAAACGGGTGAGCGGCGAGGGCGATGCGCCGCGCTGGGAGGTATTCACTCACGGCGGCCGCAAGTCCACCGGCCTGGACGTGGTGGCTTGGGTGAAGCGCATGGTGGACTACGGCGCCGGCGAGATTTTATTGACCAGCATGGACCGCGACGGCACCCGCGACGGTTTCGACCTGGCGCTCACCCGCGCGGTGAGCGACGCGGTGAACGTGCCGGTGATCGCCTCCGGCGGCGTGGGCAATCTCGGCCATTTGGTGTCCGGCATCAAAGACGGCGGCGCCGACGCGGTGCTGGCCGCCAGCATTTTCCATTTCGGCGAATACACCGTGGAAGAGGCCAAGCGCCATTTGGCGGCCCACGGCGTCGAGGTGCGTCTGCCGTCCGATGAGCGCGCGCCGCGATGCGTCCGCCGTGGCTGAACGACATCAAATGGAACGCCGACGGCCTGGTGCCGGTGGTGGCGCAGGAGGCCGGCAGCGGCCGGGTGCTGATGGTGGCATGGATGAATCGCGACGCCCTCGCCGAGACCGCGGCCAGCGGCCGCGCCGTGTATTGGTCGCGCTCGCGCAAGAAATTATGGCGCAAGGGTGAGGAGTCGGGCCATGCGCAGGCCGTGCTGGAAATCCGTCTCGATTGCGACGCCGATGTGCTGCTGCTGACGGTCGAGCAGGCCGGTGGCATCGCCTGCCACACCGGCCGTCACAGTTGCTTCTTCCGGCGTCTCGATAAAGAGCAATGGGTGACGACCGATCCGGTGTTGCAAGACCCGGCGCGAATTTATCAAGGTGGCGGCCATGACTGAGGACGTGTTGACGCGGCTGGCGACGGTACTGGAAACGCGCAAAGGCGCCGACCCGAGCAGTTCCTATGTGGCCGGGCTGTACGCCAAGGGGCTGGACGCGATCTTGAAGAAGATCGGCGAGGAGGCCACCGAGACCGTGATGGCCGCGAAAGACGGTGCGGCGGACCGGATTGTTTACGAAATCGCCGACCTGTGGTTTCACACCCTGGTGTTGCTGGCCCAGCAAGGTCTGCATCCCGATGCGGTGCTGGCGGAACTGGAGCGGCGCGCCGGTTTGTCCGGACTGACGGAAAAAGCGCGACGGGATAGCGGTAAATCGTAGCAGGCGCATCCCGCTGGCCTGGGTGGAAGAGGTGCGGATTTAGCTGGTATGGCGTAGGATGGGGCGCATTACGCCTCCGCGGCGCAGGATCACTGGAGAAATGCGATGGGTATCAGTATCTGGCAGTTGTTGATCATTTTGTTGATCGTGCTGTTGTTGTTCGGCGCCAAGCGGCTGCGCGGCATCGGCACGGATTTGGGCGGCGCGGTGAAAGGATTCCGCGACTCCATGAGTGATGCCGGCAAGGAAGGCGATGACAAGGACAAAGAGCGCATCGAGGGTCACGCCGTGCGCAATACCATCGATGCCGAGGCATCGGTCAAGGACACCAGTAAAGATAAGGTGTAATGCCGGGCCATGTTCGACATCGGCTTTTCGGAAATCGTCTTGATCGTGGTGGTCGCGTTGCTGGTGGTCGGGCCGCGGGAGTTTCCCGGGCTGGTCAAACAAGTGGGCGCCTGGCTGGGCTCCATTCGCCATTTCGCCAACTCGGTGAAAACCGAGTTCGATAAAGAGATACATAAAGCGGAAGAGCTCAAGCAATTAATGGCCCGTGAAGCGGAAATCGCCGCGACGCCGCAGCACACCGACCCGCGCCGCTTTCCGGCCAGCGCGACGCCTCTTCCCGTCCAACCCGTTGCCGAAGTGAACGAAGCGAGTCCGCCCGCCGCCGCGCCCGCCGTGACTTCAGATGACAAGCCAGGCCATGGGACTCCGCAAACCTAAATCGCAATATACCCCCCAGCAAGAACAGCCGTTCATGACGCACCTCATCGAGTTGCGTAACCGGTTGTTGCGAATTTTGCTGTGCGTGGTGCTGATATTCCTGGTGTTGTTTCCGTTCACCGCCGAACTGTACGCCATGCTCGCCCAGCCGCTGCTGGAACGCTTGCCGGCGGGCGCCACCATGATCGCCACCCAGGTCGCGTCGCCTTTCATCACGCCCTTCAAGTTCGTGTTCGTTTTGGCGGTGGCCTTGTCCATGCCATATGTGCTGCATCAATTCTGGCGTTTCGTCGCGCCGGCTTTGTATCGCAGCGAGCGGCGCATCGCCATGCCCTTGCTGTTTTCCAGCATCGTATTGTTTTACGCGGGTGTGGCGTTCGCCTATTACGTGGTGTTTCCGCTGACCTTCGGTTTTTTGATCGGCGCCGCGCCGGCCGGGGTGGCGGTGATGACCGACATCAGCAGTTATCTCGATTTTACGCTGACGATATTCTTCGCCTTCGGCCTGGCTTTCGAGGTGCCGGTGGCCACCATCATTTTGGTGTGGGTGGGCATCACCACCCCCGAGCAACTGGCGGCCAAGCGTTCTTATGTGATCGTCGGGGCCTTCGTGATCGGCGCGATACTGACGCCGCCGGATGTGTTGTCGCAGACCTTGCTGGCGATACCGATGTGGATGTTGTTCGAGCTCGGCCTGTTCCTGTCGCGGATCATGGTCCGTAACCAAGCGGCCGAGGCCGCCCAGACCAATCCCGCCGTCATCGACAAAGACGGCGCGTAATCACGCCGCTCAGCGGGCGCGGGGCTGGGGACGCTCGCCGATGGTGATCTTGGCGTTTTTCAGCGCGCCGTTCCGTTTGAGTTGGAGTTCGACTTTCGCGCCGGGCGCGAAGGCGGCGATGATGTCCATCGCCATCTTCGCGTCGTCGACGGGACGGCCGTTGATCTGCAGCACGACGTCACCGGGCATAAGGCCGGCCTGATCGGCGGCGCTGCGCGGATAAACGCCGGCCACCAAGGCGCCGCGAGTGTCGCTCAGACCGAAGGACTCCGCCAGATCGGGGCTGATGTCTTGGGCTTCGATACCCAGCCAGCCGCGGATCACCCGCCCCTGTTGAAGAATCTGTTCCATGACATTCTTGGCCAATTGGGCGGGGATGGCGAAGCCGATGCCTTGCGAACCGCCGGTACGCGAAAAAATCGCGGTATTGATGCCCACCAGTTGGCCGTAGGTGTTGACCAGCGCGCCGCCGGAATTGCCGGGGTTGATGGCGGCGTCGGTTTGAATGAAGTTTTCAAAGGTGCTGATGCCGAGCTGCTGGCGGCCGGTGGCGCTGATGATGCCCTGGGTCACGGTCTGGCCGACGCCGAAGGGATTGCCGATGGCGAGCACCACATCGCCCACGCTCAGCGAATCGGACTGGCCGAATACGATGGTCGGCAGGTTGGTCAATTCGATTTTCAATAAAGCCAAATCGGTTTCCGGGTCGGTGCCCACTACGCTGGCGGTGGCGCTGCGGCCGTCGTTGAGCGCCACCTGAATTTCATCGGCGCCTTCGATGACGTGATTATTGGTGAGCAGATAACCCTCCGGGCTGATGATGACGCCGGAACCCAGACTGGCTTCGTTGCGCTGGCTGGGCAGATTGGGGTCGCCATCGAAAAAGCGGCGGAAATTGGGATCGTCCAGCAAGGGATGGGGCTGCTGCATGATGGTTTTGCTGGTATAAACGTTGACCACGGCGGGGGTGGCGGCGCGCACGGCCTTGGCGTAAGAAACCGGCCCGCGTCCCGCGGCGTCTTGCGGGTCGCCGCTGATGACGGCGGGCGCTTCGATGATTCTTACCGTCGGATTGCGCTCCAGGGCTTGCGGGCGAAACAATAAAATCATCACGAATGCGACGGCCAAGCCGGAGATGGTTGCTTCGAGCAGGAAGATAAAAATCTTGCGGGTGTTCATGGACGCGCTACTCTAATCCGTTCGCTGAGAAATGGCCGATGAGGAAAGATACGGCATTTAGGTCGCGGCGAACAGTAAGCTAACGAAATGTCTGGGAAGGAAATGCATGGTAAGGCGCGATGAATTGCTGGCGTATCTCGACGGGTTATTGGACGCGGGACGTTTTCGCGATTACGCGCCTAACGGTTTGCAAGTGGAAGGTGCGGCTACCGTCACCAAGCTGGTGAGCGGCGTCACCGCCAGCCGCGCTTTGGTGGAAGCGGCGGTAACGGCGGGCGCCGATGCGTTGCTGGTGCACCACGGCTATTTTTGGCAGGGCGAGGATCCGCGGGTGGTGGGTATGAAAAAAGCGCGTCTGGCGCCGTTGCTGGTGCATGACATCAATTTGTTCGCCTATCATTTGCCGCTCGACGCTCATGACCTGTACGGCAATAACGTCCAGCTCGCGGCCCAATTGGGCATTACCGTGAGCGGCCGTTTCGGGCCGGAGCCGGCGCTGGCGATGCACGGCGAGCTGGCGGCGCCGTTGTCGACGGACGCGTTCGCGCGGCATATCGAACGGACATTGCATCGTTCGCCGTTGTGCGTGAGCGGCGGTGAGCATGTCATACGCCGCGTGGGTTGGTGTACCGGCGCGGCGCAGAAATACCTCGAGGCTGCCGCGGCCTTGGGTTTGGATGCGTATATCAGCGGTGAAATTTCGGAACATACCGTGCATGCGGCGCGCGAAATGGGCATCCATTTTTTCGCGGCCGGTCATCACGCCACCGAGCGTTATGGCGTTGCCGCGTTGGGTCGGCATCTGGCGCAGCGTTATGGAATTGAGCACCTGCATATCGATTTAGACAACCCGGTGTGAGTAACGCGGTGGCGCGTCGTATCGCGCGAGCGTGATTTACACGGTTATTTAAGGACGATTTAATTGATTCGATTTGCCTTTTTTCGATCGTTGACACGCTCCGCGCAATTGGTCTAGGATTCGGGACCCGGCGTATATTGAAATACGATGACGATTAGCGGAATATTTCTAGGGTTTCCGCGAGATAACAATAAAACTCTTGGGGAGATTTGGCAGGCGTGGTGTGCCAGATGCAATGGGTTTGATTTTATATAGGGTAAGGGGGGATGTCCGGATGCGCTATTTATCCCGCCGTGTTTTTCTCGTCGCTTGAAAGTGGATTAGATCCCCTGTCATGGGTATCAAGGAGCGGCTAAAGAGACGGAATCCCAAGTTAACGATTTATTATCTCGTGCATGCGGCCTGATGGTTTGCTGCTCGTTGTTGGTGCGTGCGTAGTCACAAGAGGCCGCCGCGAAACATGGAACTAGGTGAAAGCCGATTTGGGGGGAAGATGTCAGTCAATGATCGTGGCTTCATGAGCCTGATAAGCAGGGCGGAAGAGTTGAACGGGGGGCGCGAGACGGGCTGGCTGTGGGCGCCTTTTCTGTCGCTGATGGTATTTACGCTGATGCTGTCTTCAGGCGAGGCCTACGCGGAGGGTACGGTACCCAACGCGGTGCCGCCTAAAGGAACGTATGAAGGCAAAAATGTAGAACAGCCTATCGAATTTCCACATGACATTCATGCCAAGATCAACGAGATCAATTGCATGTATTGTCATACCTACGCGCGCCGCAGCAAGGTGGCGGGTATTCCTCCCACCAGCAAGTGCATGGGCTGTCATAGCGTCATCGCCACCGACAAACCCCGCATCAAAAAACTCACCGAATACTGGGAAAAACGTGAGCCGCCGCCGTGGAAAAAAGTCCATGACGTGCCGGACTACGTGCATTTCACCCATGAAAAGCATTTGAAGCGTTTCGTGTTCGATAACCCGGAATTACCTGTCGAACGCGTTTCGGAAGTGTGTGCATTTTGTCATGGCGAGGTTAAAAACATGACGGTGGCGCACAAGGTAAAACCGCTGAATATGGGTTTTTGTGTGCGGTGTCATGAAGCAAACAAAGGTCCCTCGGACTGCTGGAAGTGCCATAAATAACCAACGGCGCGAGGAGTCGGTGCTCCCCTAGGGTGGCGTGGCTGTGGGCGCGCCTGATGAAACACTGAAACGGATGGCTTGCTTATGAGTGGTATTGAAATCAACCGCAGAGATTTTCTTAAGGTCATGGGCTGGAGCGGCGCGGGCGTCGCATTGGCGGCTTGCGATATGCCGAGCACCATCACTTTGGAAGAAGGTAAAGAAGAAGTCACGGCGTATATCCTGCCCGAGGAATATGTCATTCCGGGCGTCGGCGTCTATTACGCATCCACTTGCCAGCAGTGCTCGGCGGGTTGCGGCATACACGGCCGGGTACGCGAAGGCCGGGTACTCAAGTTCGAGGGCAATCCTAACGCCCAAATCAATTCCGGCAAACTTTGCCAAATGGGGCAGGGCGGCGTGCAGGCCCATTACAATCCGGATCGCGTAACTAAACCTCTCGTCCGTAAAGGCGGTAGCTTGGTGGAAGCGAGCTGGGATGAAGCTTTAGGCCTCATCAAGCAGCACGTCGGCCCCGAGTCGGCGCTGAGCGGCGATAAGTTCGCCTGGGTGACCGGCACGGTCAGCGGCCATCAAGCGGTGCTGCTGCAAGCCCACCTGGACGCCATGGGCTCCGGCAATCACTATGTTCACGAGGTCATCAATAACGCCGTCGGCCAGGCCGTCAACCGCGATATGCTGGGTGAGACGCAGCCGACTTACCGTTTCGACGAGGCGCGGATCATCGTCTCCTTCGGCGCGGATTTCCTCGGCACCTGGGTGTCGCCCGTGCATTTCGCGACCCAATACGCCAAGTTCCGTGAAGCGCCGCGCGGCATTCTGGTACAGATCGAACCCAAGATGACGCTCACCGGCGCCAACGCCGATTTGTGGCTGGCGGTGCGGCCCGGTACCGAAGGCGTGTTGGCTTTGGGTATCGCCAATGCCCTGCTGGTGAAACATAAGCGTGAGGCCGGCGATATTCCGGTCGAAGTGCGCGATCTGATCGCCCGCTACGACCTCGATGCCGTGCAGCGCATCACCGGCGTGGCCAGCGATCGCATCGTAAAAGTCGCCGGCTGGCTCGATAGCCAGTCGCCGAGCCTGGTGTTGGCGGGCGGTGCCGCCGAAGGTCAGGCGCATGGCTACGAGACCGCGGTCGCGGTGATGCTGCTCAATATCATTTTGGGCAACGTCGGGCGGACCATCGTCTCCAACGGCGAGCTGCCCTACGCGCAAATGGCGCCCAAGAGCGGCAATACCCAAGCCTTGTTGAATTTTGCCGAAACCGTGGAAAAAGGCGGCCTCGAGGCGGTATTCTTCTATAACACCAATCCGGTTTATACCGCGCCTTCCTTCCTTAAGCTGGCCGACAAACTCAACTCCGTGCCGTTCAAGGTGGCGTTCGCCCAGTTCCCCGACGAGACCGCGATGCGCGCCGATGTGGTGTTGCCCATCCATTCGCCGTATGAGGACTGGGGTACCCATGTCGCCGCGTATAACGGTAATCAGATCGGTGTCCAGCAGCCGCTGATGGAGCCGCTCAACCCGACTACCCGCGGCTTCGGCGATTTGCTGTTGGAAATGCTCAAGTTGCGCAAGGCGGAAACCTATGGCGGTTTCGCCGATTATTACGCCTATCTGAAACAAGCGATCAGCGCCTTGCCGGTCGAGCTGACTCAGCCGGCGCACTTGCACGACGCGCAATGGCAGCAGGCTTTGCAGACCGGTCTGATCCCCGTCGCGCGTCAGCCGCGCGCCATCAGTGCCAAGGCGCTGGCGGTGAGTGTGCCGGACTATGCGCCGAACACCCAATATCCCTATCACTTGGTGCCTTCGCCGCGGCTGGGTTTGTGGGACGGCCGTCACGCCAACATTCCCTGGCTGCAAGAGGCGCCCGACCAGATCAGTAAAGTAGTGTGGGATTCCTGGGCTGAAATGCACCCGGTCACGGCGCAAAAGCTCGGCGTGGCCCAGGGCGACGTGGTCACCATCACGTCGGATCAGGGTGCGGTCGAGGCCAAGATATACATCTATAAAGGCATGCATCCCGATGCGATCGCGGTGCCGCTCGGCCAGGGCCACGAAGCAGAATTCAGCCGTTACGCCAAGGATCGCGGCGTGAATCCGTTGAAGATTCTGAGCCCGGTACGCGACGGTAAAACCGGTGAGCTGGCGCTGTATGGCACGCGGGTGCAAATTACCAAGGCGGGCCGGCACGAGAAGCTGGTGAAGATGGGTGGTAGCGAGATACAAGTGGGTC
>CAKKSB010000008.1 GCA_919903055.1 Gammaproteobacteria bacterium | reverse complement strand
TGGCCGCCACCATGCCGGGCAGATGGGCCGCGCCGCCGGCGCCGGCGATGATCAATTCGAGACCGCGCGCCTCCGCGCCGGCGGCGTAGTCGAACAACAGATCGGGAGTGCGGTGCGCCGACACCACCCGCGCCTCGAAAGGCACGCCCAGTTGGTCGAGGGTGGCCGCGGTATGTTGCAGTGTGTCCCAGTCGGACGTCGAACCCATGATGAGGCCCACTAATGGCGTCATATCGGCTTTCCTTTGAGGCTGTTGTTTATAAAATTTCGTCCCGGCCGGCGGCCGGGGCGCCCATTTTCTCAGAAACCGCCCCCCAATAGCGAGCCGCGCCGTCAACGACGGCGGCTCCGCTTGATTTTTGGTGGCGGAATGACGATAGCCTCGGCAATGGCGCACGCGAAAAATAACGGTGAAAATTTTGGCCGGGGCATCACGCCGCAAGACGCGCGCGTTGGCTATTCGCGCCGTTCCAGGCACACTTACCCGCTATGTGAAAGGAGCTCACATGAGCCTCAGTCCCAGCCAGGATAAAACCGCCCTACTCGAGCGCATCGCCGCGCTCATCCAAGAGCGGCTCGGCGCACCAGAAGCTGCTCAGGCGGCGGACTTCACGCGTCATTACTACGAAGCCGGCAACGGCGACGACTTGCTGGAACGCCCGGTGGAGGATCTCTACGGCGCCGCGCTTTGCCACTGGAAACTGGCGCGCCAGCGCCGCGCCGATGAAGATCTGGTGCACGTCTACAATCCCCGCTACGAAGAACATGGCTGGCAGTCCACCCACACCGTGGTGGAAGTGGTGTGCGACGACCGGCCGTTTCTGGTGGACTCGCTCAGCATGGAGTTGTTGCGCCAGGGCTACACCCTGCACTTTTCACTGCACCCGGTGCTGCGCATGCGGCGTAACGACGCGGGTCTGCTCCGCGATGTGCTGCCCCGCAACGGCAGCGGGGAAGGCGAGACGCTGGAAGCGGTCATGCGTTTCGAAATCACCCGGCAGACCGGCGCCGCCGAGCTGCAAAGTCTTCGCGTTGAACTGCTGCGGGTGTTAAGCGACGTACGGGCGGTCGTGGACGATTGGGCCGCCATGCGCGAACGCACCGCCGCGATCATCGCCGGCCTCGAACCCCGCACCCTGCCGGTCGCCGCCGAGGACCAGCGGGAAGCGCTGCATTTTTTGCGCTGGGTGAACAACCATCACTTCACTTTCATCGGCTTCCGCGCCTATGACCTGGTGAACGAGCAAGGCCAGGATCTGTTGCTCCACGTCCCCGGCTCGGGCCTGGGAGTGTTGCGCGACAACCGCGACGACCCGGTGCGCGAATCGCAGAGCTTCGCCCACATTCCGCCGCCGCTGCGGGCGTTGGCGCGCGTGCCCACTCTGCTCATCATCACCAAATCCACCAGCATCTCCACGGTGCATCGCCCGGTGCATCTCGATTATCTCGGCATCAAACGCTACAACGACGCGGGCGAGGTGATCGGCGAGTGGCGCTTCCTCGGCCTCTACAGCTCGCTGGCTTACAGCGCGCGGCCCAGCGACATTCCCATCCTGCGCAAAAAAGTTCAATACGTCATCGACCATGCCGCTTATCCGCCCGCCAGTCACGGCCGCAAAGCGCTGGTGCATATCCTCGACACGTTTCCGCGCGATGAAATGTTTCAATTCACCGAACAAGAATTGTACGAGGTGGCCACCGGCATCTTCCAAGTGCAGGAACGCCATCGCCTCGGACTCTTCATGCGCAAGGATTTGTTCGGCCGTTTCATCACCGCGCTGGTCTACGTGCCGCGCGACCGTTATCACACCGACTTGCGCCGCCGCATCCAGGACATTTTGCTGCGCGCCCTCGACGGACAAAGCGCGGAGTTCAACATCCAGATTTCCGAATCGCCGCTGGCGCGGGTGCATTTCATCATCCGCACCCGTCCCGAACATTTGCCCGACTACGATGTCGCCGAGTTGCAAACCCGCATGGTGGAGGCCATGTTGTCCTGGCAAGACGTCTTGTGCGGCGCCCTCCATGAACACTTGGGCGAGGAGACCGGCAGCCGGCTCCATCAACGTTACCGGGATGCGTTTCCCCCCGCCTATCGCGACGATTTTTCCCCGCGCAGCGCGGTGCTCGACATTCAACGGCTGGAAGGCATCGACGTCGATCAGCCGCTCGCCACCCATTTGTACCGCCCGCTCGAAGAAGGCGGCGAGCTGCTGCGCTTCAAGGTCTTCGGCCACCAGCGGCCCATGGCACTCTCCGACGTCCTGCCCATGCTCGAGCGCATGGGTTTGCGGGTATTGAGCGCGCGGCCTTACGAAATCACCCCCCGTTCCGGCGGTCCGTATTGGATATTGGATTTCGATATGACCGTGGGCGCGCAACACAGCGTGGACGTCATGGAAGTAAAAGACCTCTTCCAAGACGCCTTCGCGCAAATCTGCGGCGGCGCCATGGAGAGCGACGGCTTCAATCAACTGGTGCTCGCCGCGCGCCTGCCCTGGCGCGGCGTGGTGGTGTTGCGCGCCCTCTGCAAATATCTGCTGCAGACCCGCACGCCCTTCAGCCAGGCCTATATGGAACACAGCCTGGCCAACAATCCGCGGGTGGCCGCCTTGCTGGTGGAGTTGTTCGAGACCCGCTTCGATCCGCACGGCCGGGAAAACGCCATCGCGCGCGGTGCCGACATCGGCGCCGCGCTCGAAAAACATCTGTCCGCGGTCGCCAACCTCGACGAGGACCGCATCCTGCGCCAGTTCCTCGCCCTCATCCAGGCCATGCTGCGCACCAACTACTACCAGACCGCCGCCAACGGTCAGCACAAATCCTATCTGTCTTTCAAATTCGATCCGGCGCTGATTCCTAATCTGCCTTTGCCGCGGCCGATGTTCGAGATCTTCGTCTACTCGCCGCGCATGGAAGGTGTGCACCTGCGCGGCGGACCGGTGGCGCGCGGCGGCATCCGCTGGTCGGACCGCCGCGAGGATTTCCGCACCGAGGTGCTCGGGCTGATGAAGGCGCAGATGGTGAAGAACACCGTGATCGTTCCGGTGGGCGCCAAAGGCGGCTTCTTTCCCAAACGGTTGCCCGTCGGCGACGACCGCGACGTCATCCAAGATGAAGTGATCTACTGCTACCGGAGTTTCATCTCCGGCCTGCTGGACCTCACCGATAATTTAGTCAAGGGCGCGCTGATCCCGCCGCCGCAGGTAGTGCGTTACGACGGCGACGATCCCTATCTGGTGGTCGCCGCCGACAAAGGCACGGCCACCTTCTCCGATATCGCCAACGCCCTCTCCGCCGATTATGGGTTCTGGCTGGGCGACGCCTTCGCCTCCGGCGGCTCCAGCGGTTACGATCACAAAAAAATGGCCATCACCGCGCGCGGCGCCTGGGAGTGCGTGAAACGCCACTTCCGCGAGCTGCGGCGCGACATTCAACGCCAGGATTTCACGGTGGTGGGCATTGGCGACATGGCCGGCGACGTGTTCGGCAACGGCATGCTGCTATCGCCGCACATCCGCCTGATCGCCGCCTTCAATCATCTTCACATCTTCATCGATCCCGAGCCCAACGCCGCGGCGAGTCTGGAAGAACGGCGGCGCTTGTTCAAACTGCCGCGCTCCAACTGGTCGGATTACAATCCGGCGCTGATCTCGGCCGGCGGCGACGTCTATTCGCGGCGCGCCAAACTCATCCACTTGAGCGATGCGGCACGGCGTGCGCTCGGCATCGACGCCGCGCAGCTCGCGCCCAACGAACTCATCCAGGCGATACTCCGCGCGCCGGTGGATTTATTATGGAACGGCGGCATCGGCACTTTCATCAAAGCCAGCGGCGAGACCCACGCCGAGGTGGGCGACCGCGCCAACGACGCCTTGCGCATCGACGCCGCGGAACTGCGCTGCAAAGTGGTGGGCGAAGGCGGCAACCTCGGCTTCACCCAACTCGCGCGAGTGGAATTCGCCCGCCGCGGCGGGCTGATCAACACCGACGCCATCGACAACTCCGGCGGCGTCGATTGCTCCGATCACGAAGTGAACATCAAAATTTTGCTCGACCAAGTGGTGGTCAACGGCGACCTGACGCTCAAGCAGCGCAATCGCCTGCTAGCCGATATGACCGAGGAAGTGGCGGGCCTGGTGCTCAGCAACAACTGTCTGCAATCCGAGGCGCTCAGTATCGCCGCGCAACACGCGCCGCTGCTGCTCGGCGATCACGGGCGGTTGATTCGCCTGCTCGAAAAAGAAGGCCGGCTGAAGCGCAAACTGGAATTTCTTCCCGGCGACGAACAGCTCGCCGAACGCGAAAATGCTCAAGAGGGACTCACCCGTCCCGAACTCGCCACCTTGCTCGCTTACAGTAAAATTCGGCTATCGGAAATGCTGCTCACCGCCGACATCGCCGAAGATCCTTTCCTCTCCCACGAACTGGCCAGTTATTTCCCGGCGCCGCTGCGTGCGCGTTACGCCGCGCAAATGGAAAACCACCCGCTCAAACGCGAGATCATCGCCACCCAGATCACTAACGGCATGGTCAATCGCATGGGCAGTACTTTTTGGCTGCGCATGCAGGACGCCAGCGGCCATCATCCGGCGGACATCGCGCGCGCTTATACCACCGCGCGGGAGATTTTCGGCATCCGGGATTTATGGCAAGCCGTCGAGTCTTTGGACAACCAGGTGAGCGCCGGCACCCAGATCGATCTGCTCAGCGAAAGCCGCCGGCTGCTGGATCGCGCCACCCTCTGGCTGTTGCGTTATCGCCGCATCCCACTGGACATCGCCGCCGTCATCGAGCGTTACGCGGGTCAGGTCACTACTCTCGCTGCGCGGCTCACCCGTTTGGTGAAAGAAGCGGAACGCAACGCGCTGCAAAAACAGGTGCGCCACTGGCATGGGTTGAGCGTACCCAAGGAACTGGCCCTGCGCGTCGCCGGACTCGAAGCGTTGTACGCCGCTTTGGATTTGACCGAAGTAGCTTTGGAAACCGGCACGGAGATCACGCGCGCCGCCGAACTTTATTTCATGCTCAGTTCCAAGTTGGATTTGCATTGGTTGAAAGAAAGCATACGCGCGCTGCC
>CAKKSB010000007.1:6204-25040 GCA_919903055.1 Gammaproteobacteria bacterium | reverse complement strand
CAATTTGATACTCACCGGCATCACCACCGATGTCTGCGTGCACACCACCATGCGCGAGGCCAACGACCGCGGCTACGAATGTCTGCTGCTGGAGGATTGCTGCGGTGCCACCGATCACGGCAATCACCTCGCCGCGATCAAGATGATCAAGATGCAGGGCGGCGTATTCGGCGCCGTCGCCGATACCGGCCGGCTGGCGGCGGCGCTGGCATGAACCCACGCGCCCACTTCATCACCGAGTCGTTCGGCATCCGTAGCGTGCGTCGTGCGCATGGCAGGCGGCATTTCCGTGCGCACGGCGGACCCTGCGATTCATATCGCCATGTATAAATACGCGCTCGAAGCCATCGGTATCGGCAAGCGCTTCGGCGCGCTTAAGGCGCTGGACGACGTCAGCTTGCGGCTCAAGGCCGGCAGTTTTCACGGTTTGCTCGGCGAGAACGGCGCGGGCAAAAGCACTTTGGTTAAATGCATTATGGGCTATTACACGCCCGACGCGGGACAGCTGCTGGTGGAGGGCCGCCAGCAAATCATCACCAATCCGCGCGACGCGCATCAGTTCGGCTTGGGCATGGTCTATCAACATTTCACGCTGATTCCCAATATGACGGTGCTGGAAAATCTGGTGTTGTCGCGGCCGCGTTTGCCGGCGCGCATCGACTGGCGCGCCGAGTACCGGCAAATTCAAGAACGGATGAGTCTATTGCCGTTTAACCTGCCCTTGAACGCGCCGGTGCGCAGTCTGGCGGCGGGCGAAAAACAAAAGCTGGAAATCATCAAGCAGCTGTTACTGCGCACCCGCATTCTAATTCTCGATGAGCCGACCTCGGTGCTGATGCCCAGCGAAGCCGATGAAGTGCTGGGGCAGTTGCGCGATCTCACCCGGCGGGGCGAACTCAGCGTGCTGATCATCACCCACAAATTTCGTGAAGTGATGAGTTACGCCGACGAAGTGACCGTGTTGCGCAAAGGCCGCCTGGCGGGTGCGGCCGGTGTGGAAAGCATGGACGTCCGCCGCCTCGCTGAAATGATGGTAGGCGCCGAGTTCGTCGCGAAACCCGTCGCGCGCGCAACGGTGGCGGGCGGCGAGATCAAACTCGAGGTCGATGATTTGCATGTGGAGGACGACATCCGCAATCCGGCGGTGCGCGGGGTGTCCTTGCGGGTGCGCGGCGGCGAGATACTCGGCATCGCCGGCGTGTCGGGCAACGGCCAACGCGAATTGGTGGAGGCCTTGAGCGGCCAGCGCGCGGCCAAGCAAGGCTCGATACGCCTGCATGGCGAGCCTTATACCGCGCGGCGCGGCGAGATGCGCCGCCACGGTTTTCATTGTCTGCCGGAGGAACCGCTGCGCAACGCCTGCGTGCCCGCCATGAGCGTGGCGGAGAATCTCGCCTTCCGCCGCTTCGATCGTCCGCCTTTCACTACGCATGGTCTGTGGCTGCGGCGGAGGGCGATGTTGCGCTCGGCGCGCGAGCTGATCCAGCGTTTCAAGATTCGCGCGCCCGGTCCCGCCGCGCCCATCGGCGAGTTATCCGGCGGTAACGTGCAACGCAGTGTGTTGGCGCGCGAACTGGCCGACGAAGTGGACGTACTGGTGGTGGCCAATCCCTGTTTCGGCCTGGACTTGGTGGCGGTGACGGAAGTGCACGCCCGCTTGGTGGAGGCGCGCAACCGCGGCGCGGCGGTGCTGCTGGTGAGCGAGGACCTCGATGAAGTGCTGGAGTTGAGCGACCGCGTGGTAGTGATGGCGGGCGGCCGCCTGGTGCACGAGACCACGCCGCAGCAAGCAGATATTCATAGCATCGGCCGCAGCATGGCGGGACATTGAATGAAAGCGTTCACTATCGACGCCAAACCTTATCCATACCTCTTGCCCGACCAGGCGCCGGCGCTGGTGATCATCGACATGCAGCGCGATTTCGTCGAGCCGGGCGGTTTCGGCGCGGCGCTCGGCAACGATGTCGCGCCGCTGCTGGCCATCGTGCCCGCGGTGCGCCGCTTGTTGGAAACCTGCCGGCGATTAGGCCTGACTATCATCCACACCCGCGAGGCGCATCGCGCCGATCTGGCGGATTGCCCGCCGGCCAAACGCGCGCGCGGCGGCTGTAAATTGCGCATTGGTGATGTGGGTCCGATGGGCAGATTATTGATCGACGGCGAAGCGGGCAACGCCATTATTCCCGAATTGCGGCCGCTACCCGGCGAGATCGAGTTGGCCAAACCCGGTAAGGGCGCGTTTTACGCGACGGCCTTGCACGAGTTATTGCAGGCGCGCGGCATCAGCCATTTATTGTTCGCCGGGGTCACCACCGAAGTGTGCGTGCAAACCAGCATGCGCGAGGCCAACGACCGCGGTTATGAATGCCTGCTGGTCGAGGACGCGACCGAAAGTTATTTCCCGGAATTCAAACGCGCGACCTTGGCCATGCTCACCGCGCAAGGCGGCATCGTCGGCTGGACCGCGACCAGCGCGCAAGTGATCACCGCTTTGGAGGCACGTTATGAATGAGTTGGCATCACCGCTGGTGTTGCACGATCTGCTGAAGATCGGCGTCCAGCAGCAGCTTTACAGCTGGCAGCCCTTTCGCGAGGGCATCGATATCCATCGTTTGTACGGCGGCCATGACGACGGGCCGGCGGCGGCCTTGCTGCGTTACCAGCCGGGGGCCGCGGCACCACTGCATGTCCACGAAGGCATCGAACACATTCTGGTGGTGAGCGGCGCCCAGTCCGACGAACACGGCCATTACGCGGCGGGCTCCTTGCTGATCAGCCCGCCGGGTTCCAGTCATCGCGTCACCAGCGCCGAGGGCTGCATCGTGCTGGCGATCTGGCAACGCCCCGTGCGTTTTTTGTAGAGGCGAGCCATGACGGCCGACGGTTATCAGGGCGGTATGGACATCACGGCGTTGCGGCGCGGTTACGAGAGCGGTGCGCTGACCGTCGCGGCGGTGGTGGACGGCGTGCTCGCGCGTATTGCGGCAAATGGCGACGACCATGTGTGGATCAGCCGCGTCACGGACGCGGCCTTGCGCGAACGCATCCGCGAATTACACAGCTTGCGCGACGGTGACGCCTGGCGGCGCTTGCCTTTGTACGGCATTCCCTTCGCGGTGAAAGACAACATCGACGTCTCAGACATGTCGACCACCGCGGCCTGTCCCGACTACGCCTATGTTGCCGCGCGCAACGCGACGGTGGTGCAGAAACTGCTGGACGCCGGTGCGATATTGGTGGGCAAGACTAACCTCGATCAATTCGCCACCGGCCTGGTCGGCACCCGTTCGCCTTACGGTATTCCCCGCAATCCGTTCGGCGCCGACTACATACCCGGCGGTTCCAGTTCCGGCTCGGCGGTCGCGGTGGCGGCGGGGCTGGTGAGCTTCGCGCTGGGCACCGACACCGCCGGTTCCGGGCGGGTGCCGGCGGCCTTCAATAATATCGTCGGTTTGAAACCGACCCGCGGTGTGCTCAGCACGCGCGGCGTGGTGCCGGCCTGCCGCAGTCTCGATTGCGTCTCGGTGTTCGCCTACACCTGTGCCGACGCCGCCGCGGTGATGAGCGCGGCGGCCGGCTACGACGCCGGCGACGCTTATTCGCGGCACGAGGCCGCCTGGCAACGGCCGACTCTCGCGGCGGGTACGCCGCGCTTCCGTTTCGGCGTGCCGGCGCAGGCGCAACTGGAATTTTTCGGTGATGACATGGCGGCAACGGCCTATGTCGAAGCGCTGCAACGTTTGGAGCAATTGGGCTGTGTCGCGGTGACCCTCGATTACACGCCTTTTCGCGAAGCGGCCGAGCTGTTGTATCGCGGGCCATGGGTAGCGGAGCGCGCCTTGGTGATGGGCCGCTTGCTCGACGAAACGCCGGAGGCCATTGATCCCGCGGTGCGGGCCAGCATCGCCGAAGCCGGGCGGTATCGCGCCGGCGATGTCTACGCCGCGCAGCACCGGCTCGCCGAGTTGCGGCGCGCGGTCGAGATCCAATTCGCCGGCGTGGACTGTCTGGTGTTGCCCACCGCCGGACGTATTTATCGCATCGCCGAGGTGCTGGCCGATCCGTTGATCTGCAATACTCGGCTCGGGTATTACACCAATTTCATGAACCTGCTCGATCTCTGCGCGGTGGCGATACCGACCAGCCTGGCGCCGTCCGGCATGCCGTGGGGCGTCACCTTGATCGGCCCGGCGTTCAGCGAAGGACTGTTGTGCAGTCTGGGCGATCGCTTGCATCGCGCCGGTGATTTGCCGATGGGGGCCAGCGGTCTGGCCTTGCCGCCTATGGCGGTGCACGCCGAAGCGCCGTCCCACGATGTCATGCGGCTGTGCGTGTGCGGCGCGCATATGGCGGGTCTGCCTTTGAATCCGCAACTGCGGAGTTTGGGCGGACGCCTGCACGCGCGTACCCGCACCGCGCCGCGTTATCGTTTGTTCGCGCTGGAAGACAGCCGGCCGCCGCGGCCCGGTCTGTCGCGCGTCGAGGACGGCGTGGCGGTGGAGGTGGAAATTTGGGAGTTGCCGCGCGAACGTTTCGGCGAATTCATGGCCCTGGTGCCGCCGCCACTCGCCATCGGCACGGTCGAATTGGAGTCGGGGCTGAACATCCACGGTTTCTTATGTGAAGCCTACGCTTTGAATAAGGCTAAGGACATTTCGGACTTGGGCGGTTGGCGGGACTATCTGGCGGGCGGCGCTTGACGTGTCCGTGATTTATCTGGAGCGCCGTGCAACGCGAATACAAACTGCAACCGGACTGATGCATAATTCTTAACTCTCTCTTCCGTGGGTGGGTGAAGAGGCATAGCCGCGAGAAGTCAGGGCGTCAAGCTAACCGCCATTACTACGCAAAAACATTTTCCCGGTTCTCCCTTTCCTCACCCTAGTCCTCCCGCTCGCGGGAGAGGCGACGTGTTCCGAGATTTTTTCCGTATCGAACGGAGGAGGCCCGGCTACCCGGCCATGCAATCTTTCTCGAAATCGCAACGGCGCTTTCAAGCCAATTAACGGTCCGCCGGAAAATAGCCCAGCGTCACCGGTGATCACCCCCCACCGCTATTCTCAGAGCGCTTTTGAGAGAGCTTGTAACTACTTCCCTGGCGCTTAAAGCTTCATGACGGCACTGCCGTTATCCGTCCGGGATATTCCCTGTTTCCGGATGACGGGCTGAAATTATTAAAACCATTAAAGACGATTAATAAAGGAACTAGAATGGAGAGCGTGGATATAGATCAAGTAGAATTTTCGTGGGTCGAGGAATTGTTTCGTTTAGGCGCCACCATCGCCTGGGAAAATCCGACGGTGGTGCTGCGCAAAATTCTGTCGCACACCGTGGCTGGCTTTAAGTCTTCCAGCGGCTGTCTGGCCTTGCTGGGAGAAGACGGACAGAATTTGGTTATCGTGGCCGGCGTGGATTTACCGTCGCGGCTGATCGGCCATAACATCCGTTGCGGCGAGGGCATCATCGGCCGGGTCGCCGTGTCCCGCCAGCCGCTTTTATTGGAGGGCGATCTTTCCAAGGATCCGCGTTATAGCGCGGTGGTCGAACAACGGGACCGGCCGCGGCCGACTTCGGCGCTCTGTTTGCCTTTGCAGGTGGAACAGCGGCTGATGGGCGTCGTGACTCTCAATCGGTCCGCCGGCCTGTCGTCGTTCACTCAAGAAGACATCCGGCGCGGCCAGGCGGTAGTCAATCTCATGACCCTGGTGGTGGATAACGCCCGGCTGCAAGCGCGTCAGCAGCAGCAAATCCATGAACTGGAAACCTTGAACGGCCGTCTCGAAGATGTCCATACCCAGCTCGCGCAATCGGAAAAGATGGCCGCGATCGGCCAACTCGCCGCGGGAGTCGCTCACGAAATCAATACGCCGGTGGGTTACGTCAATTCCAATCTCTATACCCTGCATGGTTACCTGGACGATTTGTTTTCCCTGTTGAACGCCTACACCGAGTTGGACAAATTGTTTCCCGACCATGAGGCGATCATCGCGATTCGCGATTTGAAACAGCGGATCGATCTCGCCTATCTCAGAGGTGATGCCGGCGATTTGCTCCGCGAATCGCAGGAAGGCGTCAGGCGAATGGGCCACATCGCGCAAGACCTCAAACAATTCTCCCACGCCAACAGCGTGGCGTGGCAATGGGTCGATCTGCATCAAGGCCTGGACAGCGCGCTCAATCTTCTCCGCAATGAAATCAAGTGCAAGGCCGATGTCGTCAAGGAATACGGCGACCTGCCGGCGGTGAAATGCATTCCTTCGCAAATCAACCAGGTATTCATGAATCTGCTGGTGAATGCGCTCCAGTCCATTGAAAGCCCGGGACTCATCACCGTGCGCAGCGGCGTCGGATCCGCTGGCATTTGGTTCGAGGTGCAGGACAACGGCAAAGGCATCGCGCCCGAACATATCAGTCATATATTCGAGCCTTTCTTTACCACCAATCCGGTCGGTAAAGGGACGGGGCTCGGCCTGTCGATATCCTGGAACATCGTCTCCAGACACGGCGGCTGTTTCGAGGTGAAAAGCGTGCCGGGAGAGGGCAGCACATTCCGGGTTTGTTTGCCCAGACCGTCAACGGCGGCTGGCGAAATGGCGATTGATCAGGCGGCTAACCGGTGACATCCGACGTGGCGACGCGCCACGCCATTCCCCAGGCGTTGCGGGGCATGATTTTCGTGATGTTCGCCATTGGACTGAGCATGGCCGGTTATTCGATATGGCTGACCAATTCCATCGTCGAACACCATGCCGGTCTCCTGAAACTCAGCGAAACCATGCGCCATCATGCCAACTCGCTTTATCGCAGATTGATACTCGCGGAGAACAACGGTTATGAACATGCGCGGCTGATGGCCTTGGTGGATGCCGAACTCCGCCTGATTGATATCGCCTTGGCGGGCGGCAGTGCCGCCGATGTGACCATGAGCGCGGTGCGCAATGCCAGGCTGCGCGATGATCTGGCGAAAATGCAACGGCTCTTGGCAAGTTGGCGCGCCACGCTGGCGCCGTTTTCACGGCAAGATACGCTATACCATGCCCAGCCGAACGACATTTCCTTGTCCGACGATTTGCTGATCATGGTCGACGCCATGGCGGCCGATGTGCAAGCCATTATCATCAAAGACGGCCGCAGGTTGATCTGGACCAACGCGATCACCTTGGCCGTGCTGCTCGCGTTGTTCGCTTATACCCTGGCGTGGCGGCGGCGTTACCAGAAAAGTATTACCGTGCGTGCGCAAGCGCTTGATGAGTTGGTGGCGCGGCGTACCGTCGAGTTACAGCAGGCTCTCGAAAATAATGCCGAACAAATGGCGGCGCTGCGGGTGGCCAATATCCGCATCGTTACCATGGACGAAGTTTTCAAGACCTTGCGCGACATTGCCCAGCAATTATTCATGAGCCGGGATTACCCGGATTTTTATAAACAGGTGATTGGCAACGCCATGAAAATGACCGGCGCTCAATCCGGTGCTTTATATTTTCTGGACGGCGCGGGTGCGGCCGAGAACATCGTGACGTGCGGCTTAAACGAAGAAAGCTTAGTTGATATTGAAGAGGTGTTGCGGGAACAGGCTGTTCGGCAAGCTCTTAGCCGCGCGAGTAAGACCGCGCAGGTGGCGGTGTTGCAAAACCAAGCTTTTGAATCGGCAAAAAGATCGCTCGCCGGCCGCGGCGTTTTGGCGGTGCGGCTGGTGGCCGATGCGACGATATATGGAATTTTATATTTAATGAGAAAACAAGGCGAAGGCGAGAATGCCTTTTCCGATGACGATGAAGTCGCCCTCGACATGTATGCGCGGGAACTCACCCAGGTATTGGATCACCAGAGTTTGATAGAAGCGCTGGAACGCGACAATGCCGAACGCCGCGCGGCGGAGGCAAGCCTGGCGCAGGCCCGGGCGCGTATTCAGTCGTTGATCGATAACAGTCCGGCGCTCATTTATAGCTGCCGGCCCGATGATTACGCGCTTACCTACATCAGCGACAACATCGAACGCATTTTTGGCGCCCGCGCCGCCGATTTCATCGGCGATGCCCACTTGTGGATGGAACGCGTGCACCCCGATGATCTGCCCGGCGTGATGGCCAAGTCCGAGGAATTGCTGGCGAACGGTGAACGGGTATTGGAATGCCGGGCGCGGCGTAACGACGGTAAATATTGCTGGATACGCGATAACGCGCGGGTGGTGCGCGACGCCGCCGGCCGGCCGGTGGAAATTCTGGGTGTGGTGACCGACATCACCGAATATAAACTGGCGGAGCAGGCGATGCGCACGGTGGAAGCCACCGCCCAGGCGACGCTGGACGCCTTGGCGAATCGCATCGTATTGCTCAACGACCGCGGTGAAATCATCGCGGTCAACGCGGCATGGCGAGATTATGCCGAACAGCCGCATAGCCTGTGGCGCACCGGCGGCCTCGGTATCGACTATTTGGAACTGGTACGCGAGCGATCAAGCCAAATCACGCTGGGGGATGGCGACATGGCCTTAGGTTTAGAGAAATTACTGGCGGGGCAATGCCAGGAATATTATCTCGAATATCTGCACGCTACCGCGCCGGACGCACGCTGGTACGCGCTGCATGCCGCCCGTTTCCAGAGTTCCGGCGGCTTGCGCATCGTGGTTTCCGAGCAGGACATTACCCAGCGCCGGCTCGCCGAGGAAGAACTCCGGCAGCAGCACGCCGCTTTGCGGAGTATCAACATTCGTTTGGAAGCGGCGAATCTGCAATTGCTGCAATCGGAAAAAATGGCGGCGATCGGCCAGTTGGCCGCCGGTGTGGCCCACGAGATCAACAATCCGGTGGGCTACGTCAATTCCAATCTGAGCAGTTTGCAAAGATACGTCGATGATTTGTTCCGCTTGGTGGAAGCCTATGGCGAAGCTGAGCCGGTGTTGCCGGAACACGCGGCTGCCTGGCGGACGTTGCAGACCGTCAAACAGGAAGTGGATCTGGATTTTCTCAAACAGGACATTGTGAATTTACTTAATGAATCGCAGGAAGGTGTAGCGCGAGTGCGGGATATCGTGCAGAACCTCAAGAGTTTTTCCCATGTCGACGATCAGGAGTGGCAGTGGAATGATTTGCACAAGGGACTGGACAGCACCTTGAACATCGTTCAGAACGAGCTCAAATACAAGGCCCGGGTGATCAAGGAATACGGCGATCTGCCGCAGATCGAATGCCGTTTATCGCAACTCAATCAAGTCTTCATGAATCTTCTGGTCAATGCCGTGCATGCCATGGAGGAACGGGGCAACATTTGGCTACGCACCGGCGCCGAGAACGAATCGGTGTGGGTCGAGATCGAGGACACCGGCAAGGGAATTGCGCCGGAACATTTAAGCCGGATCTTCGAGCCGTTTTTCACGACCAAACCGGTAGGCAGTGGCACGGGTCTGGGACTATCCTTATCGTACGACATCATCACGAAGCATGGCGGACGTATCGAGGTGGCGAGCACGCTGGGTAAAGGCACGTGTTTTCGGATGTATTTGCCGCGCTGCCGTCCCGCCGTAGCGGAAACGCGGGCGGCGGTGGCTGAAGCGGAGGGAAGGTGAGCGATGTATGCCGGTCAGCAAACGCGAGCGAAATGTGGCGGATCGCCGTCAGCGTATATCCTGTCATGGTCAGACGGCGGCGAGCGCCCGCGAGCGGCGGCCGGACGCTAGCGATGGCGGAGTACGACGAAGCGGCACGCCGCTTGACCGTCAAGCTGGTGTATTACGGCCCGGCCCTCAGCGGCAAAACCACCAATCTCATGCGGCTGCACGACTTGTTGCGGCCGGAGTTGAAGGGCGAGATGATGACCTTGGAAACCCGTAACGACCGCACCTTGTTCTTCGATCTCCTGCCCTTGGGTTTTCGCACGGCGTCCGGCCTGCTGGTGAAATTCAAACTGTACACGGTGCCGGGCCAGCTAGCCCACGACAGCACCCGCAAAGCGGTGTTGTCACGCGCCGACGGCGTGGCGTTCATCGCCGATTCGCAACGCTCGCAAGGCGTCAACAATGCCGAGGCTTTTCAAAATCTGGCGGACAACGCCCAGCGGGTGGGCTTGGATTTCGATCATTTACCTCTGGTGGTGCAATTCAATAAACGCGATCTGCTCGACGGGGTCAGCGAGGAAGAGGTGGCGGCGCGCTGGGCGGCAACGCCCTGGCCGATAATTTACGCGACGGCGCTCAAGGGTCTGGGCGTGCGCGAGACGTTTCGCTGTTTGCTGGGCAAAGTGTATGACGTTATCGATCACCAATATCAACTGGCGGCGGTGCACGGTATGAGCAGCGACGCATTCGTGAAGGCGGCGGAGGACAGCGATGGCGAGCGGACGTGATCTAGGCGGGAGCCTGATCGAGTGGTGTTTCGATCGCGATCTGACCCTGAGTGAATTGCTGACGGGCGTGGACGGCGACCGCTTGCTCGCCGCGTTGAAAGTCTTGCTGGCGGGGCCGCTGCGCCTGGTGGATACCACGGACCAGGTATTGTTGGGAAGCGAGGTGCCCGCCGCGGCGCGGCGGGTGGTGATCAAGGGTGAATTGGAGCCGCTCGGTTATCTTGAAGCCCTGGCGACGGAGGACGCGTTACGCGCCGCCGCGCAATTGCTGGAACTCATCCTGCGCGGCGCGGCGCGTTATCAAATGGCGTCGGATCTGCATCTCGAAGCGGTGAGCGAGGATTACCGCGAATTGCAACGCCGTCACGACGCCTTGCAGGCTTCCGAGGCGCGTTACCGCGCCTTGACGGCGACCTTGGAACAGCAAGTGGCCTCGCAGGTGCAGACCATCGACAACGCCCGCCGCCAGCTTTATCAATCGGAGAAGCTCGCCGCGGTCGGCCAGCTCGCGGCGGGGGTGGCTCATGAAATCAACAATCCCATCGGATTCATCAGCAGTAATCTCTCCAGCGCGCTTGGCTATTTGACGAAACTGGGTGGATTCAGCGAAAGCCTCGCCGCGCACGAAACCTCGCCGTTACGTACGGTTTGGCGCGAGGCGGACCTCGACTATGTGCTGAAGGATTTTGCCGCGTTGATGCAGGAATCCCTGGACGGCGCGCGGCGGGTGACGCGTATCGTCGCCGATCTCAAAGGCTTCTCGCGGGTGGATAATGCCGCCATCGCGCCGGCCGATGTCAACGAAATCATCCGCGGCGTTTGCAATGTCAGCCGCGGCCAGACCGAGGGGCGGGTCGAACTGGTACTGGAATTGGCGCCGCTGCCGGTACTGGAATGCAACGCCGCGGCCTTGGGCCAGGTGTTCTACAATTTACTGAGTAATGCCGTGCAGGCGATGGAAGGCCAGCCGGCGGCCCGCCTGCGGATCGCCACACTCCAACGCGAGCAGGGTATCGTCATCGCCTTGGCCGACAACGGTCCGGGCATTCCCGCCGAGGTGTTGCCGCGCATTTTTGATCCGTTCTTCACCACCAAGGACGTGGGGCAGGGCACCGGACTCGGGTTGACGGTATGTACCGACGTCGTGCATGCCCATAAAGGCCGTATCACAGTCCAGACCCGCCAAGGTGCGGGAACTGAATTCACGGTTTATTTACCGCTGCCGGATTAAATCCAGCCAGGAGCGTGGCAGCCGATAATTGTGGTAAGACCCACGTAGAGTGGAAGCCAGGCTCGAGATACCCATGTCACGTTACGCATCCTTGTTCACCGACGCGGCGGCCCAGCCGCCGGAATCCGGGCCGCCGGGCACCGTCTATCGCATTCTGCTGGTGGACGATGAGCCCAATGTGCTGAGCGCGCTGCGGCGGGTGTTTCATCGCGAGCATTATGAAATCGTAATCGCCACCGACGGCGGACAAGCCCTCGCCTCGCTGGCCGAGCGGGAATTTCATCTCATCATCTCCGATTACATGATGCCCGGCATCAACGGCGCCGAGCTGTTGAAGCGCGCCAAGAACATGCGGCCCGACATGATTCGCATCATGCTCACCGGCCATGCCGACACCGACGCGGTGATGGGCGCGGTCAACGAAGGCGCGGTCTACAAATTCATACTCAAGCCCTGGAACGATGACGACCTGCGGGTGACCGCGGCCTTGGCCTTGGAACAATATGACTTGATTCAGCGCAATCGCCGTCTGCAGCAGGAAAACGCTCAGAAGAGTCAAGAGATCACTCAGCTTAGTAAACTGACGGTCACCAACCGCAGTCAGTTGGCGATCATGTTGCACAAACGCGGTTTCCTCAACGATGCCCAGGTGCAGGAGTTGTACAAGTTGTATCAGGTCCGTAAAGAACCGTTGATCAAGCTGCTGCTGGAAAAGGACTGGGTGGAGGAACGGAAGATTCGCGCTCTTCTGCGCAAAGACCTGATGGTGGACGAGGTGCAGCTCGCCGAATTCCAGGTGGATGCGGCGGTGACGGTGCTGTTGCCGCGCAGTTTTTGCGAGCGGCAGTGGGTGATCCCGCTCAAGCTGCAAGGCCGGCGGCTGATGCTGGCGGTCGCCGATCCCATGGATCAGGGTCTGGTCGACGATCTGCGCTTCATCTCCGGCCTGGAGATCCAGCCGGTAATGGCCGACGTGGCCGCCATCCAGGCCAAGATCAACGAAGTGTACGGCGACCGCGACGACACGCCGCTCGCCGAATTGAACACCATGGTGGGATCGAACGATCCGCTCGACACCATCGAGATCGTCATCGAAGACGAAGAAGACGTCGCGCTGGATGAATTGCTGCGCAGCACCGAGGAACCGCCGGCCATCCGTCTGGTGAACGCGGTGATACTCGAAGCCTTGCGTTTGGGCGTGAGTGATATCCATATTCAGCCGCGCACCAAGAACATCGTGGTGCGTTACCGTATCGACGGCGTGCTCACCGACAAAATTCAGATACCTCATTATCTCTATCCGTCCCTGGTGTCGCGCATCAAGATCATGGCGGAGCTCAACATCGCCGAGCGGCGCCGTCCCCAGGACGGCCGCATCGCGGTGAAGACGCCGAACCGCATCGTCGATCTGCGCATCTCGACCTTGCCGACTATCAACGGCGAGAAGATCGTGATGCGTATCCTCGACCGCAATTCGGCGATCCATCGCATCGAGGAGTTGGGTTTCGCGGCGAACGATCTGGACAAGGTGCTGGCCATGGTCACCCGGCCGCAGGGCATCATACTCGCCACCGGTCCCACCGGCAGCGGCAAGACCACCACCTTGTATTCTTTGTTGCAGCACGACGCGACGCCGACCAAGAACTACATCACCATCGAAGACCCGGTGGAGTATTACCTCGACATGGCCGGCCAGGTCCATGTGCGGGAGAAAATCGTAGATTTCGCGGGGATACTCCGTGCGGTGCTGCGCCAGGATCCGGACGTGATACTGCTGGGCGAGATCCGCGACACCGCGACCGCCGACGTGGCGTTTCAAGGCGCGCTCACCGGCCATCTGGTGTATTCGACACTGCACACCAATTCCGCGGCGGCCACCATCGCCCGTCTCTTCGACCTCGGTCTAAAACCTTATGTGGTGGCCTCCGCGCTGGAGGGCATCATCGCTCAGCGGCTGGTACGGCGCATCTGTCCCGACTGTCGCGAACCCGCCGCGGCCGATGCCATGCTGCGGCGCCGTTTAGGCCCCTTATTCACCGCCGAGCGCACCGCCGGCTTCCGCGGCCGCGGCTGTTCGCATTGCCACAACAGCGGTTATCGCGGCCGTATGCCGCTCTATGAAGTGCTGGTGCCGGACGACGATCTGCGTAATCTCATCGGCGGCGGCGCCAGCGTGCTCGAACTCACCCGGCTGGCGCGCCGGCGCGGCGCCAGTAGTTTGCTGGAAGACGCCCAGCGCAAAGCCCACGCTGGATTAACCACTTTGGATGAAGTCTTGCGGGTTTTGGGAGCCCAGCCCGCGGAGAGTGTCAGCGGTTCACCGACAGGCTGAGCCGCGTTGACGATGGACCGTCAACAGCGCATCGTGTTCGTGATAAACACAAGTCGCTTCCTATCAGCCAGGGTGGCGGAGCGTGTTTCAGCGTTGCGGTTACAGTTAGAGCGCATAGGTTGTCGGTGCCCGGCCATTTCATGGCGCCAATCAAAAAATCTTTTCCGGTTAGTATGTGGAGAAGTATTCAATTGCCGAGTTATATATACTCGGAGCGAGTGGTAATAGGGCAACAGGATTGGTTGCGGGTGGCAATCTCGCCACGTCGAATACAAGGAAGGATCAAATTCATGTCGTACAGTAAGACTCTTGAAAAAATTCTGGTGGTCGCGTTTACCGCGTTGTCCGCCGGCGGCGCGGCGGCGGACGGTTTCAACGCCATGTACGTCATCGGCGACAGTCTGTCGGACCAGGGCAATTTATTCAACGCCACCCAGCGGAGCACCGGCAACGGCGTGCCGGCCAGTGATCATTATTATCAGGGGCGGTTTTCCAACGGCGAAAATTATGCCGGCGTGCTGGCGCGAAAACTCGGTGTGCGTTTGAAAGCGTCGAGTGAAGGCGGCACTAATTTCGCCTACGGCGGCGCGCGCACCGACTACAACGTGGTGGAAGCGGATGTGACCAAGCCGTTTCCGGTATCGTTGCTGGCGCAGGGCGGCGGCTTTCCCGAAGATGCTTTTCCGTGGACCATTAACGGTCAAAAAGCTGTGTTCACCGCCCGTCATATTTCCAACCCCGATGCGTTCTACGTAGTGTTCAACGGTTCGAACGACATTGCCGATTTAATCAACATGGTGGCGACGCGCGCCGCCAATCCGGCCTTTCCAGCGATCGATCCCCATGCCGTGATCGCGAAAGTGGTGCGGGACATCGACGCGGCCTTCGCCGCCGCGGTGGCGGCCGGCGCCCGCGACGTGCTGTTGCCCAACGTCCCCAACTTCGGCGTCGTGCCGCGCGTCACCCGTTCGGGTCCGGCGGTGGCCGGCCTCGCGAGCGCTTTGACCCAGCAATACAACGCGGCGTTGGCGGCCATGTTGACCACGTGGAACGGCAGGGTGAACGTCATTCCCTTCGATCTTTATTCCCTGTCGTCGGAGGTCGCCGCCCGTCCCGCCGCGTTTGGTTTTAGCAATGCCAGTTCACCCTGTTATTCCGGTTTCGTTTCCCCCGCTGGACCGGCTGACACCGTTTGCGCCACGCCGCTCAGCTATGTGTTTTGGGACGATGAGCATCCCACCGCCGCTTTCCATGCAGTGTTAGCCGACCGCATGGCCGTCGCGGTCATGCTCGACATCTTCGACGATCTCGCCGAGCGTTTGCGGGCCGTGCAGGCACCGAAGGGCGTCATGACCTCGCTCGGCGCCAAATTGACGGGCGTCAGACGGCTGCTGACCGATGCCGGAACCGCCAATGACGCGGCCGCCGCCGCTAAGCTGAAAGCCTTCGTCCTCGCGGTGGAGGGCCAGCAACGTAAAGGCGACCTCGCTTCGGCCGAGGCCGCCGTCCTCGTCGAACGGGCGGAGAAAGTCATTTTTTTGGTGAAAGCATTACGTAGTTAAGAGAGTAGAGCTGGCCGGGTGCGGCAACGCGCTCCGGCCGTGCCACCGTTCCCTTCAGAAGCCCAGGCTTTCGCCCGCGCCGAGCAGGGCGGCGATGCCGAGGATCGCGAACAGGGCCGACGCGACCGCGCGCACCCAGCGCACGGGCAGGCGCCGGGCGATGCGATCGCCAAATACCACGGCCGGCGCATTCACGAGCAGCATGCCGAGAGTAGTGCCGGCCACCACGTAAAAGAACGACTGGTATTGCGCGGCGAGGGCGACGGTCGCGACCTGGGTTTTGTCGCCCATCTCGGCGAGGAAGAAGGCGATCAAGGTGGTGGCGAAGACACCGTAGCGAACCAGTTTGGCGTCGTTCTCGGAGAATTGATCGGGAACCAGTATCCAGACCGCCATCGCGATGAAAGAAAAGCCGAGCAGCCAGCGCAGAATCTCGGGCGAGAGTAAGGATGTAAGCCACGTGCCGAGCGCGCCGGCCAGAGCGTGATTCGCCAAGGTGGCGACTAGAATGCCCCAGATGATCGGCCAGGGTTTGCGGAACTTGGCCGCGAGGAGAAACGCGAGAAGTTGGGTTTTGTCGCCGATTTCGGCGAAGGCGACCGTACCCGTCGAGATGAGGAAGGCTTCCAAGATGAGTGCTCCTTGGCCGGGTATGATCCAATGACCATACGCCTCCCCGGCCAAATCCGAAGGCAGTATGGTCAAAGGTCTTGCCAAGCAAAGGCACCGCTTGCGCCATGACCGTTGTCGGTCAAGTGTGTTGACGCAAGCCCCTTCCGCGTACGCGAAGGGCGGCTACTCCCCAATGACGGGCGGATTTTACGCAGATGAATTTGCCGCGTCCATCGAAAATTTTCGTTAAGCGGGATGGTCGGCGCCGATCAGTCCGAAAAAAGCGGTGACCACGGAGGAGCGGCGACGACCGCGCTGGTCGACGCCGTCCGGGCCTAGGCCGCACCTTGCTCATTCTCCGTGATCTCCGTGGTTGGTATCCGCGGCAATGGCGCTCCGCAGTTGGGAGCTCAGCGCGGCTGGAAAGCGATGATGCCCATGCCGATCAAGGCGACGCCGGCGCCGAGCATATCCCAGGCCGTCGGCCGGATGCCGTCCACCGCCCACAGCCAGGCCAGCGCCATGCCGATGTAGACGCCGCCGTAGGCGGCATACACCCGTCCCGCCGGCTGGGCGTGCAAGGTCAGCAGCCAGACGAACAGCGCGAGAGCGGTCGCGGCCGGCAGCAACAGCCACACCGAGCCGTTGCGTTGCAACCATAGATAGGGAAGGTAGCAGCCGACGATTTCGGCAAGGGCCGTGGCGAGGTAGAGAGCAAGCGTTTTCATGCGTGGTAATCCGGGCGCGCCGCGTGTTAAAGAGATTCATCCTTGCCCGTCACGCCCATGCGGGTCAGCACATGGCGGGTCATGCCCAGCGCCAATTCATGTTCGCCCAGGAATACTTTGCCGACGTTTTCCTTATGCAGCAATTGCGCTTCTTCCTCGTTGTGGGTGCGCAACACGGTTTCGATGGTCGGGTTGAGGGTACGGGCGATCTCCACCATCTTGCGGACGTGAAAAGTATCGGGCGTGGCGATCACCAACATGCCGGCCCGCGCGATATGGGCCTGGATCAGTACGGCGGGATCGGAGGCGTCGCCCGAGACCGCCGGGATGCCGCGGGCGCGCAGTTTTTCCACCAGCTCGCGATTCTGCTCGGCGACCACGTATGGAATATGTCTTGCGGTGAGCGCCTCGGCGATGCGGCGGCCGACCCGCCCGTAACCCACCAAGACCACTTGACCGGTCAGATGCGATTGGTCGACCGACATCGGCAATTCGGCGAGCGGATCGGCTTTTTGCTCGAGCTTCCGCGCGAGGCTGGAGCGGGCGCGAGCCCAGGTCTGCACCGGCTCGATGGCGGCGAAGATCAGCGAATTGAGCGCGATGGAAATCAAGGCGCCGGCGAGAATCAGACTTTGGCCTTCGAGAGGCAGCAGTCCCAGCGCGACGCCGAGTCCGGCCAGAATGAAGGAGAACTCGCCGATCTGGGCCAGGCTCGCTCCCACCGTGAGCGCGGTGTTGAGCGGGTAGCGGAAAGCCAGCACCAGCGCGACGGCGGCGAGCGTCTTGCCGATCATGATGATGGCGACCACCGCCACCACCTTGAGCGGTTCCTCGACCAGCACCATCGGATCGAACAACATGCCGACCGAAACGAAGAACAGCACCGAAAACGCATCGCGCAAGGGCAGGGATTCGTCGGCGGCGCGATGGCTGAACTCCGATTCGCGCATCATCATGCCCGCGAAAAACGCGCCCAGCGCGAAGGACACGTCGAACAACATCGCCGACCCGTAGGCGACACCCACCGCCGCGGCGATCACGCACAAGGTGAACAACTCCCGTGAACCGGTGCGCGCCACCAGCCAAAGCACGCGCGGGAATACCCGGCGCCCCACCACCAGCATCAAGGCGACGAAAGCGGCGACCTTGGCCAAGGTGAAACCCAGAGTCGTCCAAAGATTACCGCTGCCGGGCGCGCCGTCCGGCGTGCCGCCCAACAGACCGGCGAGAGGCGGCAACAGCACCAGCGCCAGGACCATCACCAAATCTTCGACGATCAGCCAGCCCACCGCGATGCGGCCGTTGACCGATTCCAGTACGCCGCGCGCCTCGAGCGCGCGCAGCAGCACCACGGTGCTGGCGACCGATAGGGCGAGACCGAACACCAAGGCCGCGCCTAAGTTCCAGCCCCAGAAATGCGCGGTGACCATGCCCAGCGCGGTGGCCACCGCGATTTGCACGATGGCGCCGGGAATGGCGATGCGGCGGACGGCGAGCAAATCGTCCAAGGAGAAATGCAGTCCCACGCCGAACATCAGCAGCATGACGCCGAGTTCGGCGAGTTGGCTGGCGAGTTCGATATCGGCGACGAAGCCGGGTGTGGCGGGGCCGATCACGATGCCCGCCAAGAGATAGCCGATCAGCGGCGGCATCTTCAAGCGCGCTGAGATGTAGCCAAGAATCATCGCCAACCCCAGCCCGGCCGCGATGGTGGTGATCAGATTAATTTCGTGGGGCATGTACTCTTCCTTCCCGCGGTTTGCGGCCGCATCCCTCGGCGCGGGTGTGCCGGGCGGCGCGGACCAACCCGCCGGCGCGGGATTTCCGCGGTTAAATTTAGCGCCTATATCAGTACGGCTTCGGCCAGCCTATTAAATAGGCTGTTAAACGAATTGGCGGCTGGCTCAGTGGCGGAACGTCGGCGGAGCCGAGTCTGCCTTGGAATTTATAAACGATCGCGTTTAAGTGACGGTTCAGCGTGGCCATCAAGGCCGGTACGCCATGGTAACCCAGTTTCCCGAAGCTAGGCG
>CAKKSB010000007.1:0-6194 GCA_919903055.1 Gammaproteobacteria bacterium | reverse complement strand
GCGTAGTAAGGAGTGCGCAGGCGCAAGGCGGCGGTCGCTCGATGTTCGCTCCTCGAGGCGGTACTGAAAGCATGAGAGTGGATGACCGCAAATCAGCCGATCTAGACGGCTAAGATTTTTGACGCGCACTGCCGATACTGTTCCGGGAACACGGGTCTTTGGAAAGCCGGGTTTTCTGGCCATCCCGAGGCTTCGTGGATGCCGAGCGGTTTGTTGGGATTAAGGCGCGATGGTTGCCGCTTGTCCCCGTGAGATGGTGCAATACGGATGTTTTTATTCACCAACCTATCAACGGCGTCTACCCTTATTTCGCCATGGAAAATGCGACCGGGGTTGCGCGCGCCGGATATTGTCCGCGATAACCCGCGCTTAATTTTGATGGATCGGTCCCTACGTTCCAGCTCAATCTTCACACCGTTTAAATCGCCGCCGCCGCGGTCGGACCAGCCGTTTATCGCCGCCGCATTCAATTATGCGGCGGCGCGGTGTTCGCTGGCGGCGGCTAAAACCCATCAGCGTCGTTCACGGCGCGAGGCGGCGCGATGACCGCGTTAGGCCGCTACCTGGGCAAGATTCTGTTGCTGGCCCTGGCGTATTATCTTACCGGCCGCCTGGGCTTGTTATTGGCCGTGCCGCCGGGGTATGCCACGGCCATGTGGCCGCCTTCGGGATTTGCGCTGGCGGGATTGCTGCTGCTGGGATACCGCTGCTGGCCCGCGATATTGTTGGGTTCGTTTGGTGTCAATCTATTCACCTCGTTCGATCCCAGTAATACCACGACGATTCTAATCTCGAGCGTGATCGCGGCGATGATCGCCGTCGGGGCGACTCTGCAAGGAGTGGTCAGCGCCTGGCTGGTGCGGCGATTCGTGGTATTGCCCAATCCGCTGGAGCAATTGCGCGATATCAGTCTGCTGCTGTTGTTCGGCGGACCGGTGGGCTGTTTGATCAATTCCATGGTCGGGGTCGGCACGCTGGCCTATTTCGGGAAGATTGATCTCGAATTGGTGCCGTTCACCTGGCTGACCTGGTGGACGGGCGACGTGATCGGCGTGCTGGTATTTACGCCGGTCTTGCTTTTATTGTTCGGGTCGCGCGGTTTGGTGAGCGTCCAGCGCAAAACAGTGATAAGCACGGTGTTGTTTTTGATTTTTTCGATCGCGGTCGCCATTTTCTTCGGCGCGCGCGACCGGGAAAACGAACGTCAGCTTAACGAGATCGAACAGATATACAATCGCGCGGTGACCAATTTGCAGGGTGTAATGACCCAATACTCCGATCTCCTGCATGATACGGCGGGTTTGTTTAAAACGTCCCAGCCTGTTTCGCGCGATGATTTCAAAAAATTCACGGCTGATATTTTGGTGCGCTATCCCGGCGCCCGTTTGGCATGGAGCAAAAGAGTCGCGGACTCGGAACGCGCCGCTTACGAAGCGGCGCAGCGCGCCGAAGGATTTCAGGATTTTTATATCCGCGAACGTGACGAGAACAATCAATTCGTGCGCGTCCAAAAGCGTACCGAATATTTTCCGGTGACGTATATCGAACCTTACCACGCGAAAGTGCATGGCTACGATAATGGCTCGGAAGCACAGCGTAAACGCACCATCGAAGACGCCCGTGACAGCGGTGAGCTACGGGTCACCGGCAGAATCAATATCATCCAAAAGGATCAAGACAAGTACGGACTGCTGTTTTTCATGCCGTTGTACCGTGGCTCATCGGCCACCACGCTGGAGGAACGCCGCCGCGATCTGAGCGGATACATCGCCGGCGCCTTCATCATTCCCGAGATCATTACCGCCAATTTCGGCGAGTTTGATAAGCGGCATATCAGTTTCGTGATTTACGACGATGACGCGCCGCCGGAAGCACGCCTGTTGTACGACTCCCGAACCCCCGATCATAGAGAAGGTGCTGTTCAGCCGCACGCCCAAAACCACGATCAACGCTGGAGTAAACAAATCGCCATCGGCGGCCGCCACTGGACCTTGGAATATTTCCGCAGTCAAACCGCCACGGCCGCTTATCAAAACTGGACGGTATGGCTGACCCTGGTGGGCGGTCTGCTGTTCACCGGTTTCTTTGGCGTATTCGTGTTGATCGTCACCGCGCAAACCGACGTGGTGAAGCGTTTGGTGGAAGAGAAAACCTCGTTGTTGCGGCGCAGCGAAGAGCGCTTCCGCTTGTTGGTGGAGGCCGCGCTCGACTATGCCATCGTCATGCTCGACCCGGCCGGCAAGATCGTCAGTTGGAATGCCGCCGCGCAAAAAATCCAAGGTTATCGTGCCGACGAAATTCTGGGCCGGCATTTTTCGGTGTTTTATCCGCCGCAACAAGTGGCGCAAGGCTGGCTTGAATATGAGCTGACGCAAGCGCGCGACAACGGCCGGTTTGAAGATAGGGGTTGGCGGGTCCGTAAGGATGGTTCATTGTTCTGGGCCGATGTGGTGATCGCCGCCTTATATGACGACAACGGCGCGCTCTACGGCTACTCCAAGATTACCCGCGACCTCACCGAGGCCAGGCAGCAGGAAGAGAAACTCCGCGAATACACCGCGCTGCAGCGCGCCATACTCGACAGCGCCGGTTATTCGATCATCGCCAGCCTGCCCGACGGTACGATCACCTTGTTCAATCCCGCCGCCGAGGCGATGCTGGGTTACCGCGCGGACGAGGTGATCGGCCGTATGACGCCGGAGGTAATCCACGACCCGCTGGAAATGGCGGCGCGCGCTCAACTCTTGTCGCTGGAACTCGGCGCATCGATCGACCCCGGCTTCGAGGTCTTCGTCGCCAAGGCCCGCCGCGGCGGTTCGGACGCCAACGAATGGACGTATATCCGCAAGGACGGCAGCCGGTTTCCCGTTCTGCTGACCGTGACCGCCTTGCGCGGGGATAACGGGCAAATTTTCGGTTTCTTGGGCATCGCCGCTGATTTGAGTGAAAGCAAGCTGGCTGAGGATCGCTTCCGCCGCGCGGTGGAAACGGCGCCGGCCGCCATCATGATTTTCGATCACGGCGGCCGGATTTCCATGGCCAACGACGAAGCGAATCGCGTATTCGGTTATCAGCGCGGCGAGATGCTCGGTTTACCGACCGAGGCATTGTTGCCGGAATCGGCGCGGGCCGGCCATGCGGTGTACCGGGAAGCGTTTCAGCGCGATCCGCGGGCGCGGCGCATGGGAGTCGGACGCGAGCTGTATGCATTGAGGAAAAACGGCGGACAGTTCGCGGTGGAGGTCGGACTCAGTCTGGTCGAGACGCCGCAAGGCGCCAATATCATGGCCATGGTGTTCGACATCACCGAGCGTAAGCAACATCAATTGCAGCTTGAGCAAGCCAAGGCCGTCGCGGAAAACGCGGCGCGCGCCAAAACCGAATTCTTGGCCAATATGAGCCACGAAATCCGCACGCCGATGAACGGCATTTTGGGCATGACCGCTCTGGTGCTGAACACCGGGTTGACGGCTCAGCAGCGGGAATATCTCGCGCTGGTGCAGGATTCGGCGGAATCCCTGTTATATCTGCTCAACGACATTTTGGATTTTTCCAAGATGGAAGCCGGCAAGCTCAAGCTGACGCCGCTGGATTTTGATGTGCGGGAGAAACTCGGCATCACCTTGAGCCGCATCGCGCCCAGCGCCGGTCAAAAAGGTATCGAGCTGGTTTTTCGCGTCGCGGACAACGTGCCGCGCTTGGTGCATGGCGACCCCGACCGCCTGATGCAGATCGTGATCAATCTGGTCGGCAACGCGATCAAATTCACCGAACAGGGTGAAGTCGTCGTCAAGGTCGAAAGCCATGACCGCGACGACGGCGCGATCGAACTGTATTTCAGCGTGCGCGACACCGGCATCGGCATCGCCGCCGCGGCGCGGGCGCGCATTTTCGACGCCTTTTCCCAAGCCGATACCTCGACCACCCGCCGCTACGGCGGTACCGGTCTCGGCTTGAGCATTTGCAAGCAAATTGTCGATTTGATGGACGGCCGCATCTGGCTGGAGAGCGAGGAAGACGTCGGCAGCATCTTCCACTTCACCGCCCGCTTCGAGGCCGCGGCGCAACAGCAGGCCGAACCTCCGGCGGATGACGGCGGCGCGTCGCTGCGTAATCGGCGGGTATTAGTGGTGGATGACAACGCCACCAATCTCGAACTGGTGGGAGACCTGCTCGCTTCATGGCAAATGCGCGCCACCTTGCGGGCCGACGGCGCGGCGGCTCTCGAGGAATTCGCGCGCGCGCAGGCGGCCGGGCAGGCCTATGCGTTGATCGTGCTCGATCACCAAATGCCCGGCGTGGACGGTTTGACGGTTGCCGGCAAATTGCGGCAGCGCCACGGCGCCGGGGTGCCGCTGATACTGATGTTGCCGGCCGGTGATTCGACCGACACCGCCGAACGGTGTCGGCAAAGCGGAATCGCCGTCTATTTACGCAAACCTATTCGCCGCGCGGATTTGTTGACCGCCATCAAAGCCGCGCTGGACGGCGGTTCCGCCGCCGGTGTCGCGGCGCCGGCCGTTACCCCCGCGCTTCCCGCGGCGGACCGCTCGTTGAATATCTTGCTCGCGGAGGATCATCCGGTTAATCAGAAACTGGCGATGGCGGTATTGGCCCAAGGCGGCCATCGCATCAAATTGGCGGAAAACGGCCGGCAGGCGGTCGAGTTTTATCAAAAGGAGAATTTCGATTTGATCTTGATGGATGTGCAAATGCCCGAGATGGACGGCGAAGAAGCTACCGTCGCGATACGTGAATTGGAGCGCGACACCGGCCGGCATGTCCGTATCGTGGCCTTGACGGCGCACGCCTTGGTCGATGACCAGCAGCGGCTCTTGCGGGCGGGCATGGACGGTTATCTTTCCAAACCGTTTCGTCCCGCGCAATTATTGGCGATCGTCGCCAATCCGCTGGAGGCGTCCGATCCAATGATTTTATCCAGCCGACCATCCGGCATGTCGCCAGCTCCCGCGGCCAAGCCCGAGCTCTGTTTCAATCTGGAGGAGGCCTTGGAGCGCTCCATGCATCAACTGGATTTCTTGAAGAAACTGGCCGCGGTTTTCATAAGCAACGCGCCGCAGACCCGCGAGCAACTGCATGCCGCGTTAAAAGCGCGCGACGCCACCGCTCTCGCCCGGGCGGCGCACGCCTTGAAAGGCGCGGTGGGGAATTTCTTGGCCTATGATTGTTTTGAGGCCGCTAAACAATTGGAAGCCGTGGGCCGGGCCGGCGATCTCGGCGCCGCGGCGCCGTTGCTGGAGCGGCTGGACGTGGAAATCGATAGGCTGATTGCCGACCTGCGAACTCTCGGACTGGAATCGACGTGAAAATTCTCATCGCCGAAGACGAAGACTTGATGCGGCTGTGGCTGGAAACGGTGTTGGGTATGTGGGGATACGAATGCATTTCCTACACCGACGGCGAACAAGCCTGGCAGGGCTTGCAGCAACCTGATGCGCCGCAGCTCGTTATTATCGATTGGGAAATGCCAAAATTGGACGGCATCGAAATCTGCCGCAGGGTAAGAGACGACCCGGCGATGCGCTACACCTATATCATCATGCTGACCGGAAAATCCGAGACCACCGATATCGTCGAAGCCCTGCAGGCCGGGGCCGATGATTTTATCGTCAAACCCTGTCATCCCGAGGAACTGAAGGTCAGGCTGCGGGCGGGCTCACGTATTCTCCAGTTGCAACAAGAACTGTTGCTCAAGGCCAGCCATGACCAACTGACCGCGATTTTTAATCGCGGTATGCTGATGGAAATGGCCGCGCGCGAGCTGGACCGCACCACGCGCACCAAGGCGCCGCTGTCGCTGCTGTTGCTGGACATCGATTTTTTCAAACATATTAACGATCGTTACGGCCATCAGGCCGGCGATGCGGTGTTGCGGGAAACGGCGCTGTGCATCAAAGCCGATTTGCGCAGCATCGATATCGCCGGCCGTTATGGCGGCGAAGAATTCATGGTCGTGCTGCCGCACTGCGATGCCGATGCGGCGTTTCACGTCGCGGAACGTTTGCGGGTCAAGCTCACGGCGCATTCGATCGTTTATGCCGACACCGCGCTGAAGATTACCGTCAGTATCGGCGTGGCCAGCGGGGCGGCCCCCGCCGTGGGTTTGGAAGACTTGTTCCGCGAGGCCGACCGCGCGCTCTATCGAGCCATAAATGCCGGCCGCAATCGGGTCG
>CAKKSB010000006.1 GCA_919903055.1 Gammaproteobacteria bacterium | reverse complement strand
CCTCGCGGGCCAGCCGGGTGTATTCGCTGCGCACCGCTTCGGACGGATTCAAGTAAACCCGGCCGCGGTAACCGTCGACGATCAACGCCCGCCCGTCCATGCGTCCCACCGGCAAATCGTCGGCGCCCACCACCGAAGGCACACCCATCGCCCGCGCCAGTATCGCCACATGGGACGAGCGCGAACCGCTGGCCGACACCACCGCCACCAAGCGTTCGCGCGGCACTTCCGCCAGCATGGTGGCGGTGATCTCCTCGCCGACCAGAATGGTCCGTTCGGGATAAGGCGGCGCCTTGCGGCGGCCCGCGCTCTGTAGACATACCAGTACTCGCCGGCCGAGGTCGCGGATGTCGCCCGCCCGTTCGCGCAGGTAGGGCTCGTCCATGTCCTCGAACACCCGGGCGTGTTCGTGGATGGTGTCGCGCAAGGCGCCGGAGGCCCAATTGCCGGCGCGAATCCGCTCCACCACTTTGTCGACCAGGCTGCCGCTGCTCAGCATCAAACCGTAGGCATCGAACAAGGCCAGTTCTTCGGCGCTGAGGTGCAGGCTGAGCCGCTCGCCCCAGGTTTGAATCTCGCCTTGCACCATGCCCACCGCGGTTTTGAAGGCGATGATTTCGGCATCGACGTCGGTGATCTTGCGATCGGGCACCGCGTCCAGATCCGCGGGCGGATAGATGACCATCGCCGTGCCGATGCCCACCCCCGGCGCGCCGGCCAAGCCGTCGACCACGCCGCCGTCGAGCGCGGTACCGCCATCACCCATCGGACCGATGCCGCCGCTCGCTTCGGCATGAGCGAGGGCGCCGGCCAGTTGGGCGGCCATGGTCACCAGAAACGCCACCTCGTCCTCGGCGAATTTGCGGCGCTCGCGCTGCCGCACCACCAGCACGCCGAGCAGCTTGCGGTGATGAATAATGGGCACGCCGAGAAAGCCGTGGTAATACTCCTCGCCGGTTTCGGCGACGAAGCGGTAGCGGGGATGATCGGGGGCGTTGTCGAGATTGAGCGGTTCGGCGGCGTCGGCCACCACGCTCACCACGCCTTCGCCCATGGCCAGCGACACCCGGCCCACCGCGGCGGGATTCAAACCGTCGGTGGCCATCAGGACGTGGCGGCGTTGGGCGTAATCGGCGAGATACACGGAACACACGTCGGCGGCCATGGCCTGTTTGACGCGTTTTACGATGATGGCGAGGGCCTGCTCCAGATTGCGGGCGCTGGCGACTTCTTGACCGATGCGGCGCAGAACCTCGCGCACTATATGTTATCCCCGCGAGTAACGATCAACGCGGCAGCGCGTCATAACCCGCCTCTATGATCAACTCCGCCGCACCGGGCATTTGCCGCTTCAGCAAAGGCGCCAACTCGCGCAAAGCGCGCGTATAGACCCGCCGCTTGAACGGCACCACGTTACGCACCGGATACCAGTAACTCACCCAGCGCCAGTGATCGAATTCCGGCCGTTCGCTGAGGTTCAAGCAGACATCGCTGTCGTCGGCGGCCAGCCTCAGCAGATACCACACCTGCTTCTGGCCGATGCACACCGGTTTGTCGTGATGGCGGATCAAGCGGCTGGGCAGGCGATAGCGCAGCCAGCCGCGGGTATTGCCCATCACTTCGACGTGCTCCGGCAATAAACCGAGTTCTTCGTTCAGTTCGCGATAAAGGGCTTCCTCGGGGCTTTCTTCATGGCGAATACCGCCCTGCGGGAACTGCCAGGCATCCTGCCCGATGCGCCGCGCCCACAATAGCCGGCCGCGGTCATTGCTGAGAATGATCCCGACATTCGGTCTATATCCGTCTAAATCAATCACTTGACAAAGGCAATCTCGGGTTTAATGCCTTCAATTCTTTCACAAAACAACGACATCCTGCAAATCCAAAAAAACCCCGGCGAGCCGGTACCCGCCCGCGGGAAGAATTTACCTTTGCCGGCACAACTTCTATGCTTGACCCTTTTTGCACGACTAAAGAAAGTTGCAGCCGTGACATTAGCCATTTTCGATTTGGACAATACCCTGCTGGGCGGGGACAGCGATTATCTGTGGGGCAAGTATCTGGTCGCCGAGGGCCTGGTCGACGGCGCTTATTACGAACGGGAAAACCAGCGCTTTTACGACGAGTACCGCAGCGGTCGTCTCGATATCCACGAGTTTCTCGATTTCTCACTGCGCCCCTTGGCCGAGATTCCCGCCGCACGACTGCTGGCCCTGCGCGAGCGCTTCATGCGGGACAAGATCGAACCCATCATGCTCCCCGCCGCCCGCGCGCTGCTGGAGCGGCACCGCCGGCAAGGCCATCTGCTGCTGATCATCACCGCCACCAACCACTTCGTCACCGCCCCCATCGCCGCCGCGCTGGGGGTGGAACACCTGCTGGCCACCGACCCGGAAATGCTCAACGGGCGTTACACCGGCCGGGTCGCGGGCACCCCCACCTTCCGCGAAGGCAAGGTGCAGCGCCTCACGGAATGGCTGCAACGATACGGACACCATCTGGCGGACGCCTGGTTCTACAGCGACTCGCACAATGATCTGCCTCTGCTCGAACGGGTGCCTAATCCGGTGGCGGTGGACCCGGACGAGACGCTCCGCCTCCATGCCGAGGCCAAGGGCTGGCCCGTCATCAGCCTGCGATGATCCGGCCACAGCCACTGCTCCTCGGCCTCTTGCTGCTGAGCGGCGTCAGCCTCGCGGCGGCGCTGCTGATCGGCAGTGTCGCGGTGAGTCCGGGCACGGTGTGGACGGTGTTGTGGGGCGGCGGCGATGCGCTGCAACGGGCGGTGCTGTTGGAATTGCGGCTGCCGCGCGCCCTCAGCGCCTTCGCGGTGGGCGGCTTGCTGGCCCTGGCCGGGGCCTTGATGCAGGTATTGCTGCGCAATCCGCTGGCCGATCCCTACATCCTCGGCGTGTCGGGCGGCGCGGCGGTGTTCACCCTCACCGCCATGCTGCTGGGCGCCAGCGGCGCGCTGCTCAGCGGGGCCGCCTTCGGCGGCGCCTTGTTCACCATGCTGCTGGTGTTCGCCCTGGCGCGGCGGCAGGGCAGCTGGACGCCGGTGCGCCTGCTGCTCACCGGGGTGGTGATCGCCTCCGGCTGGGCGGCGCTGATCGGTTTCATTCTTGCGGTGAGCCCGGACACCACCCTGCGCGGCATGCTGTTCTGGTTGATGGGCGACCTCGAATTCGCGGCGCGGCCTTACAGCGCCTGGGCGGTGCTGGCCGCGGGACTGGCGGTGGCGCTGGTGCTGGCCCGCGACCTCAACGTGCTGGCGCGCGGCGACTTGCAGGCCCGCGCGCTCGGCGTGCCGGTCGGCGTGCTGTTTCCTCTGCTGTACGTCGGCGCCTCGCTGCTCACCGCGGCGGCCGTCACCTTGGCCGGCACGGTCGGCTTCATCGGCTTGATCGTGCCCCATCTGCTGCGTTTGGTGGCGGGCGGCGATCATCGCGTTCTGCTTCCCGGCGCGGTGCTGCTGGGCGGCAGCCTGCTCACCGCCGCCGACACCCTGGCGCGAACGGTGATCGCGCCGCAGCAACTGCCGGTGGGCGTGATCACCGCCCTGCTCGGCGTGCCGGTGTTTCTCTATCTGCTCAACCGGAGGGGCGGATGAGCCTGTTGCTGGAAACCCGCGGCCTCACGGTCGGCATCGCCGGCAAGACCGTCTGCCGCGATCTCGACTTGCGCATCGCCACCGGTCAACGCTGGGCGGTGCTGGGTCCCAACGGCAGCGGCAAGACCACGTTGCTCCACACCCTGACCGGATTGCGCGCCGCCGACAGCGGCGAGATTCTGATTCAGAACCGGCCGCGCGCCGCCTGGCCCAGCCGGGAATTGGCGAAGATCGTCGGCACCCTGCTGCAAAGCCAGGACGATCCCTTCTCCAGCACGGTGATCGAAACGGTTTTAATCGGCCGTCATCCCCATCTGCGACGCTGGCAATGGGAGAGTGCCGACGACCGGCGGCGAGCGGTGGCCGCGTTGGCGGCGGTGGATTTGCAGGAATTCGAAGCACGGATGCTCGCCACACTCTCCGGCGGCGAGCGGCGGCGGGTCAGCCTCGCCGCGGTGCTGTGTCAGGATCCGCTGCTGTTCGCTCTGGATGAGCCGACCAATCATCTCGACCTGCATCATCAAGTGAGTGTATTGAACCTGTTCGCGCGACTGGCGCTGGAAAATTCGCGCGCGCTGCTAATGGTGCTGCACGACGTCACCAGCGCGGCGCATTACTGCGATCACGTGCTGTTGGTTTATGGTGACGGCGAAGTGCAGGCGGGGCCGAGCGGGGAATTATTGAACGAAGAAAATTTACAGCGTCTGTACGGCCACCGCTTGTACCGCCTGCGCGGTCCCGACGGCGTGGCCTGGCTGCCGGCGATGACCCGGCAAATCTAACCAGCCAAACCGGCCGGCGGCGCGATTACAGGAAGGTATCCTTATTCGCCGCTTTCGACGCGGCCTCTTGTTTGCCGACCACGCCGCGGCGCACCATGTCCTGCAGGCATTGGTCGAGGGTCTGCATGCCGACGTTCTGACCGGTTTGAATCGCCGAATACATCTGAGGAATTTTCGCCTCGCGGATCAGATTACGGATGGCCGGCGTGCCGATCATGATCTCGTGCGCCGCGGCGCGGCCGCCGCCGATCTTCTTCAACAAGGTTTGCGAAATCACCGCCCGCAGCGATTCCGACAGCATCGACCGCACCATTTCTTTTTCCGCGGCGGGGAACACGTCGACGATACGGTCGATGGTCTTGGCGGCGGAACTGGTATGCAAGGTGCCGAACACCAAGTGGCCGGTCTCGGCCGCGGTGAGCGCGAGGCGGATGGTTTCCGGGTCGCGCATTTCGCCGACCAGAATGATGTCCGGATCTTCGCGCAAAGCCGAACGCAACGACTCATTGAAACCGAGGGTGTCGCGATGCACCTCGCGCTGGTTGACCAGGCACTTTTTGCTGGTGTGCACGAATTCGATGGGGTCCTCGATGGTGAGGATGTGGCCGAACTCGGTGTTGTTCTTGTAATCGACCATCGCCGCGAGGGTGGTGGATTTGCCCGAGCCGGTCGGCCCGGTCACCAGCACCAGGCCGCGCGGATTGTCGGCGATGGTCTTGAACACCGACGGCGCGCCCAGCTCTTCCAAGGACAGAATGTTGGAGGGAATGGTACGGAACACCCCGCCGACGCCGCGGTTGTGGTTGAACGCGTTGACACGGAAGCGAGCGAGGCCGGGAATTTCGAAAGAGAAATCGGTCTCGAGGAATTCCTCGAAATCCTTGCGCTGTTTGTCGTTCATGATGTCGTACAACATGGCGTGCACCGCCTTGTTGTCGAGGGGCGGCACGTTGATGCGCCGCACGTCGCCGTCGACGCGGATCATCGGCGGCAGGCCCGCGGACAAGTGCAAATCGGAGGCCGCGTTCTTGACGCTGAATGCGAGTAACTCGGCAATATCCATCGCTGATCTCCCTCATGCTGGATCGGTACAACCTAAGCCATCGGCAGGAATAAACGCTTGCCTTCTTAGCGGCAGCCGGGCCGGGTTCTTGATACCATAACATAGCGCCATGGCGGCGCCCGCCGGTACTTTAAGTACATTTAAATCATGAACGACTCACAGTATCAGCTCGAAGCCTTGAGCACGGCGCGGCTCGCCGCGGTGCGTAGCCGTATCGCGGCGGCGGAACGGGCTTACGGCCGGCCGGCCGGCACCGTCGAACTGCTTGCGGTCAGCAAGACCCAGCCGGTCGAGGCCATCGCCGCCGCGCTCAAGGCCGGCCAGCGCGATTTCGGCGAGAGTTATCTGCAGGAAGCCCAACTCAAATTAACCGCCTTGGCCGCGGAAAACCTGACCTGGCATTTCACCGGCGCCCTGCAATCGAACAAGACACTTTGGATCGCTCAACATTTTTCCTGGGTGCACGGCGTCGATCGTCTGAAGATCGCCGAACGGCTCAGCGCGCAACGGCCCGCGGAGTTGCCCGCGCTCAATGTCTGCCTCCAAGTCAAGCTAGGCGATGAACCGCGAAAAGCCGGCATCGAACCCGCCCTCGTGGCGGACTTGGCTCACGCGGTGGCCGCGCTGCCGCGCCTGTGCTTGCGCGGTCTGATGACACTCCCTCCCGAGTCGGATGATGTCGCCACCCAGCGCGCTTACTTTCGCGCGCTGCGCGAGGCCTTACAGAGCTTGCGCGAACAGGGGCTGGCGCTGGATACACTGTCGATGGGCATGTCGCGGGACCTGGAAGCGGCCATCGCCGAAGGGGCCACCCTGGTACGGGTGGGCACCGCCCTGTTCGGCGCGCGGCCGCGCAAAACCTAAATCGCCGAGCGCGGACTACACTTGTGATAACCTTCGTTCAACATTCAATAATCGTCCCGCAATTACCACGATGAAAGCATCGCTTCCATGAAGAACGTAGACATCGCCTTTATCGGCGGCGGCAATATGGCGCGCAGCCTGATCGGCGGCCTGATCGCCGACGGCGTCGAACCCGCGCGCATCTGGGTGGCGGACCCCGATCCAGCGAGCTTGCGCGATCATCAAAATCATTTCGGTGTGCACACCACCGCCGACAACGCCGAGGCCGTCCGGCAAGCGCAGGTGATCGTGCTGGCGGTAAAGCCGCAAGTGGTGAATACCGCCGCGCGGGGTTTGATCGACGCGCTGCGGAAACGGCCGGCCTTGGTCATCTCGGTGGCGGCGGGCATACGCGAACCCCACCTGCGAACCTGGCTGGGCCAGGAAACCGCCATCGTCCGCTGCATGCCCAATACCCCCGCGCTGGTCGGCAGCGGCGCCACCGCCCTGTTCGCCAATCTCAATGTCACGACCGAACAAAAAGATTTGGCCGAATCCATTCTGCGCGCGGTGGGCATGACGCTGTGGGTGGACGACGAAGATTTGCTGGACGCGGTCACCGCTCTGTCGGGCAGCGGGCCGGCCTATTTCTTTTTGGTGATGGAAGCGATGGAGCAAGCCGGCGTTGCGCTGGGCCTGCCGCGACGAACCGCGCGCCTGCTGACTTTGCAGACCGCTTTCGGCGCCGCCAAGATGGCACTGGAAAGCACCGAGGAAGTGGCCGCCCTGCGCCGCCGCGTCACTTCGCCGGGCGGCACCACCGAGCAGGCCATCAAGGTATTGGAAGAACATGGGCTCGCCGCCAGTTTTGAACAAGCTTTGCGCGCCGCCCGGCAACGCTCGATCGAGTTGGCCAGTCTGTTCGGAGGGGAAAAGTAATAATGGAGAATCAATATTTCGCGGCCTCCGCGGTGTTTTTGATCAATACCGTGTTCGGTTTGTATTTGTTCGCGGTGATGCTGCGGCTGCTGCTGCAATGGGTGCGCGCCGATTTTTATAATCCGATTTCGCAATTTTTGGTCAAGGTCACCAACCCGCCGCTGCGGCCCTTGCGGCGGATCATTCCCGGCTGGGGCGGCGTCGATCTGGCGTCCATCCTGTTGCTGCTCGCGCTGCAGATGCTGGAAATTTTTCTGGCGAACATGGCACTGGGCCGCGCCATGCCGTTGAGCGGACTGTTCGTTACGTCGGTCGCCGAGCTGCTCAACCTGTTGTTGAACATCTTCGTCATCGCGATTTTGGTGCAAGTCGTCATGAGTTGGATTTCGCCCGGCACCTATAACCCGGCCACCGTCCTGCTTCATCGCCTTACCGAACCGGTGCTGGCGCCGGCCCGCCGGCTCATTCCGCCGATTTCCGGCGTCGATCTCTCGCCTCTGGTGGTACTGGTGGTTTTCCAGCTCATCAAGTTCCTGCTCATCGCTCCGCTGGTGGACATCGGCCATCGCATGACGTGAAGGATGAACCTGAAAAAAGCCATTGACCGCGGAGGGCACGGAGTTCACGGAGGAAAAACCCGGGCTCCGCGCCTGGGTCGGCGTCATCCAACCGGCGCACTCGCCCAAGGCCGCCACATCCTGACTCTCCGTGTGCTCCGTGATCTCCGTGGTTGGCATCTAAGGTTTTTAGGATGAGCGCGCCCTGGTACCGATGGGACGGCGACGACTTGATCCTGCATCTCCACATCCAACCGCGCGCCGCGAAAACCGAAGTGGCCGGTCCGTACGGCGATCGTTTAAAGGTTCGCATCACCGCTCCGCCGGTGGACGGCAAAGCCAATACGGCGGTCATCGCCCTGCTGAGCGAGTTATGCGGGGTAGCCAAATCGAACATCAGCCTGCTCGCCGGCGCTACTGGACGGGAGAAATCCTTACGCATCCACGCACCTCGCCGCTGGCCGGCCGGCATCACGCCGCCCCTCTCGCGCTAGACACGGATTCCCGGCTTCAATTATCGGAGCTGGGGTCGATATCTCGCTACGGACTATCAATCCCATTACGGCACCGCGTCACAGTGTGAGGCTTTCGAACGTGTTTCAGCGGCACGCGCGCTAAAGGCCGGTGGGGAACGACCGATACTCCCTTAGGGATTTGCATCCCGCAGTGTCGTCTTGGAGAAGACAAATATGCTCGCAAGGGTGGATAACGAGGCGGAAAAACAGGGCCATTTCAAGGATCAGATGCGGGCCTACGACCGCTGGAAGGCCGAGGTCATCCACGCCATCCATGAATACAAGCAGTGGTTGGAAGACCACCGCATGGGCACCCCGGAAATCGAGCTGCGCATCCACGATAGCATCGAAAGCCTGCGCGGTGACCGACTGGTCATTGCTTTCGTCGCCGAATTTTCGCGCGGCAAGACCGAACTGATCAACGCGATTTTCTTTTCCGATTATCAACGCCGCCTGCTGCCTTCCGACGCCGGCCGCACCACCATGTGCCCGACCGAGCTGTTCTACGACCAGCAAAGCGACGAGGCGTATATTCGTTTGCTGCCCATCGAAACCCGTCTGGAAGACATCAGCATCTCCGAATTCAAGAAATACCCCGAACGCTGGACCACCATTTCCCTCGACGTGAATTCACCGGATCAAATGGCCGAATCGCTGCGCGAAGTGGTCAAGGTCAAACGAGTCTCAGTGGACGACGCCAAGAAACTCGGCCTTTACAGCGAGGAATCGCACAACCACTTCAAGGACGACGACGATCTGGTCACCCACTTGGACATCCCCATGTGGCGCCATGCCTTGATCAGTTTTCCGCATCCTCTGTTGCAGCAAGGCCTGTCCATACTCGACACGCCCGGCCTCAACGCGCTCGGCAGCGAACCGGAATTGACCTTGAGCATGCTGCCCAACGCCCATGCGGTATTGTTCGTCCTCGCCGCCGACACCGGCGTGACCCGCAGCGACATGGACATGTGGCAATTCCACATCAAGACTTATCGTAAAAATGGCCACAAAGGTCTAGTCGCGGCGCTCAACAAAATCGACACCTTGTGGGACGAAATGAAAAAACCCGAAGAGGTGGAAGAGTCGGTCCGCCATCAATGCGCCGAAACGGCGCGGCTGTTGGGCGTGGAGCCCGGCAGCGTCTTTCCGGTGTCGGCGCAAAAAGCGCTGGTCGGCAAAATCCGCAAGGACCACGCGCTGCTCGCCAAGAGCCGTCTATTGGATTTGGAAGCCTACTTGGCGGATAAAATCCTTCCCGCCAAACAAGTGATCGTGCGCGATACTATCGTCGGCGCCATCGATCAAATGATCGGCGCTTCGCGGCAAATGGTCACCCAGCGGTTGGAAGCCACCCAAACTCAATTGCACGAATTGCGTTCCTTGAGTGGACGCAACGCCGATGTCATCACCGGCTTGATGCGCAAAACCCGCGAACGGCAAGCCGCCTACAATAAAAACATGGAGAGTTTTCAGGCCAGCCGCCGCATCTTGTCGCAGCACTCCAAATCCATGCTCGACGCGCTGAGCATCAAGGCCGTCGATGATCTGGTAGCGACTACCCGCACCAACATGGAAGGCAGCTGGACCACCGGCGGCATGAAGGGCGGCATGAAAACTTTCTTCGACGGCACCCGCGACACCATGCAGCATGTCGGCACCCTCGCCGAACAAACTCAAAACGTGGTGCAGGCGATTTATCGCAAATTCCACGAGGAACACGGCCTGCCGATCGGCGAACTGAAAGCCTATTCGATCAAAAAATACCGCATCGAGCTGGAACGTTTATACGAAGAGGCGGAAACTTTCCGCAACAGCCCGATCACCACCATGACCGAGCAGCATTTCGTCATCAAGAAATTCTTCATCTCGCTGGTGAGCCACGTCCGCCATTTGTTCATGAAGGCCAATCGCGAAACCGACGCCTGGCTGAAAGGCATTTTGATTCCGCTGGTGCGACAGGTGAACGAAAACAAGCAGCAGCTCGATCAGCATTTAGAAACCTTATGCAAGATCAACGAATCGCGCGACGGCCTCGACATCAAAATCCGCGAACTGGAAAAACGCTGCAACTTGCTGGAACGCGAACGCGATACGCTCAATCACATCATCGACCGCTTGCACACTCCGCTGCCCGCCGCCTCGCTCACCCCGGATACCGACGATGGGCGGGTGACGCGCGCGGCGAGCTGAGTCGAATCCCGCCGCTCTTTTACGGGAGCGGTCTATTTAAATCTGATTAAATCTGAAAAAAGAATTGACCACGGAGGACACGGAGGAACATCCAGGACGCCGCGCCGGTGTCGAAATCAGCCAATAGTGAACTCGCCGAACGCCTCGACAATCCTGATTCTGCGTGTCCTCCGTGATCTCCGTGGTTGCATCCGCGGTTTTAGGTTTAATGCGCGAGACATCAACCGCCACTACGGCGATTCGGCGGTTCAATTTCACTCCGCAAACGGTCTTAAATTTCGCCGTGGTATTCCATGATCAGCGGCGCATGATCGGAAAACCACTGTTCTTTATAGATCGCCGCCGAGATGATTTTCTCTTTGAGACGCGGATTGACCATGTGGTAATCGATGCGCCATCCCACATTTTTTTCGCGGGCACGGCCGCGATTCGACCACCAGGTGTATTGCTCGGCGGTGTCGTTGACGGCGCGGAACGCATCGATCCAGCCGACTTGCTCGAACACCTGATCCAGCCAGGCCCGCTCCTCCGGTAAAAAACCGGAATTCTTTTGATTGGAACGCCAGTTCTTCAAGTCGATGGGTTTATGCGCGATGTTCCAATCGCCGCAGATTATATAATCGCGATCGCTGTCGCGCAGCTGTTGCAGCACCGCGAGAAAACGCGTCAACACGTCGAACTTCACCGACTGCCGCTCCGGGCCGCTCGAACCCGAAGGCAGATACAGCGACACCACGCTGAGGTTACCGAAGTCCGCTTGCAGATAACGACCCTCCGCATCCACGTCCGGCCAGCCCAGGCCGGACTGCACGCGGTCCGGTTCGCGCCGGCAATAAATCGCCACCCCGCTGTAGCCTTTCTTCTGCGCATCGTGGAAATAACTGTAATAACCCGGCGGGCGCAACAGCTCGGAACTGAGCTGATGAATCTGCGCCTTGGTTTCCTGCAGGCAGACCACGTCGGCGTCCTGTTTGAGCATCCACTCGAAGAAGCCCTTGCTGGCCGCGGAGCGGATGCCGTTCAAATTGGCGGTGATGATCTTCATGAACTGTTCCGTGGGCGGCGACAAAGGCGGCGAGTGTAACAAAAATCCGTCCGGCCCGGCCGCGGCGCGTTTCCCTCGCGGAGAGGAATCGTTACAATGACGCCATGCTGCCTTATCAAAAAGAATTCATCGAATTCGCGATCCGCCATCACGTGCTGCGCTTCGGCGAGTTCACTCTCAAATCCGGGCGTTTAAGCCCCTACTTCTTCAACACCGGCTTGTTCAACAGCGGCGCCAGCATCGCCCGGCTGGGGCGTTATTACGCCGAAACCGTGGTCCGCGCCGGCCTGCCTTTCGACATGGTGTTCGGTCCGGCTTATAAAGGCGTGCCGCTGGCGGTGGCCACCACCATCGCCCTCGCCGAACAACACGGCCGCGACTTGCCGTACGCCTTCAACCGCAAAGAAGCCAAGGACCACGGCGAAGGCGGGATGACCGTGGGCGCGCCGCTCGCCGGCCGGGTGCTGATCGTCGACGACGTGATCTCCGCCGGCTTGTCGGTGGGGGAATCCATCGCGCTGATCCGCGCCGCGGGCGCCGTACCGGCGGCGGTGGTGGTGGCCCTCGACCGGCGGGAACGCAGCCAAGGCGCGCTTTCGGCGATTCAGGAAGTGGCGCAGCGCCACGGTATTCCCGTGCTCAGCATCATCAGCCTGGACGACATCGTCGCTTGTCTCGGCGACATGCCGGACATGGAACCCGCGGTACGGGCGATCCAGGGTTATCGCGAGCGTTATGGCGTCTAAGGCCACGCGGGGCGCCCTGCGCCGCTCAGAAAAAGATCAAGCTCAGCCCGACCAATATCGAGATCACTTCGTAGGCGGTTTTAATCCAGCGGCTGCCTTTGGCGATCGCGAGATGGGCACCCAGATAACCGCCGAGGAAAGAACCCGCCACCAGCGCCGGCAGCCAGGACCAGCGGATCTCGCTCAGCAAACCCAAGGTCAGGGCGCCGCCGCCGTTCCAGAAGATGCCGACCAGTACCAGGGTAAACGCCACCGCCCGTTTGTAATCGAAGCCGAACCATTGCACCAGCCAGATCGTCACGAACAGGCCGGTGCCGGAGGTCAGCGAACCGTTGAGCACACCGATAATGAACAGGCCCGCGCCGCCCGCGATATACCCGCCCGGCGTGCGATGGCGCGGCGCATGGACCAGGCCCAAGAGGGGACGCAGATAGGAATAGATTCCCAGGCCGATGGTCAAAACGCCGAGGGCGGTGCGGGCCGACTGATCGGGTATTTGCAAAATCAGGCTGGCGCCCAACACCACCCCGGGAAGGCCGGTGGCGAGCATGAACAAGGAGAAGGCCAGGCTCAGCCCGCCTTCCCTTAAGTGTCGCGTGGTGGCGCCGATACCCAAGGCGACGCTGGCCACTTTGTGGGTGGCCAGCGCCACTCCGAAAGGAAGCCCGAGAAAGAGGAGAGCCGGCAATTGGATCAGCCCCGCGCCACCTCCCGCGAACGCGGAAAACAGGTTGGCCACCAAGGAAATGACGAAGAGTATGATGTGTATATCACTATCCATGGCTCAGGGCCCTCGCGGCATTCTCGGCGGCTCCTCTTCGCTAATCGTGTATTGCGCGTGCAACGGTAATATCATGGCCGATGACCATGCGTAAGCGATTAACGACACTCTTTCTCTTGAGCAGCCTGGCGGCGCTGGCCGCGCAGGCGGGTCCGGCGGCGCCGGCCGGCACCTATCGCTGGGTGGACGAGCAAGGCCGGGTCCATTACAGCGACCAGATTCCCCCCAATCAATCCGACCGTGCATACAAAATCATCAACCCGCGCGGCATCACCATAAAAAATGTCGATCAAGCCAAAACTCCTGAACAATTCGCCGAGGAGCAACGCCTCAAGGATATCAAGGAAGAAGAAACGCGGCGGACCAAGGACCGCGCCATGCAGGACCGCATCCTGCTGGACACCTACACCACCGAACATGATTTGATCGAGACCCGCGATCGCCACCTCGCCACCTTGGAAGGGCTTATCGACGTTTCTCAGCACAAACTGTCCAATCTCAGCCAGGAAGAGCAGAAGCTTACCAAGGTTGCCGCCCGTCTCGAGCGGCAAGGCAAACCGGTGCCGGGCGAATTGCGCGGCGATATCGCCACCGTGCAGAGCCAGATCGAACGGGAGCGCAGTTTCATCCGCGGCCAGCGCGCCCAGCAAGTAGATATCCGCGCCAAATTCGCCGCCGATCTGGCGCGCTACAAAGATTTAAAATCAGCGCAGAACTGAGCGAACGGCTCAACGGCGGATCAGCGTACCCACCCCTTCATCGGTGAACAACTCCAACAGCACCGCATGCGCCACCCGGCCGTCGACGATGTGCGCCGCTTTCACGCCGCCCTGCACCGCATCGAGCGCGCAGCGGATCTTGGGCAGCATGCCGCCGTAAATCGTCCCGTCGGCGATCAGCGCGTCCACTTCGCGCGAACTCAAACCCGACAGCACCTTGCCCTGTTTATCCATCACACCGGCGATATTGGTGAGCAGCATGAGTTTCTCCGCCTGCAGCACTTCCGCCATTTTGCCCGCCACCAGATCGGCGTTGATGTTGTACGAGCAGCCGTCCTCGCCGACGCCGATCGGCGCGATCACCGGGATAAAATCGCCTTGCACCAGCATATTCACTACACCCGGATCGATACTCGCCACTTGGCCGACATGGCCGATGTCGATGATCTCCGGCGCGTCGGCGGCGGGATCGTTGCGCGTCAGCGTCATCTTGCGAGCGCGGATCAAATCGCCGTCCTTGCCGGTCAGGCCGACCGCACGGCCGCCGTGACGATTGATGAGACTGACGATCTCTTTGTTGACCAGCCCGCCGAGCACCATCTCCACCACGTCCATGGTCTCGCTGTCGGTG
>CAKKSB010000005.1:12874-26176 GCA_919903055.1 Gammaproteobacteria bacterium | reverse complement strand
CACCGAATTAGGCGACGCCGCGCTCGACGGCCGCTTGCTCCGCCGCGCGGCGCAGCCATTCCAGACCGGTAGCGATATCGCGCGGCACGCCGCGTCCCCGCAAAAATCGCAACGCTAATAGGCGCTGGGCGCGGGCGATGCCCAGCGCCGCGTCCTCGGCCAGCACGCGGAGTTTTTGTTGGTCGTCGCGAGAATTCATCGTGCTCAAGCCGTTCGCTGCTAAAGGCGGTTCCCTTGGCGGGCGGAGTGTAAAAGCGTACACTGCGGGCTCGAATTTTAGCGAGAGATCCCGACATGCGCATCGCCAATCACAAAGTGGTTTCCATAGATTACACCTTGACCGATGGGCAGGGAACGGTAATCGACAGCTCGAACGATCATGAGCCGCTGGTTTATATTCACGGCACCGGCAACATCATTCCCGGCCTGGAAACGGCGCTGGAAGGCAAACAGGCCGGTGAACAAATCAACGCGGTGATTCCGCCCGAGCAGGCTTACGGCATGCGCGACGAGGCGCGGGTGCAGCACCTGTCACGCGACGTGTTCGACACCGACGAGGAAATCACGGTGGGCATGCGTTTTCACGCCATGAGCGAAAACGGCCCGCAAGTCGTTACCGTAGTAAGCGTGGAAGGCAATGAGGTTACCATCGACGCCAATCATCCGCTGGCCGGCATGACCCTGCATTTCGACGTCACCGTCACCGACGTGCGCGACGCTTCCGAAGAGGAACTCAGTCACGGCCATGTGCACGGCCCGGGTGGCCACGATCATTAAGCGTCGCGCTGCTATTGCTTTAGGGAAGCGCTGAAAAAAATCTCTTAACCGCCAAACGCCAAGAACGCCAAGAAAAAACGCTTCAATGATTAGATAAAATTCTTGGCGCTCTTGGCGGTTCAAGATGAATCAAGTTAGATCGCCCGCGAGGATCCCTGCCTCGCGGGCGACCACAGGGTGCTCCCCTGTGAAACCCCATCGCTTTGCCCCCGCGGCTTGCCGCGGGGTATTTCGAATTAATCAGTAGTTCCTTAGCTTATTGCCGCGCTGATTTTCGTCGCGATAAACACGCCGCGCCACCCGCCGCCAGACGGCCAGTAACAAAATACCCCAGCTCGAATCCGCGCCACCTCCGCCCTCCTTGGCCGCCGCGCTGACGTTGCTGATAGTGCCGGTGTCGGGTGTGTTGCCGGTATCGGTGAGCGCGTACAGCGTCACCATTCCCAATGTGTCGTCGGGCTGCAAAAATTCGACGTTGCCGGCGGTGGAATTCATGATCGCGGTGACCTGTTGCGGCGGAGTCGTTTCGTCGGGATGATCCAGCCCCACGGCATGGCCGAACTCGTGGCGCAGGACGCGGCGAAAATCGTAGCTCACCACGTTGCCCGAGCCATTGGTTGGCAGGCTGCCGCTTAAATGGACGCTCCAATTGCGACTCTGGTCGACGATGATATCGGTGTCGGCGTGGTAAAGCGCATTGCCGACCAGGCGATAAGAGCGCGAGGTAATGGCCAGCGCGTCGCCGAAGGAATCACCGCCGCAGTCCGTGAACCGCCAGCCCGCCGTATTGCTGCGATCGCCGGCGTTGCAGGGCTGGGCCGCGGCCGTGCTCACTTGCCATTGGAAACGCGTGCCCACCTGGTTCCAATCGGCCAGCGCGGTTGCGGCGCTGGTGTTGAAGTCGCCGCCGAAATTGAGGGTAAAGGCCGCCGAATTCTCTCGCCAAACTATCGGCGTCCCGCTGGTTTGATTGGGCAGCGCCCCGCCGTTACCGTCATGAATGGTGTAGGCGAAGGCCGAGGCCAGCGCCGGAAACAGCGCGGCGGCGAGTACGGCGAGACGCGGCGCGGAGAAATGCATCACGGCGCGTCGGTCGGTTTGGCTAATTGGGAACGGATCCGCCGCAGAAATGCCGTCAGGGTTTCTGGCTGGGTATCGAGCAATTGGCCGGCGGCCAAGCCGGGGCGCGCCGCATCGCCGCTGGCGGGCAACACCACCTCGCGGCCCGCGCCGTCGCTGAGCACCTGATAAATTCCTTGGTGGATGCCCACCACCGGAAAGAAGTCACGAAAGTTGCCGCGAATGAATAACACATAGCGCTGGCCGGGGCGCAATTGCGGCAGACCGGGGTAGACATCGATGCGGTCGTCCACCCGGCCGCCGGCGATCCGCAAGGTATATTGGGCGGTGTCCAGCCGGCCCTTCACGACTTCCAGATCACCGAGGATGATGTGGGTGTGGATGGTTTTCTGGTCAGGCGAGTCGTAGCCGCTGCGCAGTTCTCCGACCGTGCCCACCAGCACCAAGTCCGACAAGGCCACCAGTTCATCGAAGGAGCGCTGCACCACGCTGAGCGCGCCGGCCGGCATCGCCAGCAATAAAGCCCACACCCCGGCCCAGGCGCAGCGAAAGAGAGGGTGGCGATGTACCGCGAACATGGCTATAGCTTACTTAACGGCGGGTGGATCACAAGGTAATTCGTCGTTGCGGCGGAAGGGCCGCTGGTGGGTTTAAGCTTTTTTAACAAGCGGTCGATCCGCTGGCCGGTCTCCGCGACCGGCGAAGCGTCATGTTAAAGTGAGCCATGGAAGTTTTATTCAATACCTTTGTGGTGTTGTTCATCGTCATCGACCCGGTGGGTTTGGCGCCGATGTTTTTGTGGCTGACCCTCTGCGGCACGGCCGCCTATCAGCGCAAGATGGCCATCCGCGGCACGGCCTTGGCCAGCGGCATGTTGCTGGTGTTCTTTTTCTTCGGCGATGCGTTGCTCGCCGCTTTAGGAATAGGCTTGCCGGCCTTCCGCATCGCCGGCGGCGCGCTGCTGTTCCTGCTGGCCATCGACATGGTGTTCGCCCGCCAATCGGGCCTGCGTTCCACCACCACCCGCGAACAGGAAGAGGCCGAACACAAGGAAGACATCTCGGTATTCCCGCTGGCCTTTCCGCTCATCGCCGGGCCCGGCGCGCTCACCACCGTGCTGCTGATGTCGTCGAGCTGGAAGGAACCGGTGGTGTTCGCCGGCATGTTGGCCGTGTTGCTGCTGGTGCTGGGTATGACCCTGCTGTCCTTGCTGTGGGCCGGCATTCTTTTGAGATTTCTCGGCGAGACCGGCACCAACGTCATCAGCCGGCTGTTCGGTTTGGTGCTGGCCGCCCTCGCCGTCCAGTATATTTTGGATGGCTTGCGCAGCGCCTGGGCGGGTTAAAACATCTCCAATTCCAGTACCAGCTTGCCGCCGCGTACGTTGATGGCCTTGATCTCGCGGCCGAGCGGTTGTTTTGATTCGCCGAGCTGGCCCAGTACGTAAATGGGCCGGCTGTTGAGCATCTCGCGCGCCGCCTGTTCGGCGATCCGGCGGAGCTCGCCGGCATATTGTTCGGGCACGCCGTCGATGGCCAATTCCTCCACGGTGGCGTCGCGCAGATAAAACTCGCCGCTCGCGGGCTCGAAACGCAAACCGCCGGTCAGCTGCGCCCGGCCGGCCACGGGCCATTGCAGCAGCGTGCCCGACAATTTCAAACCCAAACCGATGCGATCGCCGCCTTCGCGCAGCACCACCCGCGGCTCGCTGAGCAGCAGGTCGTACAGCGGATCTTGATGGGAGACCGGAAAAAGCCGCTCGACCTTGCGCTGTAAATCCGCTTGCCCGAGCTCGACCACGTAATTCATGGCCAGCGCCGGTACCGTCGCCGCCAGCGCGCAGACCGCCGCACCGCGGGTCAGCCAATGTCGTATTCGCATAGTGTTACCTCGATTGAAGACAGGGTTTCGACCCCTTGGGACGGGCCGTGTTCAGATGCATTGCAGCACGAATCAGTGAGGGTGCGTGAACGGCGCCGTTTAGGGTGAAGCGGCGGGCGGGTTTTCCGTGTTGCGATGCTGCTGCAACAGCCGCTGAAATTCCTCGGGCGTGATCTTGGGTTTGGAGAAACGCGGCATCTCCACCTTGAGGGCATTGGGCTGGATGTGCGGCGCGCCCTGCGCCGGCCGGTAGAACAAATCGTAACCGCCGATCGCCAGATTCGCGGGCACCGTCAGTTGCGCACGGCCTTGTTCATCGAGCGCGGCCTTGAGCAGCGGTGGCGGCCGCAGCGCGGTCAGACCGGCGTACAACACGCCGCGATGCAGTATCAGGTTGGTGCCCGCGTCCATCCCCGGCTGCGGCGGGACGGCGAGGGGTCGGCGCGGATCGCTGAGGTCCACGGTCCGCAGGCCCTGCGCGGTGGCGAGGTATAACACGCCCTCGCCCCAGGCCAGATCGAGTAACGGCCGGCCGAGGTCGAGCTCGGCGAGCAACTCCATTTTTCCGCCGCCGATGCGATACACGCTGAGTTGCTCGCGGCGGGTTTGATCCAGCGCCGCGAGCAACTCGCCCTGGCCGCGCAGTGCCGCGGCGGGTCGTGGCGGTTCCAGCGCCGTGACCCCCGCCGCGCGCCAGGCCTCGGCGCCGTATCCCACGTAGACTTGCCCGCCTTGCGGCCACGGTTCGCCGACCTTGTCCGCCGTACTGCCGGTCAGGCGGGGTTGCAGCGGCTGGGCGAGATCGAAGACCAGGCCCCGCCCGCCGGCGAGGGCATACAAGCGGGCGCCGTCCGCGCGCAGCGTGTCTACTTCATGTTCGGTCCGCAGCCGCGTCACCAGCCGCGCCTCTATCGGCCGGCTGATATCGATGACCGCGATGCCGCCCTCGGCCAGGCCGACATAGGCGGCGTCGCCGCCGACGGCGACGCTGAGCGCCGCGGCCGGCAGCTCCACGCCGGTGACCCAGGTGGGATTGAGCGGATTCCTGATGTCGAAGATTTGCAGCCCACCTGCGCCGTGGGCGACGTAGAGGTAATCGCCCTGCGCCGCATCCTGCCGCGGCGTACCGCGCTCGGCGTAACGAACGAGAGCGGGTTCGGCGCGGTCGCGCGCATTCAGCACCGCGAAGCCGCCCCACCAATCCAGCACATAAGCCCGGCCGTCGCCGCCGGCGCGGATGCCCCACGCCGCGCCGGGGGTGTCGTAGCTGTATTTCACTACCGGCCGCGTCGGGTCGGCGACGTTCACCACGTGTACGCCCGCCAGCCAGTCGGCGAGATAAAGGTCGTCGCCCCGCAGATCGAGGCCGCGGGCGTTGCCGGGGGTGGCGAGTTCGGCGAGCACCCGCGGCGCGGCGGGCGCGCTGACGTCGGCGAGTTTGAGGCCTTGATCGAAATAGGCGAGATAGGCGATGCCGCCACGCACCAGCACTTCTTCCAAGCGGCCGCCGGTATCGTAGGCGCCGACGGCGCGCGGCTGCGCCGGGTCGCTCACGTCGTAGATCAGCAAGCCGGCCGCGTCGTCGGCGACGTAGAGCGTGTTGCCGCTGATCGCCAGCGACCAGGCCATGCCGGGCGTGGTGACGTCGGCGATGAGTTTGGGCACGGTGGGTTGACGGACGTCGATGATCTGGAAACCGCCGCGATGGCTGGCGAGGTACAGCAGATCGCCGGCGAGCTTGGGGGTGTAGGCGAGGCCGGGCGTCGCGAGGTTGGCGACGATGCGCGGCCGGCCGGGGTCGCCGATGTCCACCACTTGCAGGCCGTGGTCGTCGTCGGCGACGTAGGCGTAATCGCCGCGCACCGCCACGCCCTTGGCCGAGCCCGGCGTGCGCAGGCTGGACAGCAGACGCGGTTGCCGCGGATCGCCGACGTCGTAAATGTGCAGGCCGGAAAACCAGTCGGCGACGTAGACCCGGTCGCCCACCACGTCGGCGCGGCGCTGGCCGCCGAAATTCACGCCGCGGCCGACGTCCAGTCCGGCGTTGCTGATTTGCGGCGGCTCGGCGTCGAAGCCGATCAAGGAAATGGCGTTGGGCGTCGCCACCCAGGCTTCGTCGCCCGTCACCGCCAGGGCCTGAATGCGCGGTTCGGACAAGACCTGTTTCGCGCTGAAGGAAGGCTGCGCGGCGTTGAACACGTCCACCCGGCTGACCGCGCCGTCGTCGCTCGCCACCCACACGCTGTCACCGCGCGCCGCGACTTTGACCACGTTGCCAAGCTGGCCGGTGCTGCCCAGCCACAAGGGATGGGCGGCCTCCTGCACGTCGAGTATCAACAGGCCGGCGCGGTGTTGCGCCACGTAAGCGCGGCCTTCGCTGACCGCCACGTCGTGGGTCGCGCCGCGGGTCGGGTAGCGGACGGCGAGGCGGGCGCGGGCGGGATCGCTGATATCCCAGATCAGCAGTTCCTCGCGGCCGGTGGCCTGCAAGGCGTATTGGCCGGCGACGGCGACGCCGGCACCCGCCTCCGGCAGGGTGAAGCGCCAGCCCAGTTTGGGGAGGCGCGGATCACTGAGATCCAGGCCGAGAACCTGGCCGTCGTCGAGCCGCAACAGGACATCGCCGGCGTGGCGTTGCAGACCGGCGATGGGCGCGTCGGCCCGATAGCGGCCGAGCGCGTCGCCGGGCGCGCGGAGGTCGAGGACTTCCAGCGTGTCGTGCGCGATGCGATAGGCCAGACCGCGCTGCGGGTCGAGGCCGAGGATGTGATTGTTCGGCAGCGGCAGGGACGCCGTCAGATGCGGGCCGCCGGGCACGAGCATCACCTCGCCGGGACCCGGCGCGCTGATGTGTATGGATGTGACTTTGCCGTTGGGCACGCTAGCCGGTTCCACGCTCAAGGCCGCGGCCTGGGCGACCGGCGCCAAACAGGCGGTCAGCCAAATCAAGGTGAGCGCGCGGCGCGCGGTGTAGTCGAGCATGGCCACTCGTTTCACGGACAGGGGTTGGGATGGTTTTGGTGGATCGCCTCGATGCCGCTCAACACCGCCGGCGGCAGTTCGAGTTCGAGGCTGGCGATGTTGCGGCCCAGTTGTTCCAGGCTGGTGGCGCCCACCAGAGTACTGGTCGTGAAGGGCCGGTGCATCACATAGGCCAGCGCCATTTGCGCGGGATCGAGACCGTGATCACGGGCGAGTTTCACGTAGGCCTCGGTGGCGGCCAGCCCGCGCGGGCCGGTGTAGCGGCGGAAGCGTTCGAAGCGGGTGAGCCGCGCCCCCGCCGGACGCTGACCATCAAGGTATTTGCCCGAGAGCATGCCAAAGCCCAAAGGTGAATAGGCCAGCAGGCCGACGTTCTCGCGGTGGGCGATCTCCGCCAGACCCACTTCGAAACTGCGGTTGAGCAGGTTGTAGGGATTTTGAATACTCACCACCCGCGGCAGATTGTATTCCTTCGCGAGTTGGAGAAAATGCATCACCCCCCACGGCGTCTCGTTGGAGACGCCGATGTGGCGGATCTTGCCGGCGCGCACCAGTTCGCCTAGCACCTGCAAAGTCTCGATGATGGGCACGTCGTCGTCGGCGGGCTGATATTCGTAGCCGAGCTGGCCGAAGAAATTGGTCTTGCGATCGGGCCAGTGCAGTTGATAGAGATCCATGTAATCGGTTTGCAGGCGTTTGAGACTGGCGTCCAGGGCGGCGATGAGGTGCTCGCGGTTGAGACGCGGATTGCCGTCGCGGATCCACGTGAGATCGGTGGCGCGGCTGGCCGCCTTGGTGGCGAGGATCACCTCGCCGCGGCGGCCGCGCTGTTTCAGCCAGTTCCCGATGTATTCCTCGGTGCGGCCGTAGGTCTCGGCCTTGGGCGGCACCGGGTACATCTCGGCGGTGTCGATGAAATTGACGCCGGCCTCGTAGGCGTAGTCCAGTTGCTCATGGGCCTCGGCCTCGCTGTTCTGCTCGCCGAAGGTCATGGTGCCGAGGCCCACCGCGCTGACCTTGATCTCGCTGCGACCCAAATGACGGTATTCCATGGCACGCCTCCGCTGTGGGTTTAGAGTTGCGAGAATACCTGTTCCGACGCGATCAGGGTGTTCTTGATCTCGCGTTTGCCGTGCGCGGCGGAAACGAAACCCGCTTCGTAGGCCGAGGGGGCGAGGTACACGCCCTGCGCCAGCATGCCGTGGAAGAACAGCTTGAAGCGCTCGACGTTGCACTGGGTCACCTGATAATAATCCTGCACCTGGGTTTCCTCGGTGAAAAACAGGCCGAACATGCCGCCGACCTGGTTGGTGGTGAGCGGGATGTCGAAGGCCTTGGCGCGCGTCACCAGACCGTGGGTGAGGTGTTCGGCGCGGTCACTGAGTTCGGAGAAGAAGCCGGGCTTCTCAATTTCTTTCAACATCGCGAGGCCCGCCGCCATCGCCACCGGATTACCCGACAGCGTGCCGGCCTGGTACACCGGCCCGAGCGGCGCGATCTTTTCCATGATCACGCGCTTGCCGCCGAAGGCGCCCACCGGCAGACCGCCGCCGATCACTTTGCCGAGCGTGGTGAGGTCGGGCGTCACCTTGTAGTAGGCCTGCGCGCCGCCGAGCGCGACGCGGAAGCCGGTCATCACTTCGTCGAAGATCAGCACGCTGTCGTAGTCGTCGCAGATCGTGCGCAGCCCCTCGAGAAAGCCGGGTTTGGGCAACACGCAATTCATATTGCCCGCCACCGGCTCGACGATGATGCAGGCGATTTGGCCGCCGACTTGCGCGAAGGTGTCGCGCACCTGGTCCAGGTCGTTGTGGTCGAGGGTGATGGTGTGTTCGGCGAGCGCGGCCGGCACGCCGGCGGAGGACGGCACGCCCAGCGTCAGCGCGCCCGAGCCGGCCTTGACCAGCAGCGAATCGGAATGGCCGTGGTAGCAGCCCTCGAATTTGACGATCTTGTCACGGCCCGTGTAGCCGCGCGCGAGGCGGATCGCGCTCATGGTCGCTTCGGTGCCCGAACTCACCATGCGCACCATCTCGATCGACGGCACCAGCGCGCAGACCTTCTCCGCCATCTCGGTCTCGATGGCGGTGGGCGCGCCGAAGCCGAGGCCGTTGTCGATCGCCGCCTTCACCGCGGCGATCACCGCCGGATGCGCATGACCCAAGATCATCGGCCCCCACGAGCCGACGTAGTCGATGTATTGCCGGTCGTCCTCGTCGTAGAGATAGGCGCCTTCGCCACGCTTGAAGAACAGCGGATCGCCGCCGACGCCGCGAAAGGCGCGCACCGGCGAATTGACGCCGCCGGGGATGCGGCGTTGGGCCTGGAGAAATAAATCATGTGAACGGGTCATCGTGGTTCCTCTACAAATCGTTAATTCGCGTATTGCTAGTTACGTAAGTTTTAACCACGCTACTTCTTGAAATTAACGGGTGTACTTTGTCGGGCCGCAAGTTTGTTTTGAATTTTAACTATGTACTGAGCGGATTTTTCTTTAATTTCGTTCTCGCTAATTAATGTGGGCTTCAATTTTTCCGCCCATGGCCTACCAGGGTGGATGGTGTCCCACGGAGACCGTTGTTGATTGTGGCGGCCACTGCCTGGATCGTGATTTCCAAAACCATCAATCTTCCGATTCCACAACGGGGAAAACGTTTCTATTAACATGGACTCGGCTAATGGAATCCAAATATCTTCAACTACAAGAAATCGACATCTAAAATCCGATAATTTCAAATTGGTCGCTAGATTTATGGACATGGCATGTTCAGCAAGTCTTTTATAAAGCACCAATCCAGGATCAGCACCTAGCCCAAAGCCCCCTTTTCTAGCTCCAGCTGGCACCGCTTTGCCAACATAAATAGGCCAGTCGTACTGTTCATTTTTATTTTTTTCGGATATGTGTTTATATAGTTCAAAGTCACCAATGTAATAAATCGCATAAATCCCCGCCCCCATAAACGGCTTGGGTGGTAACAATTCCACCGATTGTTGTAATGTGGCTTCCGCCACGCTTTCACCCAAGTGTGATTTATCGAGTGGATTGAATGGTGGAATGCGAGGTGGTTCATTCTTAGACATGCGGTTCTCACATCATTTGCTTACGAATGCTATCGCCTACTATTTCAGCCAATTTAACTGGCACCGCGTTTCCAATCTGCCTCATCGCTTCGGTCCATGAACCACTAAATACATAATCATCGGGAAAAGTCTGTATTCGAGCACTTTCCCGAACGGTGAAGTAACGATATGTTCCATCAGGGAACGAAATCATATTTTCCCCACCCGGGACTCCATGATCACCGGCCTTTAATGCCTTTGCTGGTTCATCCAGCACGCTTCCAGTATGGCCGGGGTACGGCCGCGCGCCAGACCGGAATTCGTGATTCGCTATTGTATTTTGTTTCTGTTTTGGATCAGGCAAATCGTTAATAGCGTCTCTAACCGTACGGTATCTTTGACCAGAAGGCGGCATGGAAAAGAAATCAGAAGATAGTTGCTCGACGCCCTTCTTGTATCTTCGAGGGATTTCCGGCCGATTTTTTTTCGCTACGCGATGTTCATCCCAATATGAACCATCCACCCATTGATCCCAAAGTAGCCTATCGAGAGAATGCGTGGATTCTGGAAACGACCATTCCTTTCCCAAATCAGAGCGAAAGCCAACCATGAAAACTCTATGGCGGTTCTGCGGCACTCCATAGTTGGAGGCATTGAGAAGGCGATATACCACCTTATACGTTAGCTCATTGGTGGATTTTCCGGTGTGCCTACGTTCAAGGCGGGTAAGATGGGATGTCCAATCCTCATTATTTCGCTGAACGATCATTGGGTAGGTAAGCTGCAAAATAATGTAATTGAAATAAGTGGCGAAACTCTGGCGCAGCAAACCTTTGACGTTCTCAAATAGAAAGCATTTTGGCTTAAGTTCACGAACCGCGCGAACCGCCTCGGAGAACATATCTCGATGATCATTATGTGCGCGATGTTTTCCTCCGAGCGAAAAAGGTTGACAGGGCGGACCCCCAGAGACCATGTCTACGTATTTGGCGATTTTTGGATACTTAATCGTTCTTACGTCATCTGGATATAAGCGCCAATCTTTCGCCAAAGGATGATCAAGCGATTCATTTAAATGAATGGTTGAACAGGCATGCTCATTTTTTTCAATTAAAGCGAGATGATGCCATCCAGATTTTTCCAGCCCCAAGGCAAGACCACCAGCTCCAGTGAAAAGCTCGATTGACGTATGTTTTTTCATTATCTTTATTCCAAAAATTTCTGAATACGGCGTCGTACGCTATCCAAGTCCCTAAGCTGACATTCCCATATTATCAATACGCCCCATCCTTCGTGCAAAAGACTTTGATATGTGTCCTTGTCCCTTTCAACGTTACGGCTAAGTTTGGGGCGCCAAAAATCCTGTCTGCTTTTGGGCATTCGATAGTGATTACAATCATGCTGGTGCCAGAAACATCCATGAATGAATATCACCCTCTTTTTCTTTCCAAACACCATGTCTGGACGGCCCGGCAATTTTTTAGAATGCAATCTGTAACGATAACCCATGCCGTGGACGATCTGACGTACTTTAAGCTCGGGTTTTGTGTCTTCTCTTCTTACGCGAGACATCCGTTCACTGCGTTGTTTCGGGGAAAGCGGGTCATATCTCATAAGGCCATTCTATATTTGACGTTACATCATGGTTATAAATGTGGCTTGTGAAGTAAGACTACGTAAACCTAACTTTGGAGTAATTAACGCGGTTGTTTTTCATCCCTGGAGAACGAAACAAACAAATTCGCGATTCGCGTCGCGGCTGATTTAGCGTCGGCCTGGCCGAACACGCCGTGGATCACCGCCAGCAAGTCGGCGCCCGCCGCGATCAACGCGCCGCCGTTGCCGGCGGTGATGCCGCCGATCGCGGCGACCGGCACGGGCAATTCCCGGCGGGCGCGGGTTAATAATTCCAGATCGGCGGGCGCCGCCGCGGGTTTGGTGCGCGACGCGAAATAGCGCCCGAAGGCGATGTAATCCGCGCCGGCTTGCACGGCGGCCGTCGCGCGCGAAAAATCATTGTAACAGGACACCCCGATCAGAACGCGCGGCCCGAGCCGCGCGCGCGCGGCCGCGATCGCCGCGTCGTCGCGGCCGAGGTGCACGCCGTCGGCGCCGATGTCGGCGGCGAGTTCGAGATCGTCGTTGATGATCAGCGGTGTTTGCGCGACGCGGCATACGCGCAGCAGCGCGACGGCCAAGTGGCGTTTATCAGCGGCGACGCTGAGTTTGTCCCGGTATTGAATCAGCACCGCGCCGCCGGCGAGAGCGGCGCGCACTGTTTCGACCATCCGCGAGGGCGGTGTCAGGGCGGGATCGGTGATGGCGTAAAGGCCCCGCTGCCAGGCGGCGTTCACGTCTCTTCGTCCTCCTCCGACGATTGCGCCCAGAAAAAACGGTTGGGTAGGTGCTGGCCCATGCCGAGGCGGTGACCGTGATTGAGCGCGTCCCAGGTGTATTGCTGGGCCTCGCGCACCGCGGAGAGCGGGTCGAGGCCCTGCGCCAGCAGGCCGGCGGCGGCGGCGGCCAGGGTGCAGCCCGAGCCGTGGTAATGAGCGGGCAGCCGTTCCCAGCTATAGGTTTCCAGTTGACGGCGATTGCCGTAGAGCGTGTTGACCACGTCGGTGGTGCGTTCGTGGGCGCCGGTGATCAGCACGTATTCGCAGCCCGCTTCCAGCAATTCCTGGGCGCAGGCTTCCAGGCTGTCGGCTTCCGGCGCCAGCATCCGCGCTTCGTGGCTGTTGGGGGTCAGCAGGGTGGTGTTGGGAAACAGGAGATTGACCAGGGCGTCGACCACGTCGTCGTCGGAAAGCGTGCCGCCGCCGCCGGCGAGGATGATGGGGTCGAGCACCACCGGGATGTCGGGGTAGTCGCTCAAAATAGTATGGACCGCCTCGACGTTTTCCACGCTGCCGAGCATGCCGATTTTGATGACGGCGACCGACATGTCTTCCAGTACCGCCCGCGCCTGCTCGATTACCAGGGTCGGGTCAATCGCCGAGTAGCCTTTGACGTTTTCGGTGTCTTGTACGGTGACGGCGGTGATGACCGGCGCGGCATGGCAGCCCATGCTGGCGATGGCTTCGATGTCCGCTTGGATGCCGGCGCCGCCGGTGGCGTCAGTGCCGCCGAAACACATGACGACGGGTATCCCTTCCTGTGCATTCATAGTCACTCTCCAGCGGCTGCGCGTCCTCGGGCGATGCCGGCGATTGTAGCACTTCCGTTCTTTTACCGGCGCGGTGAGCATGCGACAATCGGCGCCGTGTTTTGAAATAGCCATTTGGAGGTTCCAGTGCAATCCGATTTGTCCGGCGCGGACTACAAGCAATACATGTGTCTCATCTGCGGCTTTATTTACGATGAGGCGCTGGGACGGCCCGCCGAGGGCATACCGCCGGGCACCCGTTGGGAAGATGTTCCCATTTATTGGGTCTGCCCCGATTGCGGCGCCATCAAAGACGACTTCGAGATGGTGGAGATGTAGCGTTTAAACGTCATCGGCGGGGGGGGGGGGGGGGGGGG
>CAKKSB010000005.1:4825-12864 GCA_919903055.1 Gammaproteobacteria bacterium | reverse complement strand
GGGCTGCGACAATGAGTCGCAGCCCGCCGCCGGCCGGTTTGTTTCATACTTCGCGAAACCTGCGAGCGGTTACATGGACGGCGACGAATTCAATCTCCCCTCTTCCAGTTTGACTTTGCGACGGCTGGTCAGCTTGCGCGCCATTACCTTGCTGGCGCAGCTGGCGGTGGTGCTGACCGCTCATTATGGTTTGGACGTGGCGTTGCGGTTGCCGTCGCTGTTGGGCGTGATCGCGCTGATGGCGGCGCTCAACGGTCTGAGCTGGTGGCGCATGCGGGGTGCGCGGCCGGTGACCGACACCGAGCTGTTCGGGCAAATGCTGATGGACGTGGCCGGGCTCAGCGCGCTGCTTTATTTCGCCGGCGGCGCCACCAATCCCTTCGTGATGTTGATGCTGCTGCCGTTGACCATGGCCGCCGCGGCCTTGCCGCCGCGGTTCAGCTGGAGCATGGCGGCGGTGATCGTGGCGTGTTACACCTTGCTGATGTTCGTTTATCAGCCCATCGGGGACGACCGGCATGCGCATAGCGATCCTTTCGCCATGCATGTGGTGGGGATGTGGGTGGCCTTTGTATTGAGCGTCGCGGTGGTGGCGTATTTCGTGGTGCGCATGAGCGAGACTCTCCGCGACCGCGAGCGCCGTTTAGCGCAAGCCCGCGAACGGGCCTTGCGCGACGCGCAAGTGGTGGCGCTGGGCGCGCTGGCGGCGGGTGCGGCCCACGAGCTGGGCACGCCTTTGGGTACCCTGGCGATACTGACCGGTGAATTGGAGCGCGAACATGGCGCGGTGGCCGGCATCGCCGACACCGCGCGCCTGATGCGCGGTCAAGTCGCCCGCTGCAAAGAAGCGCTGTCGCGCCTGACCGCCGACGCCGATCATCCGTCGGCGGAGGCGGCGTACCCGCAATCCGCCGATGTCTTTCTTGACACCGGCCTCGCGCACTGGCGCGCGCTGCGGCCTACCGCCGTGCTCGACACCCGCTGGCGCGGGGCGCGGCCCGGTCCACAATTGCTGGTTGGCGCCGCCTTGCAACAAGCCTTGATCAATGTGTTGAATAACGCAGCGGACGTTTCGCCGCGCGGCGTGATGCTCAGCGGCGATTGGAACGGAGACGCGTTGGTGATAGAGGTGCATGATCAGGGCGGCGGGTTTTCCGCCGGGGTGCTGGCGGTGGCGGGCCAACGCGTGATCAGCACTAAAGGCGGCGAACAAGGCATGGGCATCGGTTTGTTGCTGACCCGCACGGCGGTGGAGCGTTATGGCGGGCGGATGGACTGTTTCAATCGGGACGGCGGCGCCTGCGTGCGGATCCGCCTGCCTTTGTTGACGGTGCGCGCGCCGTGAAATCCAGCATCGACAACCCGGCGTTACTGCTGGTGGATGACGATCCGGTTTATTGCCAGGTATTGGCGCGCGCCTTGGCTAGGCGCGGCTTCATGGTGGAGACCGCCCATGATGTACCGGCCGCTTTGATCCGCTTGGAGGACCGTGCCCCGCAATTCGCGGTAGTTGATCTCAATTTGCCCGGAGCCTCCGGCTTGACCCTGGTGCAGGCGCTGCGCGGGCGCAATCCCGCGGCGCGGATCGTCGTTCTCACCGGTTATGCCAGCATCGCCACCGCGGTGGAGGCCATCAAGCTGGGCGCTACCTATTATCTGGCGAAGCCGGCCGATGCCGACGAGATCGTCACGGCTTTGTTGAGCGGCGCGGCGGGTAATCCCGATGTGGAAGTATTGCCGCGGCCCATGTCGGTCAACCGTCTCGAGTGGGAGCATTTGCAGAAGGTATTGACGGAGTGCGCCGGCAATATTTCAGAAGCATCGCGTCGTCTGGGCATGCACCGGCGCAGTTTGCAGCGCAAACTCAAAAAACGTCCGGCACGCAGTTGACCGCCGGCGGTTCCTAAAAACAAAAGCCAGCCCGGAGGCTGGCTTTTGCGCATCTCTAATGAAACGAGATTATTTGGCGAGGCCGAGCACGAAATCGACCAGCTTCTCGATGTCGGCGTCGGCAACGCGGGGGGAGTACGGAGGCATCGGCACGCCGCCGGTGACTTCGGTCCAGTTGCCCTTGCCGCCTTTTTTCACTTTCTCGACCAGAGCGGCTTTGGCACCGGCGTCGCCCTTATACTTTTTGGCGACGTCGCCCCAGGCGGGGCCGACGACTTTTTTGTCAACGGCGTGGCAGGCCAAGCAGCCGGCCTTCTTCGCCAAGTCCAGACCCTCTTCGGCGTTCGCCTGAGCGGCTGCCAAGGTCAACACCGCTGCAGCGGAGATGCTCAACAAACGTGATTTCATCGGTTTCTCCTTCACTCGTATTGTGGTACCAGCATAAAACCGCGCCCAACAGGGAACTTTGCCCCTTATATGAGCGCTCGGATGGTTTTGGGGATTATTTAAGGGACTGTGGGTTCCAGTTGGTAGCACGCCCTCCCCATGCTCCCTCGTCCAAGCCGGATGGCTTGCGGGGGCTTTATGCCACGGGCTTAGTGAGAGTGTCAAGGCACGGCACCTTGGGAAATTGCTGAAGGTCGTAGCGTGGCAAGAATGAATTGGTTAGAGTTGGACGTTACGTGGCGTGTTGCCGAATGTCGGCGCGAGGGATGTTGCGAATGAGGTCGCGGGTTTTGCTGATGGCAAGCTGGGTGATGGGGGCGAGCATGAGCGCGGCGGTCGCGGTCGTGGTGCCGGTATCGGATTGCGCGCAGTGCCATACCGGTATGGATCACCGCCGCCTGCAGGTGACGGTGGGAAGTGAATGCGTCAGTTGCCACCGCGGTGCGGCCAGGGCCGGGCAAGCCGCCATGCCGGTGCCTCGGTCAGCCGGCCACTTGCTACGGGTGGCGGCCGCGGGTGACCGGTCGCAGGTGACGGCGGCCAAAGCCAAACCCCCGGTGAGCGCCGAGCCCGGTCCGATGGCGTTAATCCCCGCCGGTGAATTCGTGATGGGCAGCGACGATCGTTTGCCCGACGAGGGGCCGCGCCATAAAGTGACTTTGGATGCGTATTGGCTGGATATATATGAAGTCACCAACGGCCAGTACAAAAAATTCATCGACGAGACCGGGCGGCGTTCCCCCAGTCATTTCCGTAACCGGACTTATCCGCAGGGCAAGGCCGATCATCCGGTCACCGAAGTGACTTGGTACGACGCCGAGGCCTATTGCGGCTGGGCGGGCAAGCGCCTGCCCAGCGATCAGGAATGGGAGAAAGGCGCGCGCGGCGGCGACGGCCGGATGTTCCCCTGGGGTGATGAGTTCGATGTCCAGAAAGCCAACACTCCGCTACGCTGGGCCAAGCTCAAACAAGAAGGCGATACCTTGCCGGTAGGGTCGTTTCCGGCCGGGGTGAGCCCATACGGCGTGTACGATATGTCGGGTAATGTCTGGGAATGGACCGCTTCCTGGTATCAGGCTTATCCCGGCAACAGCCATCCCAGCGAAAATTACGGGGAGCAATACAAAACCCTCAAGGGCGGCTCGTGGTGGGATTGTTCATTTTATAAGTGCGGAATCTCGGCGCCGGTGTTCAACCGCAGTTTCTTTTTGCGGGGCACTCACAATAAAAGTTTCGGTTTTCGTTGCGCGAAAGACGCGGCGCCGCAGGATAAACAAAAAGTCGCCAAGCTGAGGGAGAGTGTGCGTGAAGCGGAAAAAATCCAATGAGTGGTTGCGGGCGGGTCTGATATTAGCGTGCTGCTGCGTGGCGCAGGGCGCGGTGGCGGGCGACGACATGGCCTTGGTGGCCGGCGGCGTTTTCACCATGGGTAGCGACCGGGTGGCCAGCGCCGACGAAAGCGCCGGAGTGGGCACCAATAAACCCTGGTACGTGGACGAGCGCCCCGCCCATCCGGTGGAAGTGCCGGCCTTTCTCATCGATCGTTATGAAACGACCAGCGTCCAGTATTTGCAATTCGTGGTCGCGTCGGGCCACACGCCGCCTTTGTCGTGGATGCAAAACGGTTATTTGCTCAGTGCGCGCCGCCAGGAACTGACCAAGCTTGATATCGAGCGGCTGCGCCGCCTGGCGGCGAAGACCTTCAAAGTGGACGCGGACACCCGCGCCATGGATAAAAAGAAATTATTGGCCGCGATCGACACCCGGTTGCGTGAGCTGGATAAAGAGCCGGTGACCAACGTGAGTTGGCAGGACGCCACGGCCTATTGCGCGTGGGCCGGCAAGCGCCTGCCTAAAGAAGCGGAGTGGGAAAAAGCGGCGCGCGGCCGCGACGGCCTGGAATTCCCCTGGGGCAATCAGTGGGCCGCCGGCCGCAGCAACGCCGGCGAAGAAATGTGGGACGACGGCGTGGCGCCGGTGGGTTCTTATCCCGGCGACAAATCGCCCTATGGCGTGTACGACCTGGCGGGCAACGTGGCCGAATGGGTGCAGGAGTGGTATCAGGCTTATCCGGGCGCCGAATACCAGAGCAAGGATTTCGGTGAAAAATTCAAGGTGGTGCGCGGCGCGGGCTGGGGTCGCGAAGGCCATTACGCCATGCATCAGTTTCAGCGCGCCGCTTACCGATTTTATCTGCCGCCGGAGGCGACCCTGGATGACGTGGGTTTCCGCTGCGTGAAAGAAGCGGCCGCCAAAACGGCGCAACCGGGCGGCTGACGGGTGCCGCTTAAAGGCGGCGGGCCAGATAGCTCATCAGGAATTCGACGATCTCGACCCGGTTATAGGCCTCTTGCAGCGATGCGCCCCACACCGTGACGCCGTGTTGGTGAATCATTAGCGCGGGCACCGGCGGCGGCGCGGCGGTGAAGCGGGCTTCGATCTCGGCGGCGATGGCCGGTACGTCCAGCCAATTGGCGAAGAGCGGCAACGCCACCCGCGGGTTTTCCTCCCAAATCCCCAAGCCTTTGATCATCTCCAAGGGCGGCAGCGGCAAATCCGTCGCTTGCGTGCCGCCACCTCGCGCCGCCGCCAGGCTGGCGTCCACGGTGTGCACGTGCAGGCAGACGCGGGCCGCCGGGAACAACCGGTAAATCGCCCGGTGGATCGAGGTCTCCGCCGAAGGTTTGATGCCGGCGCGCCCCAGCCCCAGCACCTGATCGTCGGCCAACGCCATGCGCAGGAAATCCGTGCTGTCCAGGCGGCCTTTGGCCTGTCCGCTGGCGGTGATCCAAAAACTGGCGGGGTCGGCGCGGTCGCGCGCGCTCAAATTGCCGGCGGTGCCGGCCATCCAGCCCCTGCCGTGAAAGTCGCGGGCGATCTCGGTCAGGGCCTGGCACGGTTCTAAATCGTCGAATGAGCGAGACACAAAAGATCCTTGGAATGCGCGCTAAGGCTAGCCGGGTCGCGCGCCCGCCTTGGGGCCGCGCGATGACCGCCCGCGACGCGGACGTTGATCGCGCCCGCCGCTCTCGCCGCCGCCGCGGCGCGGCGGATCGGGGCGGTGGCGCGGCGTGTGGGCCGGCCGGCTGATCTCCGCCAGCAGCGTGGAATCGACCGGCGCGCTGGGAATGGGATGGCCGATGTATTTTTCGATCTCGGGTAAAGAGAAGGCGTAAGTTTCGCAGACGAAGCTGATGGCGTCGCCGCTCGCGCCCGCCCGCGCGGTGCGGCCGATGCGATGCACGTAATCTTCCGCGTCCTGCGGCAAGTCGAAGTTAATGACGTGGGTTACGCCGGGAATGTGCAGGCCGCGTGCCGCGACATCGGTGGCCACCAGAATAGGAATCTCGCCCTGCTCGAACTGGGATAAAAACTGCAGGCGCTTTTTCTGCGGCACGTCGCCGGACAACATGGCGGCGGGAAAACCATTGCACCCCAAATAGGCATGCACGTCTTCGGCGGTGCGTTTGGTATTGACGAACAGCATGGTGCGGGTAGCGTCCATGGCGCGCAGCAGACCGATCAGCAGCGGCATCTTTTCTTCGTTGGCCGGATAATAAGTGAGCTCCTGGATGCGCTCTCCGGTGATTTTGTCGGTCTCGATTTTTACCAGCTGCGGATTGTTCATGTGTTCGTAAGCCAGCTCGGTGACCCGGAACGACAGCGTGGCGGAAAACAACATACTCAAGCGCTTTTCCGGCTTGGGCATGCGCCGCAGCATGTAACGAATGTCCTTGATGAAGCCGAGATCGAACATGCGATCGGCTTCATCCACTACCACCACTTCCACTTCGCGCAGATCAAACACATGTTGTTTATGGTAGTCGATGAGGCGGCCGGGCGTGCCGATGACGATGTCCACGCCCTCTTCCAATTGCTTGCGCTGCGTGTCGTAACCGGCGCCGCCGTAAACCAGCGCAAGGCGCAGTCCGGTATGTTTGCCCAGCAATTCGGCGTCTTTATGGATTTGCACCGCCAGCTCGCGAGTGGGGGCGATGATCAAAGCCCGCGGCGACTTGCCGGCGTGTGGCGGACGGCGCAATAGATGCGTCATGGCCGCCAGTAAATAGGCCGCGGTTTTACCGGTGCCGGTCTGGGCTTGACCCGCTACGTCCTGGCCGGCCAAGGCCAGTGGCAGAGTCTGTGCTTGGATCGGCGTACATTCGCTGAAACCGGCGTCTTTGATGCCTCGCTGCACGGGTTCGGGAAAATCGAAACTGGCGAGGTAGGTCTCTGTAAGATGTCGTTTACTCATGCGGGCACAGCATATCAGAAATGCTTGAATACGCTACGGGCTTGCAATCGGTGCTGGTTTGCGCTTGAATCTAAATTCAGTGCGTTGCGATTGCAATCGGGATAAGCTATCTTAACCAGCATGATGCCAAACAGGGTCTTCCGCGCTGGTTTTAATACGAAGTCCGCAGCGGCGCCTTCGGCGAAATTGAAAGAATTACTTTCCTGGAGAATACCAATAGTGAGCGATCAAATTGTTCATGTCACCGACGCGACATTTGACGACGTGGTGCTCAAAGCGGACGGTCCCGTCTTAGTGGATTTTTGGGCGGACTGGTGCGGCCCTTGCAAAATGATCGCCCCCATATTGGACGACGTTTCAAAAGATTATGCCGGTAAGCTCAAAGTGGCCAAGTTGAACATCGACGAAAATCCGGCCACGCCGCCCAAGTACGGTATTCGCGGTATTCCGACCCTGATGTTGTTCAAGAACGGCAACGTCGAGGCGACCAAAGTGGGCGCCGTCTCCAAATCGCAGTTGACCGCGTTCATTGATAGCAATATCTGATCCTTCGCCCGGCCGCGTTAAAAAATGCTGGACGCGGCCGAAGTGTGGTGGTAGCGTGTAAAAAAATTACAATATCTCAGTTTGGTCTATCGCCTTAACGGGCATTTCCCCGATAAATTAAAGTTGTACATTTACGTTGGTTCAATCCCCCCGGCCATCCTGGTCGGCACATTTCCACAGTTACGCCTTTGATCTGAGTCAATCCGAAAGCAGCGACGATGAACCTCACCGAACTTAAGCAAAAAAGCCCGACCGATTTATTGGGAATCGCCGACGAAATGGGCATCGAAGGCATGGCGCGCTCGCGCAAGCAGGACGTGATCTTCGCCATTCTCAAGGCGCACGCCAAAAAAGGCGAAGACATCTTTGGCGACGGCGTGCTGGAAATTCTCCAGGACGGTTTTGGCTTTTTACGTTCGGGCGACAGTTCTTATCTCGCCGGACCCGACGACATTTATGTGTCGCCTAGCCAGATTCGCCGTTTCAACCTGCGCACCGGCGATACGGTGTCCGGCAAGATCCGTCCGCCCAAAGAGGGTGAGCGTTATTTCGCGCTGCTCAAAGTCGACGAAATCAATTACGAACCGCCGGAAAACGCCAAGAACAAAGTCCTGTTCGAGAATCTGACGCCGCTGTTCGCCAACAAGCGGCTCAGCATGGAGCAAGGCAACGGCAGTACCGAGGACATTACCGCGCGCATCATCGATTTGGTGGCGCCGATCGGCAAGGGCCAGCGCGGCATGATCGTCTCGCCGCCCAAGGCCGGCAAAACCATGATGCTGCAGAATATCGCGCAGTCGATCGCGCACAATCATCCCGAGTGTTATCTCATCGTCCTGCTCATCGACGAGCGGCCCGAGGAAGTCACCGACATGTCGCGCTCGGTGCGCGGCGAAGTGAT
>CAKKSB010000005.1:0-4815 GCA_919903055.1 Gammaproteobacteria bacterium | reverse complement strand
AGCCGGCCACCCGCCATGTGCAGGTGGCGGAGATGGTGATCGAAAAAGCCAAGCGCTTGGTGGAACACAAGCGCGACGTGATCATTCTGCTGGACTCGATCACTCGCTTGGCCCGGGCGTACAACACAGTTATTCCGTCATCTGGCAAAGTGTTGACCGGCGGCGTGGACGCCAATGCGTTACAAAAACCGAAACGGTTTTTCGGCGCGGCGCGTAATATCGAGGAAGGCGGTTCGCTGACCATCATCGCCACCGCGCTGGTCGAAACCGGTTCGCGCATGGACGATGTGATTTACGAAGAATTCAAAGGTACCGGCAACAACGAAATTCATCTCGACCGCAAGATTGCCGAGAAACGCATTTATCCCGCTATCAATATCAATCGCTCCGGCACCCGCCGCGAAGAGTTGCTCACCCATCCCGATGAATTGCAGAAGATGTGGATACTCCGCAAACTTTTGCACCCCATGGACGAGTTGGCGGCCATGGAGTTCATGCTCGACAAACTCAAGGCCACCAAGACCAACGCCAGCTTCTTCGATTCCATGAAGCGCTGATGTCGCGCCGTCGGCGCGGGGAATATCACCCCGTCGTCGGCAGTGTGATCTCCACCGGTTTTACACCCCAAATTTCCTCGGCGTACTGACGGATGGTGCGATCCGAGGAAAATTTGCCCATGTGCGCGACATTGAGTATCGCTTTGCGCGTCCATTCCTCAGGCTGGGTGTACAAGCTCGCCACCGCCTCTTGACTGGCGATGTACGAGGCATAATCGGCCAACAACAAATAATGATCGCCGCCGTGGGTTAATTTATCCGCGATCGGTCGGTGCAAATCGGCGTTGCCCGGTGAAAAATAACCGTTGGCTATCATATCCAGCGCCTGTTTCAATTCGGCATTGCCATGGTAATAATCCCAAGGGTTATGGCCGCGCGCGTAGGTTTCCGTCACTTGCGGCGTATCCATGCCGAAAATAAAAATGTTTTCCTTGCCCACTTCCTCGCAGATTTCCACGTTGGCGCCGTCCAAGGTGCCGATGGTCAACGCGCCGTTGAGGGCGAACTTCATATTGCTGGTGCCCGAGGCTTCGGTGCCGGCGGTTGAGATTTGTTCCGACAATTCGCAAGCTGGAATGATCAATTCCGCCAGCGAGACATTGTAATTGGGAATGAACACCACCTTGAGTTGGTCACCGATCGCCGGGTCGTTGTTCACCACGTCGGCGACGTCGTTAATCAGTTTGATGATCTTTTTCGCCAGCACATAACCCGGCGCGGCCTTGCCGGCGAAGATCGCCGTGCGTGGCACCCGCGGCGCGGCGCTGTTTTGGCGGATGCGGTTGTACAAGGTAATGACATGCAGCACATTGAGCAGTTGCCGTTTGTATTCGTGAATGCGTTTGATATGCACGTCGAACAGGCTGTCCGCACTGATCTGCACGCCCAGTTGCTGGCGGATAAAGCCGGCCAGCTGTTCTTTATTAGCACGTTTCACCGCTGCGAATTCACTGCGGAATTCCGCGTCGGCGGCGAACGGCGTGAGCCGCCGCAATTGGTCGAGGTCTTTGCGCCACTCGCCGCCGATGCGGGACGTGATGAGTTTGGAGAGATCCGGATTGGCCAAATGCAGCCACCGCCGCGGTGTAATGCCGTTGGTCTTGTTGGAAATCTTGCCGGGGTACACGTCGTTGAAGTCGTGAAAGATGGTGGATTTCATCAGCTCGGTGTGTATGGCGGCCACGCCGTTCACCGCATGGCTGCCGGCCACCGCCAGATGCGCCATCCGCACCCGCCGTTCGCCGTCTTCGTTGATCAGCGAGACGCGGCGCATCCGCGCGTAATCGCCGGGGAACAAATGGGTGACGCATTTTAAAAAGTGATGATTGATCTCGTAGATGATTTGCAAGTGCCGCGGCAGAATATGCTCGAGCAAGGCCACCGGCCAGGTCTCCAGCGCCTCCGGTAGCAGGGTGTGATTGGTGTACGAGAAAGTGCGGACGGTGATGTCCCAGGCCTTTTCCCATTCCACGTGATAAATATCCACCAGCAAACGCATTAACTCGGGAATGGCCAGTACCGGATGGGTGTCGTTAAGCTGAATGGCTACTTGGTCGGGTAAGGCGTCGAAGTCGTCGTGAGTTTTTTGGTAGCGGCGGATGATGTCTTGCAGAGTGGCGCTGACAAAGAAATATTGCTGTTTTAAACGCAGCTCGCGGCCCATCAGTGTAGTGTCGTCGGGATAAAGCACTTTCGACAAATTCTCCGATTCGTTCTTCACTTCGACCGCTTTGATGTAATTGCCTTCGTTGAAATAACGCAGGTCGAAATCGCGGCTGGCCTTGGCCGACCACAGCCGCAGATTGTTCACGGTGTTGGTGCCGAAACCGGGAATCGGCGTGTCGTAGGCCATCGCCATCACATCTTCGGTGCCGATCCAGTGATAACGCTTGCGGCTGCGTTCGTCGGGATAGTCCACCACCCGTCCGTAAAATTTCACCGGGTATAACACTTCCGGGCGCGGAAATTCCCAAGGGTTCCCGTAGCGCAGCCAATTTTCCGGGTGCTCCACTTGATAACCATTTTCGATGCGTTGGTTGAACATGCCGTATTCGTAGCGGATACCGTAACCGTAGCCGGGCAGGCCGAGCGTGGCGATGGAGTCGAGGAAACACGCCGCCAGCCGACCCAGGCCGCCGTTGCCCAGCGCCGCGTCCGGCTCCAGTTCGCGGATGGTTTCCATATTGAGACCCATGGCGCGAAAGGCTTCGGCGAACTCCCCGGCGAGATCCATGTTGAGCACGCTGTTGGTCAGCGTGCGGCCGATGAGGAACTCCAGCGACATGTAATAAACGCGCTTGGCGTTTTTGCGGTAATAAGTGCGTTGGGTTTCCATCCAGCGTTCCACCAGCCGGTCGCGTACCACGTAAGCGGCGACGTGATACCAGTCGCGTTCGGTGGCGGTGTACATATCCTTGCCGGCGGAATATTCCAGGCGGTTAGCCAGCGAGTGCTGAATGGATTCGGTATCCAGACCGAGGTATTTGCGTTTGGGATTAGCGCCTTGTTGAGCCATAGTCCTTTACCCCCTTCGGGTTGTCCTTGGAACCCCGGCGGGATTCATGATATGTCTTTTTACGGCCCGCCACGCCAATTCTTGAAGAGAGCCGTTCACGCAACCTCCCTTGCCTACCCACTGGCTTTTGCGTATGATTCCGCGTTCTCTGTGCGGGAGCCCCGTATGGAGCGCCGGCGGATCTAGCCCCGGCAGTCAGCAAGGCAAAGAGGTTCACCATGAAAGCGGACATACACCCCGCCTACAGCGAGATCAAGGTCACTTGCAGCTGTGGCAATATATTTAACACCCGTTCCACGCTTGGTCACGACCTGCATCTGGACGTGTGCTCGGCCTGCCACCCCTTCTACACCGGCAAGCAAAAACTGGTGGACACCGCGGGCCGCGTGGACAAATTCCGTCAGAAGTACGGTTTGAGCAAGTAATCCGCCGATGGCGGATGACCGCGGAGCAAGGGCGCGCGGGTCAGGCGCCCTTGCTCGTTTCCGGACCTGGCTCCGGCGCCTTTTCCCCTATTTCGTTTTCTTCGTCTGCTGGCCGGTTATCGCGCCGGCGGCGGACTGTCCCGCCGATCGCGTCGATGAAACCGCGCATGTGGATGCCGTGCACGACGGCGACACCTTACGCTTGCGTGACGGCCGCCGCTTGCGGCTGATCGGTCTCGACACCCCCGAACTGGGCCGCGACGGCCAACCCGACCAGCCTTTGGCCGTGGCCGCGCGCGACGTGTTGCGCCACCGTCTGCCGGCCGATGCCGCGCTGCGCCTGCGTTATGACGCGGAGCGAGAGGACGCCCACGGCCGCACCCTCGCCCACCTGTTTTTCGCCGACGGCACCAGCGTCACCGCCTGGTTGCTGGAACAGGGCCTGGCCACCTTGCTCCTCATTCCCCCCGATCTTTGGAACGCCGACTGTTACGCCGCCGCCGAGCGGCGGGCCCGCGAGCGCGGGCTGGGGGTGTGGGCCTTGCCGGATTATCAGCCCGTCGCCGCCGCCTGTCTGCCCCGCACCGCGCGCGGCTACCGGGTCGTGCAGGGCAGCGTCCTGCGGGTACGCGAGGGCGACGCTGCGCGCTGGTTGATCCTGGAAAACCAGGTCGCGGTGCGTATCGACCGGCATGATCTGGCCTATTTCAGCCAGGTCCGGTTAAACGATTTGGCGCGGCGCCCGGTGGAGGTGCGCGGCTGGGTGTACCCGGTGGGCGACGAATTGCATATCAAGCTGCGCCACCCCGCCCAGCTCGATATAGTATCCGCCGAATAAACGGGCGACCCACGCTTCAGCGGTATAGTATTCGGACCGATCAAGAAAGGCGCGCCGCGCCGTGGCCGCCGCCCCGCCTCCTGATACATAATGCGCGCCTGTTTTACTCGCGCCGTCGCGTCAGAACGAGTTGTCACCGAAACCGAAGCAGGATACCGCATGAGCAAAGACCGCAAACAAGCCGCCCTCGACTACCACGCCCAGCCGCGGCCCGGCAAAATCGCCATCGCCATCACCAAGTCCTGTCTCACTCAAGAAGACTTGTCGCTGGCCTACACGCCGGGCGTGGCCGAACCGGTACGCGCCATTCACGCCGACCCCGAGGCCGCCTACCGTTACACCTCCAAGGGCAATCTAGTGGCGGTGATCACCGACGGCAGCGCGGTGCTGGGTCTCGGGAAAATGGGGGCGCTGGCCTCCAAGCCGGTGATGGAAGGCAAGGGCGTCTTGTTCAAAAAATTCGCCGACATCGATGTGTTC
>CAKKSB010000004.1 GCA_919903055.1 Gammaproteobacteria bacterium | reverse complement strand
GATGATCAGACCCAGCAGCGAGGCGGTTTCCAGCAGATAAAAAATCCATTGCCACACCACCTGCGCCGACAGGGCGGGATCGGGTAAGGTGGCGACGCTGCGCCAAAGCAGATAACGCAGGATTAATAACGCGGCGCCGCCCAGTACCAACAGACGCGCCCAGTTGCGCGCGCGCGGCAACAGTGGCAGCCAAACGATTAGCAGGCCGGCCAGTACCAGCGAGGGCAGCAGAGCAGCATAGGCATTCACGGCGATGCGGTGGCGGCCGATTTATGGAAGCTGACTTTGGCGCGGCGCCCCACCTGATTGAAAATTTCCGTTTCATCGGCGAACTTGCTTTTGTCGAGATTGACCACCACCAGAAATTCGCGGGGTTTGATCGGCGGCGCGGCCACCGCGAGCACCGAATCGTCGAGCTTGGCCTCGTTGCCTTGCACGCGTTCGACGGTGCCGTGAATAGACTTTTGTGAAGCGACCAGATCGACCACCGCATCGTCGCCCACCGCGATATCGTCGAAGTGGCGTTCGTCGAGACTGACCATCAGAAATAAACGCGAGGTGTCGAGAATTTGCAGCAGCGGCGCGCCCGCCGTGACGTATTCGCCATTGGCGGCCAGTTGCAACCACAAACGGCCGGCGGCGGGCGCGGCCAGCTCGGCGTAGTTGCGCCGTTCCAGCCGTTGCTGTTCGACGGTCGCCTGACGTTCGGTTTCTTTAAGACGTATTTGTGAATCGCGCAATTCGCTGCGCAACGCCTGAACGCGCAGCAGGATCTCGTCGCCGCGCTGCTGAGTATAAGGCACGTTGTTGTAGCCGTCGCCGAAATAAATGCCTTGCGCGGCGCTGTCTTTTTCAACTTTGACCCGTTCGACCGCCCGTTCCGCTTCGCGGAGATCGGCCAAGGCGACGGTCTCCGAACGCTGCGCCGCTTCCAACGCCGCGAGGGTGGATAGCCGCTTAATATACAGTGTTTGCTGCCGTTGCAAATTGGCCGCCGCCTCCTCGGCGATGGCCCGCCGCGCGGTCAGTCGCGCATTGGCTTCCGCCAGCAGCGCCACGTAACGCTCGCCGATCGCCTCACGGTATTCGCCGGAACTGGTTTTGAGACGCTGGCTGATACGCTGCAATTCCGCCAACTCCTGCTCGAGCGCGGCGATCTTTTCCAGCAAGGTCGCCCGCTGGGCACGCAAGGCCGAGAGTTGGGTGTCGTCGACGCGATTGTTTCCCAAACGGATGAGGATTTCATCTTTCGCGACGGTGCCGCCGGTGGTGGCGGTGATCGACAGCACATCGCCTTCGATGGGCGCGCGCAGGGTGATGACATGGGCGTTGACCACGGCGTTACTGCTGATCGGAAAGAGCAGATCCGGGATGAAGACCCAACCCGCGATCAGGAGGATCGACGAGCCGAGGATGATGCGTATCAGCCGCCCGCCGGCCAGTTTTTTCTTGACGCCGTGCGGCGGTTCGGTGGCTGGCGTGTCCTCGTCGGCCACCGGGCCGAGCGGGAGCCCTTTGATATTGGATTTGCTCGCCATGGAACGTATGCTCCAGTGAGTGATTGGCCGGAATCCGTTTCCGACGATTATTTTTCTATGCACCAGAATTCATATTGCTACCATTTTATACAATAAGGTTACAAGCAGATGATCGCGGGGCGGGCGAGGGAGGGCCGGCCGCCGCAGGCGTTGCCGCCCGGCTCCGGCCTACCGGTGATGGCTATAAAGTTTTATTTGTCATTGACTTGGTGTTATCCTCGCGGCTGACTTAGAGAGATCATCTGTCGTGGATATGTTGCTTTATCTCAAGGCCGCGCTGCTCGGCCTGCTGGAAGGGGCCACCGAGTTCCTGCCGATTTCCAGCACCGGCCATCTCATCATCGCCTCCGATCTGCTGAATTTCACCGGCGAACGCGCCAAGACTTTCAATATCTTCATCCAACTCGGCGCCATCCTCGCCATCGTCTGGCATTACCGCGTCAAGGTGATCAGCGTGGCGCGCGGCGTGCGCCATGACCCGGCGGCGCGGCGCTTCGTCGCCAATCTGCTCATCGCTTTTTTGCCGGCGGCGGTGCTGGGTTTGTTGCTGCATTCGACCATCAAGGCTTATTTGTTCAATCCGGTGTCGGTGGCCGCCGCGCTGGTGCTCGGCGGTTTGGCGATTTTGTGGATCGAAGCGCGCCAGCGCACGCCGCGCATCGACCATGTCGACGACCTGCGCTGGCAGGACGCGCTTAAAGTAGGCGTGGCGCAGAGTTTCGCGCTGTTTCCCGGTGTGTCGCGCGCCGGCGCCACCATCATGGGTGGTTTGCTGAGCGGCCTGTCACGGCAGGCGGCGACGGAATTTTCATTTTTCCTCGCCATCCCCACTATGTTCGCGGCGACTTTTTACGACCTTTATAAAAGCCGCGACCTGATTCACAGTGAAGAAGCGGCTTTGCTGCTGACCGGACTGGTCTGCGCTTTTTTCAGCGCGCTGGTGGTGGTGAAGGGCTTTCTGGCCTTCGTCGCCCGCCACGATTTCAAGGTCTTCGCCTGGTACCGCATCGTCTTCGGCGGTGTGGTTCTGGTGCTGGGGCTGACCGGCCTGGTGCATTTCAACTCGTAATGTCTTGCCCGCCGCGTCAGTGCGCCGAGTATTGATCGCGGGACCTTACCCGCGCTTATCCGATCTGGTCATGCCGTGCGCTGTGTCCGCGGGCAACTCGCCAATAATCTACTATTATGAAATAAGCATGCCGGCGTCGAATGAGTCATCGGTGCGGTATGCCTTCCATTTTCTACGTAGTTAACTTCCGTTCCAGCGGCGCTGAGTCGCGTTCTTAAAGAATCATTTATTTAGAGATAGTGCGCAAGGACGCATCGTCATCTCCCAATCACGGCCGCGGTGGCCGAAATAAAATCAAATCGTGCCTTTGTTGTTATTTTTTCAAAAATCTCGGATGGATTTTCTAAAGTGTTTTTGATCTCCGTTGTAAATTTTCTCGCTACAGGAGAAGTGCCATGGCAAATATCCTCGTTCTCTACTACAGCATGTACGGCCATATCGAAACCCTGGCCAACGCGGTGGCCGACGGCGCGCGCGGCGTCGCGGGCACCGAGGTCGCACTCAAACGCGTGCCCGAGTTGGTGCCGGAAGACACGGCACGCCAGGCCGGCGCCAAACTGAATCAGCCGGCGCCGATCGCCACGGTGGATGAATTGGCGAACTACGACGCCATCCTCTTCGGCACGCCGACCCGCTTCGGCAATATGTGCGCGCAAATGCGCAATTTTCTCGACCAGACCGGCAAGTTGTGGCTGAGCGGCGGTTTGATCGGCAAGGTGGGCAGCGTGTTCACGTCCACCGCCACCCAGCACGGCGGCCAGGAAACCACCATCACCTCGTTCCACACCACTTTGTTGCATCACGGGATGATCATCGTCGGCGTGCCTTATTCCTGTCAGGAGTTGATGAATATGCGTGAGATCAGCGGCGGCTCGCCGTATGGCGCCTCGACCCTGGCCGGCGGCGACGGCAGCCGCCAACCGTCGGAGAATGAACTGAAAATCGCCCGCTTTCAGGGAAACCACGTCGCCCAAATCACCAAGCGGCAGGCGGCTTAAGTTAAAGCCGCGAGACCAGTGGCCGTTTGCATCCGAATTTGCGCGGGTGAAAGTCAGTGGTGAGGCGGTGTGCCGCGGATAACGGGGTTTGACGCGCGGAATATCGGTGATAGTGCCCGCGCCGCATGGTTTGTTATGATGCCGAAGGTCTCGACTTCGCTCGCATCGGAACGAATAACAATCTCATGCCGCACCGTACGCTGTCTCGATTATTGCCCGCGCTTTTGCTCGCGCTGTCGTGCGACGGTGTTGCCGGTGATTTCAGTCAGCGAGAACGGGCGGCGGTGGCGGCGATGGTGCCGATGATCGTCGCCGCCTCCAGCGGCGATGTGACGGGCATGCAAAAATTATTGGCGAAAGGCACGGCGCTGGACGAGCGGAACAGTGTCGGCAATACCCCGCTGATTTTCGCCGCCCGCTATGGGCGTCTACCGCTGGTGGAGTTTCTGCTGCGCGAAGGCGCCGACGTCAACGCCCAGACCGCCAGCGGCGCCACTGCTCTCGACGAGGCGGTGCGGCGGCCGAGTTTGCCGGTGGTGGAGGCGCTGCTCAAGGCCGGCGCCGAGGTGAATCTGCGCGATAGCCGGCAACGCACTACCTTGTACATCGCCGTGGGTTATCAGAACCTGCCGATCGTCAGCGCGCTGCTGGCGCACGGCGGCGACATCGGCGCCGCCGATGAACAGGGCGATACGCCGCTGATGCGCGCCGTGGCTTTGGGTTTGACGACTATCGTCACGGCACTGTTGGATTCCGGACAAAACCACCAATCGGTTGCTCACATCGCCGCCGCCCTGTGCGCCGCCGAGCAACACCATCATGCCGCCATCGCCGGTGTGCTGCGGGCGCATGGCGCCGCGCCCCTCGGCGCCGGTTGCAAGCTGGCGTCACTGCAAGCGCCTTAGTTGGCTAACACGTTTCGTCTCCGCCTGTTTATCGCCAATTTTTCGCTTGCGCTTGTTCGCCGATGCCGTGTTCACCGACCAGGCATGCCGCGGCGGAGACCGGTTTGCCCCGGTATGCCGATTGAAAGGCATCCTCCGTAAATCGCCGGCATCGGAGCCGCGCGTGCCGCATCGCAGTTCAATTTTCCCAGCGATCGAAGCCGGGGATTTTTATTTCATCCTCATTGAATGAACCCTGGGCGGCATGAGTGTGACAGGCGTTGCACTTGCCGAGGCTTTGCACCTGTGGGTTGTCCTGTAGTATTTTTCGTGGCAGCTCGCGGTGTTCGCCGCGAATGTAAGGCGTTTCGGTGATGCGCAGCGGTGTATCGCCGGCCTTGACCGAACGCGCGATTTTTTGCGAGCGCGGATGAGTGGACCGGTCGGCGGCATTGGCGGCGGCATAGGTCGTGAGCGCCTTGACGTCGTCGGCGGCGAGTTCGGCGTTTTCACCGAAGTGCTCACTGAGCTGTGAGAAAAGTTTTTCCCAGGAACGCGCCGGCAGCAGGCCCGGCGGATAGGCGAAATGGCAGGCGCCGCATTCCTTGGCGTAGAGTTCGTCGTTCACCGGCGCCACGTCGCTCTTGCCCGCGGCGGTTGCGGTCGCCGTCAGCGCGGCGAGCAGACAGCCCAGCAGCGGCATCGCAAATTGTTTGGTCATGGAGTGCTCCTTCGATTATTGCTTACGCAGAAAACTCAGCACGTCGCCCTTTTCCTGCGGCGTGCATGCGCGGCCCAGCACCCACTTGCAGTTGCGGGTGAACCATTTCTCGATGAACTTGGGATCGGTGAGCCGCTCCTTGTTGACCGACGGCGCCAGCGGCTCGATCACCTTGCCGGTGCTCGCGTGTTTACCGCGCTCCTTGAGATTATCGGTATGGCAGGTGCCGCAACCGCGGGTTTTGCCGGCGGCCTCGGGGTCGGGAAAAGTTTTGTGCCATAACTGTTCGCCGCGCGCGGCGTCGAAGCCGGCGGCGCCGGCGGCTTTGTAGCCGACGAGCATGTCGTCCACCACCGCGGCCTGGGCGACGGCGGTACACAGACTCAAGCCGATGAGCGCCGGCCAACCCCGTTTATTATTCATGACATCCTCCTGATTGATACGATGACGATCTCCGCTTAATTCTTGCTTAACGGTGGCAGGCGCATGGCGCTGTCCTCGAAGGTGCCTTGCGCGGCATCCAGGTGGCAGGCGCTGCAGTGATTCTTACCGCCGATTTTTTTGTCTTGCCAATACGCGGCGTCGATCTCCGCGTGCTTGCGCCGCCAATAAGGCATCTCGGTGATGCGCAGCGGAGTGTGTCCGGCGGAGAGGGAGTCGTTCATTTTATGGGCCGCTTCGGTGAGACCGCTCTCGGCGGCGTTGGCCGCCAGGAAGCCGGTGATCTCCGCGACGGTAGCCGCGTCGAGGCTCAAGTCTTCGCCGAAATGATCGCCCTGCTCCGCCATCAGTTTCCGCCAGGAGCGCGCCGGCAGCAGCACGGGATAAAAGGCGAGGTGACAGTCGCCGCATTCCGTCCGCCAGGTGGGGTTGTCCGGTAGCGGCGGGCCTTGAAAGGGGACATAAGGTTTGTCGGGTGTTTGCGTGAGGTAACCGCGAAAATACATCGCGGTGAAAATGCAGGCGACGCTCAGCATCACCACCGCCACCACTCCGTGTTTGGATACGCCCCCCGCCGGCGAGGTGGTCTCCTTGTAGCCGGTGATCATGGCCCAGATCAGGTTGTTCTTGTGGAATACGCTTTCGACGATGACGCCGCTCACGTGCACCAAGGTGAGGACGAGCAGGCTCCAGGCCAACAGTTCGTGCGCGTCCTTGGCGGCGCTACCGACGGCGTAGGGAATGAGGCCGCGCAGCGGACCGTGACCTTCTTCGCCGGCCAGTGTCAATATGCCGGCGAGGGAGACGGCAAGACCGAGGGCGAGCATGGCGAAGATCGCCCAGGCGCCGGCCGGATTGTGGCCGAGATGGCGGGCCGCTTGGCCGTTGAGCAGGCCGCGCAAATAAGCCCACACCGACGGCCAGTCGCAAGCGAAGGCGCGGAAGCGCGCATGGCGGCTGCCCACCGCGCCCCAGATCAGGCGGAAGACCAGCAGACTGAAAAAGAGATAGCCGGCGTAGACGTGGACATCGAGATAGCGATTGTCGTCGAAGCTGATCCAGGCGGTGGTAAAACTCGCGACCAGCAGCCAGTGAAACAGGCGGGTGGGCAAATCCCAAATCAGCAGCCGATGCTTGTTGAGCATGCCCTTACATCCTTCCTGCTTGCTTGGCGGCGGCCTGGGCGGTCCCCCGGTTTCTAACATATCTGCACTATTCGTACGTATTAATGGCTCAGCAATACTAGTTCATGGAGTTTTGCCGTCAAGTGAAAAAGTGAGTTCGGTATGCGCCGCGGAAGGCCGCGTTGCGGCGCGCACGGGCGAAGTGCGGAAAGCGTGCTCTCCGATTCGACCGGTTTACAAGAATGGCGGCGGTGTTGGCCGGCCGTGCCGGAGGACATGCCGTCAGCGCCGATGATTCCTCGAGATCAATACCGGGTTTCAATTACTTCGCGCCGCCGGGTTTTGGCGCACGCACGGTGCGGCAGCGATTTTTAAACGGCGGGCAATTTCGTGCCGAGTGCTTAACGTCCGTTCCTCACCAGCGGACGCTGGCCGCGCACCGGCAATAAATCGCTCAGTTCCTTTTCCGTCAGATTGCGCCAATGGCCGATCTTCAGGCCGCCGAGTTTGATGTGCATGATCCGCACCCGTTGCAGGCGCCGGACGTCGTAACCGAACACCTCGCACATGCGGCGGATTTGCCGGTTTAAACCCTGGGTGAGGATGATACGGAACGTGAATTTGTCGGTGCGGCTGACTTTGCAGGGTTTGGTGCGGGTGCCGAGGATGTGGACCCCGCCGGCCAGGCCGCTGAGCAAAGTGTCGGTCAGCGGTTTGTCGACGGTGACGAGGTATTCCTTCTCATGATTGTGCTCGGAGCGCAACACGCCGTTGACGATGTCGCCGTCGTTGGTCAACAGAATCAAGCCTTCGGATTCCTTGTCCAGCCGGCCGATGGGAAATATCCGTTCGGGATGATCGACGAAATCGATGATATTGCCGGCGATATACCGTTCGGTGGTGCAGGTGATGCCGACCGGCTTGTTGAGGCAGATGTACACAGGACGTTTCTTGCGCGCGCCGATCACGCGCTTATCGACGCGTACCTCGTCGCCTTCGTTCACCTGACTGCCGAGT
>CAKKSB010000003.1 GCA_919903055.1 Gammaproteobacteria bacterium | reverse complement strand
TGGGCATCAGTCCCAATAGCCCGGAGGGACGCGAGGCGGATAAGCGCAGCCGGGTTTTGATCGGCAAAAAATACGGCGAGCAAGGCGATATCGAACGTGCTTTGCAAATATTTAATTCGGTATTGGTCGACTATCCCAACGACGCGCCGGTGTTGGTCGACGCCGGTTTATCGAATCTGCTGCTCAATCGGCTCGATGACGCGCAAATCCAATTGGAGCGCGCGGTGGAGATCCAACCCAATCACCCGATGGCGCATAAATATCTTGGTGATATTTATGACCGCAAGGGCGACCTCAACCGTGCCGAAGAACACTATCAAAAAACCATGCAGCTGGTACCGATGGGGTCGGCTCCGGCGCGCCAAGCGCAGTTTAAATTGACGCTGATCGGCGGCTTGCGGGCATTGAACAACGGACAAATGGCGGACGCGGCGCGTTTGTTCGAAGAGGCGCTCGCCGTGGAACCGAGCAATCCGCTGGTCCGGCTTAATTTGGCGACGGCCTATCGCGGTATCGGGAAGCAAGCGGAGGCGGAACAGTTGCTGCGTACGTTGCTCGAGGAAACGCCCACCGATTTGGATGCACGTTTGCGTTATGGCGTTTTGTTATTCGAGGAAGGTCAACTCGAGCAGGCGGCCCGTGAGCTGGAAGAGGTGATCGCGAAAGGCCAAGGGGGTCCACAATCCCGGCAGGCGACTCAGTTTTTAAGCGAATTATACAAATCCGCTCAAGGTAAGGAAGTACAAGCGCGCATGCTGGAGGAACGCATCGCCGCCCAGCGGGCTGTGGTGGTACAAGACCCTGACAATCGCGAGGCGTGGTTGAATCTGGCGGTCATTTATCTTAATCAGCGCCGCAATCCGGAGGCGATCGAGGCTTTCGAAAATGTTATCCGATTGGATCCCGCTCATGTGCGGGTGCAACATACTTTGGCCGAGTTGTACGATGAGCAGGGTGATTACGCCAAGGCGGTCCCGGCGTTTACCCGCGCCTTGGAATTGGAGCGTGACGACGAAACCAGGCGGAAAATTCAAAATCAGCTGGTCTTGACCTTGGCCAAGAAAAGTTTCACCGACGGCAAATTCGATCAAGCCAAATCGCAGTTCAAAGCCATCATCAGGGATGACCCCAACAATTATGTCGCCCATTTCTTCATGGCGTTGCTGCATGCCCGCGACGAACAATTCGCGGACGCCGCCGCCGAATACAGCGAGGTGATACGCATCTTGCCTGGACATTTGGGCGCACGGTTAAATCTGGCGCTGGTTTATGAACAGTTGGGCCGCGAGGAAGACGCCCTCCCCGAATACCGCGCCGTGATGCGCGCCGGTGCTTCGGGCATGGCGGAGACCGCCAAAAAACGTTTGGAGAGTTTGCAAAAGCGCATCGACGGCTTCACCTACCGAGTCGGTTATGTGATGAGCTGGGACAATAACAGTAACTTGAGTGCTGATGATGCCGTCGAAGAATTACGTTCTGATCTCAGTGGTGGTGCGACCTACCGCCATAAGCTGCGCGGTAAGAGGATTACCTGGGGAGTAAGTTATAATCCCGCCTACACCATTTTTCATAATGGCCAGTACGATTTCGCGATCAGCGAGCTGGTGCCGTTCGTGGCCGCCACCTGGCGTGATTATGATTTTTCCGCGAATTATACTTACAGCCGGATGGATGGTTTTCTCAATGAGGCGCTGGTCAATGAGTCCTCGACGTTTTACGCCGATGCTCTCAAACGTTTAAAAATGCGTCCTTGGCTGCCTTTCTTGGCGCAGGATTTGAAAGAGGTGCAAAGCGCATTGCAGGTTAATGTCAGTTACCGCCATTTTGAATCCGCTTCGTCGCCCTTGTTCAATGCCGACAGTTATTCACTGGGCGGATTGCTCAATCAATCCTTGGCCAACGGCTGGTCATGGACCGGTACTTACAGTTTTACCGACAACAGCAATGCCTTGGCTATCGGCAATGATTTCGCTTACACCGGCCATAGCTTGTCATTACAATTGAGTAAGTTTCTGTTGCCGGGCATGAGTGCCAACGGCGGTTACAATTACACTTACTCTCTTTATAAGAATCCCGATTCCGCCACGCGTTTTCAGGAGAGCCGCATCAATCATTTTCATTCCTTGTCGACGGGCCTCAATTACTTCATCAATGAACAATTGCGTTTTTTCTTGAGCTATTCATTTCAGTTGAATCAATCCAATTTGCCGACCGGTTTTATTTTCCGTCCCGAGGACGTGAGCACCGCGGTAGGTTTGCAAAGTCCGTCCTTGGGCAGTTATCAGAAGCAAATGTTGAGCGTGGGCTTGTCGGTCACTTTCTAGTAAGCGCCATGTCCGCGCAGGAGATTACCTATGCCGGTGTTCGCAGCTGTTGATCACGCCGAGTTCGAAGCGCTGGTGGCTTTCCACGGTTGTTATTGCCTGGATATCGCTCTCGGGTATCGAGTGGTGAAGGCTTTACAGCGCGAAATGGGCGAGGACATGCGCAATCTGAAACAGGTCGTCGCTTATGTCGGTGCGCCCACGTGCGCGGTGGACGCCGTGCAACAGCTCGCCGGCTGTACCTTGGGCAAGCGCAATCTGTATTACACCGACACCGGCAAATCCACCTTCGTGTTTCACAATACCGTGACGGCTAAAGCGTTGCGCGCCTATTGCCATTATTGGGACGACTTCGATCACGAGGCCTTGCGCCGCTGCCGTAAGGAAGCCGCCGATCCTGCCGCCACGCCGGAAAAGAAACAGGCGCTGCAAGCCTTGCTGGCAAGCGAGGTGAATAAGATTCTCGGCTTGCCCGAGGACGAGTTGTTCACCTTGTCGCGCGTAAGTTTGCCGGTCCCGCCCAAGTTTTCCAAATACCGTTCCGAGCCCTGCGCGGTCTGTGGCGAATATGCCAAGCATGATTTGCTGGTGGAACGCGCCGGCCGCAAACTTTGCGCGGAATGCCGCGCAGCGGATAAGAACGGTTAGGCGCACTGATCGGTTGTCGTTGAAAAGAAAAAGGGGCCGCGGCCCCTTTAACTTGTAACTAGGCGCCGAACGCGTTTAATCACGCAAAGTATTGAAGGCCGACACCGCCCACCATAACGCGGCGCCGGTAAAGCCGGTGAGGATCAACAGCGCCGTGCCGAACACCGCTAAATCAGGTGTGCCTACTAGCACCGCGCGCACCGCTTCCACCGAATAGTTGATGGGATTGATCATGGAAATGTATTTGATCCAGCCGGGCATGAAGTCCGCCGGCACCAGCGCGGTGGAGAAGAACATCAAGGGCAGGGTCATCAGATTACCGATGATCACCAGCGGCTCTTCCCGTTGCAGGGCGATGGCGAAGCCGTTGGAAATCGCCGCGAAACACAGTCCCAGCAACACCACCACCAGCATGCTCAAGCCCAGATAGATCGGATTGAGATTGAGCTTGGCGCCCATGGCCCAGGCCACGATCAGCATGATCAACACCTGTACCACCACTTGCGCGGTGGAATGCAGCACCCGGCTCAGCACGATCGCCACCCGCGACACCGGCGAGACCAGCATTTTGTCCACGGTGCCGGATTGAATCTCGCGCAACAGGCTGACACCGCTCCACGACGAGCCGAACAACACGGTCATGATCAACACGCCGGGCACGAAGAAATCCATGTAATTGTCGGTGGGGAAACCGGGCAGCTGGGTGATGTTCTTGAATAACTGGCCGAAGATGATCAGCCAGATCAACGGCTGCACCAAGGTGAAGAGCGTCCACATCGGCATGCGGATGGTGATCTTCATGTATTTATTGAATAGATACCATGTGTCGGCGAGCATGAGCATTCCTCTGGAATTATTGTCGATGACCGGCGCACTCATTTTTTAGGAGAGACGTGCGGCGTCGGTGTAGCTTGAGCCGGTTCATCCTTTTGTTTTTGCCAGTCGGCCATTTCCTCGGCGGACCATTGTCCCTTCTGCCACGCGGCGATTTCCTCGGCGGACCACTTGCCCCAGCCGCCGCTGGTACTTTGTGGCGTTTCAGCGGCGGCGGATGTTGCGGTTGCGGGCTCGACGGCCGGTTCTTTTTGCTTTTGCCAGTCGGCCATTTCCTGGGCCGACCATTGGCCCTTCTGCCAGTCGGCGGTTTCCTCGGCGGACCATTGCTGAGCGCCCTCGCCGTTGCCGGCCGCGCTTTCAGCGGTTTGGCCTTCGGCTTGGGACTGTTCCCATTGCTTTTGCCATTTACCGCCGCCGCCTTTGCCGGCCCACTGTTTCCACCACTCGTCGCCGGTTTCTTCGGTATCGCCTTCCAGGCTGCTGCCGGTGTGTTTGAGAAACACGTCGTCCAGGCTGGGCCGGGACAGTGACAGGGTCAGAATGCGCACTTGTTTTTCGCTGGCGAGACGGGTGATGGTCGGCACGCTCTCGCCGCCGTTCTCCACGTAGAGGTGCAGTTTATTGCCTTGCCACAGCAGATCCTTGACGTGGCCGGCCTGCTTGAGCGCCTGGGCGAATTGCTGAGTGGTCCAATCCTGCTGCTCGAAACTGATGGTGATGGCATCGCCGGCGATGGCGCGTTTCAATTCGTCGGGCGTGCCCACCGCGCGGATCTTGCCGGCGCTGATGATGGCGACCCGGTCGGCCAGCATATCCGCCTCTTCCAGATAATGGGTGGTCAGCAGAATGGTGATGCCCATTTCCTTGTTGAGCTTTTGAATGTAGCTCCACAACATCTTGCGGCTCTTGATGTCGAGGCCGAGAGTGGGTTCGTCGAGAAACACCAGTTTGGGGCGATGGATAAGGGCGGTGGCGATGTCCAGTTTGCGGCGCATGCCGCCCGAATAAGTAGCCACCGTGCGGTCCAGGCTGTCCGCTAATTCAAAGTATTGCGCCAGCTCGGTGATGCGGGCGCGGATGTCCGCCTTGTTCATGCGGTACATCTGGCCTTGCAGTTCCAGGTTTTCGCGGCCGGTGAGGAAGTAGTCGATGCCGGTATTCTGCGCCACCACGCCGATGGTCTGGCGGACCCGCTGCGGATCGATGTCCACGTCGTAGCCCGCCACCTTCACCGTGCCGCTGTCGAACCCGCAAAGGGTGGCGAGGGCGCGGATGGTGGTGGATTTGCCGGCGCCGTTGGGGCCGAGCAGGCCGAGTATTTCTCCGTCGGTGACGTCCAGATCCAAGTTATCGACGGCTTTGGTTCCGGTGGGGAATACCTTGGTGAGACCGCGTACCTGTATCATGGCGCGTATATCCTATGAGTGGGGGCCGCGTGCCGGCGCTGCGGTGCCGGGGGACCCTCTTTGTTAATCGAGCAAAAGACCGAAGTATAAGGTTTTTACGGCATGATGCGAAACAACTTGATGGGCCGTTGGACATGCGGGTGATCGGACTGGAAACCTCCTGCGATGAAACCGGCGTGGCGGTCTACGACAGCGCGCGCGGTTTGTTGGCCCATGCCCTCTACAGTCAGGTGAGCCTGCATGAGGAGTACGGCGGCGTGGTGCCGGAGCTGGCTTCGCGCGATCACGTACGCAAGACCTTGCCCTTGTTGCGGCAAGTGTTGGCCGAGGCGGGTTTGCGGCGGACCGATATCGACGGCGTGGCCTACACCGCCGGACCGGGCTTGATCGGCGCCCTGCTGGTAGGGGCGGCTATCGGCCGCTCTCTGGCCTGGGCCTTGGGCGTGCCGGCGGTGGCGGTGCATCACATGGAAGGCCACCTGCTGGCGCCGATGCTGGAAGAAAATCCGCCGGCCTTTCCCTTCGTCGCGTTGCTGGTATCCGGCGGTCATACCCAGCTGATGCGGGTGGACGGCGTGGGGCAATATGCCCTGCTGGGCGACACGCTCGACGACGCGGCGGGCGAGGCCTTCGACAAGACCGCCAAGCTGCTGGGGCTGGGTTATCCCGGCGGACCGGCGCTGGCGCGGCTCGCCGAACGCGGCGATCCGGCGCGTTTCCACTTTACCCGTCCCATGGTCAACCGGCCGGGCTTGGAGTTCAGCTTCAGCGGCCTCAAGACCCACGCGCTCACCACCTTGCGTGCCGAGCCGCTGGCCGATGAGCAAACACGTGCCGACATCGCCCGCGCCTTCGAAGACGCGGTGGTGGATACCCTGGCCATCAAATGTCGGCGCGCCCTCGAGCAGACCGGATTGACGCGCCTGGTGGTGGCCGGCGGGGTCAGCGCCAACCGGCGTTTGCGCGAGCGTTTGGATGACATGGCGCGGCCGCTAGCCGCGGCGGTCTATTATCCGCGCCTGGAGTTTTGTACCGACAACGGCGCGATGATCGCGTATGCCGGTTATCAACGTCTGCGCGCCGGCCAGACCGAACCGCTGGCCTTCACGGCCTGGCCGCGCTGGCCGCTGAGCGAGGTCGCGGCGCCGTCGGCGTGAGGCCGGCCCGCGCATTGGAATCACCATGTCCATCCAAAATTGGTTCGAGGAAAAACAATCGGCTTGGCTCTACCGCATCGTCACCCGCGCCGAGCCCGACCCGGTTAAAAGCACTTTGTTCGCCGAGCTGGCCGACATGGCCGAGTCTCAGGCCCGCATCTGGCAACAGCAGATCGAGCGGGCCGGCGGCCAGGTTCCCGAGTTTCGCCCGGGCCTGCGCGCGCGGCTGGTGGCGCGTTTGATCGGCGTATTGGGTCCGCATGCCCTGCGGCCGGTGCTGGTGGCGATGAAGGTGCGCGGTATGTCGGTCTATCGCGGCGTGGCGGTGCACGGCGGCCATCCCATGCCGACCTCGGTCGGCGAGGTCGGGCATCGCCACAAGGGCGTGGAAACGGGCGGCAATCTGCGCGCCGCGGTGTTCGGGGTCAATGACGGCCTGGTGTCGAATGCCGCGCTGATCATGGGGGTGGCGGGGGCCACTCAAGAGCCCAAGGTCGTGTTGCTCACCGGCATCGCCGGGTTACTGGCCGGGGCGTTTTCCATGGCGGCGGGGGAATACGTCTCCATGCGTTCCCAGCGCGAACTGTTCGAATACCAGATCGCCCTCGAGCGCGAGGAGTTGGAAGAGTACCCCATCGAGGAGCAGGAGGAGCTGGCGCTGATCTATAAGGCGCGCGGTCTCAGCAAACAGCAGGCGGATGAAGTGGCCGCGGGGCTGATGAAGAATTCGCAGCAGGCCCTCGACACCCTGGCCCGCGAGGAATTGGGCCTCAATCCCGACGAACTGGGTTCGCCGTGGGGCGCGGCCTTGTCGTCCTTTGTCGCCTTCGCCGCGGGCGGCCTGGTCCCGCTGCTGCCGTTTCTGTTCGGCGCCGGGCCCTATCTGTTGACCGCCATCGTGATAGTGACCGGCGCCGCCTTGTTCGGCGTGGGCGCGACCCTCAGCCTGTTCACCGGCAAAGCGGCCTGGTGGAGCGGGCTGCGCATGGTGCTGATCGGCGGCGCGGCGGGCCTGGCCACCTATCTGATCGGCGGGCTGATGGGCGGGCTCTTGACCTGAATGCCGGCCGCCGTTAACCCGAGGTGGATTAAGTAACCGCGAGGCCAGTATAATACCCCACCTTTTTTGCCGCGCTCGGCTGGCGGCCGGTTTTGAGTAATCCAGTAATCATTTTTTATTGATTCCCCCATTAGCGCCCCCCGTCCTGAGCGGTTAAATTCGAGGTTTCCCCCGTGATTGAGAATCTGCGCAATATCGCCATCATCGCCCACGTCGACCATGGCAAGACCACCCTGGTGGATAAACTCCTCCAGCAATCCGGCACGCTGGCCTCGCGCGGTCCCGCGACGGAGCGGGTGATGGATTCCAATGCGCTGGAAAAAGAACGCGGCATCACCATTCTCGCCAAGAACACCGCGGTGCGCTGGAAGGACTATCGCATCAACATCGTCGATACCCCCGGCCATGCCGATTTCGGCGGCGAAGTGGAGCGGGTGCTGTCGATGGTGGATTCGGTGCTGCTGCTGGTGGACGCGGTGGAAGGCCCGATGCCGCAGACCCGCTTCGTCACCCAGAAGGCCTTCGCCCAGGGCTTGAAGCCGATCGTGGTCATCAACAAGATCGACCGTCCCGGCGCGCGGCCCGACTGGGTGCTGGACCAGACCTTTGATTTGTTCGACCGCTTGGGCGCCACCGACGAGCAGTTGGATTTCCCGGTGATTTACACCTCGGCGCTCAACGGTTATGCCGGGCTGACCTCCGACGTGCGCAGCGGCGACATGACGCCCTTGTTCGAAGCGGTCCTCAAACATGTCTCGCCGCCGAAGGTGGACATGGAAGGTCCCTTCCAGATGCAGGTCTCCCAGCTCGATTACAACAGCTACGTCGGTGTCATCGGCATCGGCCGCATCGCCCGCGGCCGCATCAAACCCAACACCCCGGTGGTGATCCTCGACCGCGAAGGCAATAAGCGCAACGGCCGCATCTTGCAGGTGCTGGGCTTTTTAGGCCTCGACCGGGTGGAAACCCAAGAGGCGCAGGCCGGCGACATCATCGCCTTCACCGGCGTCGAAGAACTCAACATCTCCGATACCTTGTGCGATCCCAAGGCCGCCGAAGCCTTACCGCCGCTGATGGTCGATGAACCGACGGTGCGCATGACCTTCCAGGTCAACACCTCGCCTTTCTCCGGCCGCGACGGCAAATACGTCACCTCGCGCCAGATCCGCGACCGTTTGCAGCGCGAACTTCTGCACAACGTCGCGCTGCGCGTTGAAGAGACCGAGGACCCGGATAAATTCCGCGTCGCCGGCCGCGGTGAATTGCACCTCGGCATCCTCATCGAGAACATGCGCCGCGAAGGGTACGAGCTCGGCGTGTCGCGTCCCGAAGTCATCATCAAGGAAGTGAACGGCGAGAAGCACGAACCCTTCGAACAGCTCACCGTGGACGTGGAAGAACAGCACCAGGGTACGATCATGGAACGGCTCGGCACCCGCGGCGGCGATTTGCAGAACATGATGCCGGACGGCAAGGGCCGGGTGCGTCTGGACTTCATCATTCCCTCGCGGGGCCTGATCGGTTTCCGCACGGAGTTTCTCACCGCCACCCAGGGCACCGGCCTGCTGTACAACGTCTTCGATCACTACGGTCCCATGAAAAAAGGTTCGTTCGGCCAGCGCCTCAACGGCGTGCTGATCGCCAACGCCATGGGCAAGGCCCTGGCCTACGCCTTGTTCAATCTGCAAGAGCGCGGCCGTTTGTTCATCGGCCATGCCGAAGAAGTCTACGAAGGCATGATCATCGGCATTCACTCCCGCGACAACGATCTGGTGGTGAACGCCCTCAAGGCCAAGCAGCTCACCAACATCCGCGCCGCGGGCACCGACGAAGCGTTGATTCTCACTCCGCCGATCCGCATGAGTCTGGAGCAGGCGCTGGAATTCATCGACGACGACGAACTGGTGGAAGTCACGCCCAATTTCATCCGGTTGCGCAAAAAAATGTTGCTGGAAAACGACCGCAAACGCGCCTCGCGTTAAGCGGTACGGCCACGGGCTCCGCCTGGCGCGGTCACCGGCCAGGCGCCACTATCGGACGACCCAAATCAATGCCCGCTTCCCTCGTCCCGCTTTGCGGGTATGATGTGAGGCTATGATTTTTCGGGAGTTGATGATGACGGCGCTTTATCCGGATATTAAGCCTTATCTCAGTCACAGTCTTAAAGTGGATGGGCTGCACACGTTATATGTAGAAGAATGTGGCAATCCCCAAGGCGTGCCGGTGGTGTTCGTCCATGGCGGTCCCGGTGCCGGTTGCGAACCTTATCACCGCCGTTTTTTCGATCCCAATGTTTATCGCATCGTGCTGTTCGATCAGCGCGGCGCGGGGCGGTCGACGCCGCACGCGGAATTGACCGACAACAGCACCCCGCACTTGGTGGCGGACATGGAAAAAATCCGCGTTCTGCTCGGCATCGATCGCTGGCTGGTGTTCGGCGGCTCCTGGGGTTCGACCTTGGCGCTGGTGTACGCCGAGACGTATCCCGCGCGGGTGCGCGGCCTGATTCTGCGCGGCATCTTTCTCTGCGCGCCTTGGGAAATCCGCTGGTTTTATCAGGAAGGCGCCAATCATCTCTTCCCCGATTATTGGGAGGATTATCTGAAACCGGTGGCGCCCGAGGAACGCGGTGATATGGTCGGCGCTTATTACCGGCTGCTTACCGGCGGCAACGAGATCGCCCGCATGTCCGCCGCCAAGGCGTGGTCGACCTGGGAGGGACGCTGCTCCACCCTGCGGCCCAAGCCCGAAGTCGTCAATCGCTTCAGCGATCCGCACACCGCGCTGAGCCTGGCGCGCATCGAGTGTCACTATTTCATGCACGACAGTTTTCTCGAGCCGGAGCAGATCCTCCGCGACGCGCATCGTCTCAAAGATATTCCCGGCGTCATCGTGCACGGCCGTTATGACGTGGTCTGCCCGGTCGAAAACGCCTGGCGTTTGCAGCAGGCCTGGCCCGCCGCGGAATTGAAGATCATCGCCGACGCCGGCCACTCCGCCACCGAGCCGGGCACCGTCAGCGCGCTGGTCAACGCCACTCGCGCCATGGCGGAACGGGTGAAGTGATCCTCACCACCGGCTTCGGTGGCGACCAGATCAAGAACACGTACGGCACGTCATACAAAGGACTGACCTTGCGCTACGCGCACGACCACCGGCAGCTCGGCACCAGAAACCGCCTGCTGCTGGCCAA
>CAKKSB010000002.1 GCA_919903055.1 Gammaproteobacteria bacterium | reverse complement strand
CGCCAAGACGCCAAGACGCCAAGACGCCAAGACGCCAAGACGCCAAGACGCCAAGAAAATAATCGTCAAATTTTAAAAATAATCTTGGCGCGCTTGGCGCCTTGGCGGTTTAATCTTCATCACTCTTGAACAACACCCGCCGTCCGGGCGGCACTAGCAATACCGCTTTTCGAGCGGCAAAAAAACGGGCGCCATAAGGCGCCCGCAAGGTACCGACGTATCTGGTGGATTAGAGGTTGTAACCGCGTTCGTCGTGCAGCGCGATGTCCAACCCTTCGGTTTCCTGTTCTTCGGTGACGCGCAAGCCGATCACCACATCCAGCACTTTCAAGATGATGAAAGTGGCGACGCCACAGTAGATCACGGTGATGGCCACGCCTTTGATCTGAGTCCACACCTGGCTGCCGATTTGGATGTCCGACACACCGCCCATGGTGGTCGCGGCGAAGACGCCGGTGAGCACCGCGCCGACGATGCCGGCTACCGCGTGCACGCCGAATACATCGAGCGAGTCGTCGTATTTGAGCGCGCGCTTGAGTTTGGTGGAGGCGAGGAAAGCCAACACACCCGCCGCCAAACCGATCACCAGCGCACCCATCGGACCGACGAACCCGGAGGCGGGGGTGATGGCCACCAGGCCCGCCACCGCACCCGAGGCGATGCCGAGCACGCTGGGTTTACCGTGACCCAGCCATTCGCTGAACATCCAGGCCAAAGCGGCGGCGGCGGTGGCGATCTGGGTGACCGCCATGGCCATGCCCGCGGTGCCGTTGGCAGCGACCGCCGAACCGGCGTTGAAGCCGAACCAGCCCACCCAGAGCATGGAAGCGCCGATCACCGTCAGCACCAGGCTGTGCGGCGGCATGGCGGTGGTCGGCCAACCTTTGCGTTTACCCAGTACCAGCGCCGCCACCAGGCCGGCGATACCGGCGTTGATGTGCACCACGGTGCCGCCGGCGAAGTCGAGCACGCCCATGTCCCAGAACAAACCGCCGGGGCCGCTCCACACCATATGGGCGATGGGGGCGTACACCACCAATGACCAAATACCCATGAACCACAGCATGGCGGAGAACTTCATGCGTTCGGCGAAGGCGCCCACCATCAAGGCCGGGGTGATGATCGCGAAGGTCATCTGGAAAGTCATGAACACGGTTTCGGGAATCGCCGCGGTCAAACTCGCCACCGTCACGCCCGATAAGAACAACTTGCTCAAACCGCCGATGAAGGAGTTGAGATTGGTGACGCCCGCCTGCATGCCGGTGGTATCGAAGGCCAGACTGTAACCGATGACCATCCACAAGACCGTGATGAGCGAGGTAATGGCGAAACACTGCATCATTACCGACAAGACATTTTTCGACCGCACCATGCCGGCGTAAAACAAGGCGAGGCCCGGAATGGTCATGAACAACACCAGCGCCGTGGAGGTGAGCATCCACGCGGTATCGCCGGAATTGAGCGTGGGAGTGGGCGCCGCCGGCGCGGCCTCTTCGACGACGACCTCCACCGCCGGCACGTCCTCGGCGGCCATTTCAACCGCCGGGGTTTCGAGCATGGGCGTTTCGGCCGCGGGCGCCGTGTCCTCGGCCATGGCCGCGGGCAACATACCCATCATCAAGAGCGCCGATAGGAAAACGCCGATTACATTTTTATTTAGCTTCATGAGTAACTCCCCCGCTTAAAGAGCATCCGGGCCGGTTTCGCCCGTGCGGATTCGAATGGCCTGATCCAGATTGAAGACAAAGATTTTTCCGTCGCCGATCTTGCCGGTATTGGCGGACTTGGTAACGCTCTCGATCACCCGATCGAGCAAGGCATCATCAATCGCCACTTCCAGTTTCACTTTGGGCAGAAAATCCACCACGTATTCGGCGCCCCGATATAATTCGGTATGGCCTTTTTGCCGGCCAAATCCCTTGACCTCGGTGACGGTGATGCCTTGCACCCCGATTTCCGACAATGCTTCGCGCACGTCGTCCAGTTTGAATGGTTTAATAATCGCTACGACTAGCTTCATGGTTATCTCTCCTCGAATCAGAATCCCACGCGCCGGATTGCGTCCCCTGCCCTGAACCGATCACGGCCCACCGGAACAACCCTGGTATATTTGCGCGGGCCCCCAGCTTGCGGCGCCTCGCCAAACGGCCTACGGTCTAGCCTTCAGCACGATGTATGCCACTCAAAAAAGCGGCTCTATTTCAGCGGTATGACCCCGATCCGGCCTCAACCGAAGCAACCTGGCGCACCATCTTGGATGCGATAAAAAGCCTTCGCACCAGTGTAGTGCGAGCATCCCTGGTACACTTTTTATGAATTGCAGTAGACTGATCCCTCGCGTTAAACCAACCCGACACAGGAGCGCCACACCATGATGGATCCCCACCTACTCGATCAACTCGCGGAACGGCTCGCCAACGCTTTGCCCGCCGGCGTGCGCGAGCTTCAGCAGGACGCCGAAAAAAATTTCCGGGCGATCCTGCAGAGCGGCTTCGCCAAATTGAATCTGGTCACTCGCGAAGAATTCGACGTGCAAACCGCGCTGCTGGCCCGCACCCGCCTCCAGCTCGAGGCACTGGAACGGCAGATCGCCGCGTTGGAAAATCACGGCCAACCGCACAAACCGGGCGTCTAATTCCTGGCGATAGAGAAATTTCTCGGGAATAATGGCGAAGGCATGACGCCGCCCGCCGCGGCGAAATATCGGCATACACAGGCCTCAGGAAGAAAGGCGCACCGTGTCCCTCGCTGTCATTCATACCCGCGCGCAGGAAGGCATTAGCGCACCGGCCGTCACCGTCGAGGTGCACCTCGCCAACGGTTTGCCCGGCCTGTCGATCGTCGGCCTGCCCGAGGCCACCGTCAAGGAAAGCAAGGACCGGGTGCGCGCCGCGTTATTGAACGCGCAATTCGACTTTCCCGCGCGGCGCATCACCATCAATCTGGCGCCCGCCGATCTGCCCAAGGACGGCAGCCGCTTCGACCTGCCCATCGCGCTCGGCATCCTCGCCGCCTCCGGGCAAATTCCCAACGACGCGCTGCACACCCACGAATTCGTCGGCGAACTCGCGCTCACCGGCGAATTGCGCAGCGTCCGCGGCGCGTTACCTTTCGCCTTGCACAGCCGCAACGCGGGACGCGCGGTGATCCTGCCACAAGTCAACGCCGACGAAGCGGCGCTGGCGCGGGATGCGGTGGTGTTCGGCGCCCGGCATTTGCTGGAAGTGTGCGAACACCTGCGCGGCACGACGCGCCTCGCGCCGCACGTACTCACGGAAATTCCGGCGATGACACCCGCGCCGCACGACCCGGATTTGCGCGACGTGCGCGGCCAGCATCACGCCAAACGCGCCTTGGAAATCGCCGCCGCCGGCGGCCACAATTTATTGTTCATCGGCCCGCCGGGCACCGGCAAAACCATGCTGGCCTCACGGCTCACCTCCATCCTGCCACCGCTCAGCGAAGAGGCGGCCCTCGAAGCGGCGGCCATCGCGTCGATCAGCGATCAGGGTTTCACCGCCGCGTCATGGGGCCGCCGTCCCTACCGCGCCCCGCATCACACCGCGTCGGCGGTGGCGCTGGTGGGCGGCGGCTCGCAACCGCGGCCCGGCGAAATTTCACTGGCCCATCACGGCGTATTGTTCCTCGACGAATTGCCCGAGTTCGATCGCCGGGTGCTGGAGGTGTTGCGCGGCCCCTTGGAAGCGGGGCGCATCGTCATATCCCGCGCCGCGCACCAGGCGGAATTCCCGGCGCGTTTTCAATTGATCGCGGCGATGAACCCCTGCCCGTGCGGTTACCTCGGCGATGCGAACGGCCGCTGCCGGTGCAGCGCGGAAAACGTGCTGCGTTACCGCGCCCGCCTCTCCGGCCCGCTGCTCGATCGCATCGACTTGCACGTTGAAGTGCCGGCGCTGCCGCACGAGCTGATGCGAGGCGCGCAAACCGCCAACGAACCCTCCAGCGCCGACGTGCGCGAGCGTGTGCACGCCGCTCAAACGCGGCAAATGGCGCGGGCGGGCAAACTCAATCATCATTTAACGACAACAGAAACGGAGCGCACGTGCGCGCTGGATAAAGCCGCGGAGGATTTATTGGAACAGGCGGTAATACGTTTGGGTTTTTCGGCGCGCGCCTTTCATCGCGTTCTGCGGGTGGCGCGCAGCATCGCCGATCTTGCGGATGCGCCCGCGATACAAGCTACCCACATCGGCGAAGCGATTTCTTATCGGCGGCTGGATCGCGCGCCGCGCGGCGCGGTCGCGCCGGCCGGCTGAGGTCACAAGTTTATTCGGGAGAAGGATAAAGCAAGGCGACTTCAAACAGCTCGATGCTATCCATAATTTAGCTGCAAGCCACGGAGGGCACGGAGAATCAAGACAGTGTGACATTGGGCATTAATCTATCGAACGACTTCGACTAGGGCTCACCATCGTTGATTTCCCTCCGTGTCCTCCGTGGTCAACCGCTTTTTTCTAGAATTCCATCATGCCGCCGCGGGCGGCACCGGTCGCGGTTGCCGCTGGTCGTCGACCGCCACGAAGGTCAGCGTCGCCTGGGTGACTTTAATGCAATCGTCCTGCTGGCGATTGCGTTCGGCGAACACTTCGACTTCCACGGTGAGTGACGTGCGTCCCACCCGCGTCACTTCGGCGTAGCAGCTGATGAGATCGCCGACGAACACCGGCCGGTGAAACTCAAAGGAATTCACCGCCACCGTCACCACCCGTCCTTTGGCGCGGCGCAAGGCGGCGATACTGGCGGCGATGTCCACCTGCGACATGATCCAGCCGCCGAAGATATCGCCCGCGGCGTTGGTGTCGGTGGGCATGGCCACGATACGCAAAGTGGGATCGCGGTCCTGCGGCAGACAGGGAGAAATCATGCGCGGCTTCCTTTCATCATCAATGTCCTTGGTAGAGCCGATCCACCTCGTCGCGGAATTGGGCGAGAATACGCTCGCGCCGCACTTTGAGCGTCGGCGTGAGCAAACCGTTTTCGATGGTCCAGGGTAACAGACTTACCGCCACCCGCCGCACTTGCACATAGCCGGGAAAACCGCGCACCTGCGCGGCAATACAACCCAAGGCCCATTTCTCCACCGCTTTGGAATGCAATGCCTCCGCCGCATCGGGATTGATATCCAGACTCCGCGCCAGCGTTTTCCAGCGTTCGGGCGTGAGCACCACCAGCGCGCTCAGATACGGCCGTCCTTCACCGATCACCAGCACATGTTCGAACACCGGATCGCGGCCGATGGCGGTCTCCATATCCGCCGGCGGCAATTTTTCGCCGTTGGCGAGCACGATGATCTCCTTGAGCCGACCGGTGATGAAGACGTGGCAGCCTTCGATGCGCGCCACATCGCCGGTGTGCAGCCAGCCATCGCTATCGATCAATGCCGCGCTCGCCTCCGGCTTATTCCAATAACCCAGGCACACGTTCGGACCGCGCACCAGTAATTCGCCGTTATTGCCGAGACTGACCGCCACATCCTGCAAAGGTAGGCCTACGCTGGCGGGAATATTATCTTCCAGCTTATTGGCGCACACCACCGGACTGGTCTCGGTGAGGCCGTAGCCTTGAATGAGCGGCAGGCCCAAACCGACGAACACCTTTGCGATGGCCGGCGACAACGGCGCGCCGCCGCACACCGCTACTCGCACCCGGCCGCCCATTTTGTTTATCAATTTGCGAGCCACTAATTTTTCCAGCAACGGCCACCACACTTGTGGTACTCGCCACGGCGCGCGGCCCTGGCGGTGCTCGAAACACTGCCAGCCGACTTCCACCGCCGACTCGAACAGGCGCCGCGCCATGGGCGGCTTTTCATCGAGCTGGGCGCAGAGTTTGGCGTAGATGCGTTCGTAGATGCGCGGCACGGAAATGAGGATGGTGGGCCGCACGCTGAGCAAATCCTCCGGCAAGTCGGGAATGGAACGGGCATAGGCCACCGTCGCGCCCGCCATCATCGGCAGGTAATAACCTACGCTGCGCTCGAGCGCATGCGACAAAGGCAGAAACGACAGGAAGACATCGTCGCCATCGACCGGCACCGTGCGCGAACAACTGTAGGCGTTGCTCAAAATGTTGCGGTGACTGAGCATCACGCCTTTGGGATGTCCGGTGGTGCCCGAGGTGTAGACCAAGGTCGCGAGGTCGTCGGCGTCGCCGTCGACCGTGCGCAACTCGCCGCCGTCGACCGGCAGCCAGGCGCTCAACAAGGTAAGTGAGGAATCCATGCCGTCGAAGGATTTCTCCACCACGATGCGTACCAGCTCAGCGAGTTGACTGCGCACCTCGCATAATCCCTCCCAATGTTCGGCGCCGCCGATCACCAGGAACTTGGCGCCGGCATCGCGCAAAATATACGCGGCGTTTTCCGCGCGGTCGTTGACGTAGAGCGGTACCACCACCAGGCCCAGCCCCAGCGCGGCCTGTTCGAAACACACCCATTCGCGGCCGTTTTGCAGCATCACCGCCACGCGGTCGCCGCGTTGCAAACCTTCTTGCGACAGCGCGGATTGCCAGCGTGCGACTTGGCGGGCCATGTCGGCCCAGCGCGCGGTCTGCCACTGCATGGTGGTTTCGTCGAAATAGCGATAGGCGGACGCGTCGGGGCTGCGCCGCACCCGTTCGCGGAACAGCCCCGCCAGGGTTACCGCGGTTTGCGGCGTGATAATGTCCGGTACGGCATATGACATCGGCGCCTCATCAGGTTTATTATGCGGACTGCCATCCCTCGTCGGGCTGAAAAATCTGGCCGTGTTCTTGAGTCAACTCTTCTAAACGCCGCCGCACCGCCAGCGCGCCGGTATGGCGCGCGAAATGCAGCGGCCCGCCGCGGAACGGCGCGAAGCCGGTACCGAAGATCATACCCGCATCGAGCAAGCCGGCGTCTTCCACCACGCCTTCGCGGAGACAGGCCATCGCCTCGTTGAAGTAACGAAACATCAAGCGGTCGGTGATATCCGCCGACGGCTGATAACCCTTGGGCGGTTTGACGAACACCGGCCGGTCGCCTTGATAGGTATAAAATCCCCGGCCGCTTTTCTTGCCGAGATGGCCGGCGGCGACCAGTTCGCGCAAGCGCGGCGGCACTTCGCCGCGCTGCAATTGTTTGGAAAGAATTTCCGCTACCGAAAGACAGATATCGAGGCCCACGGTATCGGCGAGCAGGATCGGCCCCATCGGCATGCCGAATTCGGTGGCGGCGGCGTCGATCACCGTCGCCGGCACGCCTTCCGCTTCCAAGGTTACTGCTTCCAGCAAATATGGCATTAACACCCGGTTCACCAAAAAACCCGGCGAGCTCTTGACCGGCAAAGGCAGACGATCGATCTGCCGCACGAAGGCGGCGGCCTGCTTCGCTACTTCGGGCGACGTCAGCGTGCTGGCCACCACTTCCACCAATTGCATTTGCGCGACCGGATTGAAGAAGTGCACGCCCACCAAACGTTCGGGACGTTGCAGCACTTCGCTCAAGGTCTCCAGCGGAATACTCGAGGTGTTGGTGGCGAGCAGCGCGTCGGCGCGGATCAGCGGTTCGACCTCGCGATAGAGATGCTGTTTCGCTTTGACGTCTTCGAAAATCGCCTCGATGACCACATCGGCGCGTCGTAAGCCGGCGCCGGCCCGGTCCGGCTGCAAGCGGTCCATGGCGGCCTGCACCAGCCGCGGCAATTTCAATTTCTTTTTATACAAAGCTTGCGCGCGTTTCATCACCCGGCCGAGGGCCTCGGGATTGCGGTCCTGCACCGTGACCCGCAAACCGCGCAGCGCGCACCAAGCGGCAATGTCGCCGCCCATCACGCCGGCGCCGATCACGTGCACGTGTTTGGCGTTGAAATCCGCGCCGCGGCCCAGCGACTTGAGACGCTCCTGCAAAAAGAACACCCGCACCAGATTGCGCGCGGTGTCGCCGGTTACCAGCCGCGCCACCGAGCGGGCCTCCTCCTGCATCATCCGCTTACGGTTGCCGGCGTATTCCGACCAAAGGTCGATCATCGCGTAAGGCGCGGGATAGTGTTGCGGCGGTGCCTTGTCCGCCACTTTCTTGCGCAGCATGGACGCCAGCAGCGGCCGCAGCGCACCATGATTTGTGATGCGCTGGAAAAATTTGGGCTGATGCGGTTGAGGCTGTTCCAGCACCATGCTTTCGGCGGCGCGCCGCAACTGCCGCGCCGGCACGGCATAATCTACCAAGCCCATTTTTTGCGCCTGGCGCGCCTCCACGGTGCGGCCGCTCAACATCAAATCCATCGCCAGCGGCGCGCCGATCAACGGCGGCAAACGCACGGTGCCGCCGAAGCCGGGATGGATGCCGAGCTTCACTTCGGGCAATCCCAGCCGGGTCCGCGGATCGTCTTCGGCGACGCGATAGCGGCAAGCCAGCGCCAGCTCCATGCCGCCGCCCAGGCAAAAACCATGGATCATCGCGACGGTGGGAAACGGCAAGGCTTCGAGACGGTTCAACACCGCCTGGCCGCGGCCGACCAGCTCCGTCGCCTCCTCGAAATTGTTCAGTGCGGTGAATTCCTTCACGTCGGCGCCGGCAATGAAGCCATTGGCCTTGGCCGAATAAATCACCAGGCCGCGCGGCCGCGCGACAGCGAGCGCGTCGATGACGGTTTGTAATTCTTGCAGCACGGCTTTGGAAAGCACGTTGGCGCCGGCCTCGGCTTTATCCATGGCCAGCCAGGCGATGCGCTTGGCGTCGATCTCCAGATGCCAGTGTGTGTACATCAGCTCATCGGCCATGGTTCAACCCTCGCTTTCCAGCAACATGGCGCCGCCCTGGCCGCCGCCGATGCACAAACTGGCGATGCCACGGCGACCACCGCGCTGTTGCAACACGTGTAACAAATGCAGCACGATACGCGCGCCGCTGGCGCCCACCGGATGACCCAGACTGACGCCGCCGCCGTCGATGTTGAGACGCTCGCGGGGAATCTCGCCCACCGCGTGATCCCAGCCGAGCTCGACCCGGCTATAGGTTTCGTCCTTCAACGCGGCGAGCACCGCCAGCACTTGCGCGGCGAAGGCTTCGTTGATCTCCCAATAATCGACGTCGTTGACACCGAGCTTACCGCGTTGCAGCAACGGCGCGATGGCGTTGGCGGGGCCAAGCCCCATCTGCGCCGGATCGACGCCGGCCCACTGACTGTCGACGATGCGGCCCAACACCGGCAGCCGGTATTTTTTCACCGCGGCTTCGCTGGCGAGAATCAACAGCGCCGCGCCGTCGGTGATCTGCGCGCTGTTGCCGGCGGTGACCATGCCGAATTTTTTGTCGAACACCGGCTTCAATTTGGCGAGCTTGGTCATGTCGCCGTCGCGGCGCAGGCCGTCGTCCTCGCCGTAGACTTTGCCCGCGCCGTCGTACAGCAATTCGATTTCGCCGAGCCGTCCATCGTCCTGCGCGGCGGCGAGACGGCGATGACTCTCCAAGGCGAAGGCGTCCATCTCCTCGCGGCTGATCTTGAAACGGTAGGCGAGATTCTCGGCGGTCTGGCCCATGTTCAAACCCACCAGCGGATCGGTGAGGCCGCGCAGCAGGCCGATTACCGGCGCGAGATGGGCGGGCCGCAATTGAGTAAGCGCCTTGGCGCGCGCGCCGAGATTGCGCGCCGCGCCCCATCGCGCCAGCCACATCACCATCGCGTCGCTCAACAACACCGGCGCGCGGCTCATAGATTCGACGCCGCCCGCCAACACCAGATCGGAACGGCCGGCGGCGATGTCGTGAAAGGCGTTGTCGAGGGCCTGCATGCCGGAGGCGCAATTGCGCTGCACGGTCCAGGCCGGCGTGCGCTGATCGCAGCCCAGCCGCAACGCCACCAGCCGCGCGATGTTGGCCTCGTCGGGGCCGGGCATCACGCAGCCCAATATCACTTGATCGAAGGCGGCGGGTTCGAAGGGCTGCCGCAGCAACAGGGGCCGGCCGGCGCCCACCGCAAGATCAGCGGCGCTAAACGGGCCCGGCGCGCCTTTGGCTTTCAATTGCGGCGTGCGCGCGCCGTCGACGACGTAAACCGGCCGTCCTTGATTCATCGCGCCATCAGCCATGTGAACGCCTCCTCAAATACTCTTTGGAAAATTCATCGACGGTAATTACCTCGCGCCGCAACCGCTCGGCATTGCGCACGCGTTCGGCGTCATGTTGATCGATGACCCCATGCGCCACGGCGAATTCGACCACGTCCAACAGCGGCGCCTGGGGGAGACGGCCGCCCTTGACGGCCTGGGCAAGGGTTTTTTCAATCGCCTCGGCGCGCTCCACTTCATGCAAGGCCAGTTCCAGCCGGCCCAAAGCCTGCTCCGCCTCGGCGGGCACGAACATGCCGGCGGTGAGACGGTCGCGCGCCGCCGACGGCGCGAGCAACAGGCTCGCCGCTTCATGACCGAGTTGGTCGTCCGGCGCAGAATACGGTTTGCCAAGCGGGAAGATCAGCACGCGCAACAGCCAGGCCAGCGGCCGCTGTGGCAAATTTTTCAACACGCCGTCCAGCGCGGTCTGCATTTGCCGCAGGGCATCTTCGCAGGCCCAGCGTACCAGAGGCAGATCGGCCACGGGGCGCTGCTGATCTTCAAAACGTTTCAGTACCGCCGAGGCCAGATACAACTGGCTCAACACATCGGCGAAGCGGCCCGAAAGTTTTTCCTTGCGCTTGAGCGCGCCGCCCAGGCTGAGCATGGCCAAGTCGGCGGCGAGCGCGAAGGCTGCGCTCATACGGCTGAGCTGCTGATAATAGCGGCGAGTCGAGCCGGTCGCCGGCGCGGCCGTCCAGCGCGCACCGGTCAGCCCCAGCCACCATGCCCGCGCCGCGTTGCCCAGCGTGAAGCCGAGATGGCCGAACAAAGCCGCGTCGAAATTCCGCGAGGCCACAGCCGGGTCTTTTTCCGCCACCGCCTGCATTTCTTTCAACACAAAGGGATGGCAGCGCACCGCGCCCTGGCCGAAGATGATGAGACTGCGGGTGAGAATATTGGCACCCTCCACGGTGATGCTGATGGGAATCGCTTGGTAGACGCGGCCCATGAAATTGCGTGGGCCCATGCAGATGGCGCTGCCGCCCTGCACGTCCATGGCGTCGTTGACGATTTGGCGCATGCGTTCGGTGAGCTGGTATTTGACGATCGCCGAAATCACCGACGGTTTCTCCCCCAAATCCACCGCGCCGGCGGTCATGGTACGCGCCGCGTCCATCATATAGGTATAGCCCGCTACGCGCGCCAGCGCCTCCTCGACTCCTTCGAAACGGCCGATGGGAGTTTTGAATTGTTTGCGAACGCGGGCATAGGCGCCGGTGGCGCGGCTGGCCAATTTGCCCGCGCCGGTGCTGAGCGCCGGCAGGGAGATCGAACGGCCGGCCGCCAGGCTTTCCATCAGCATCCGCCAACCCTGACCGACTCGCTGTTCACCACCGATCACCCAATCCATCGGGATGAAGACGTCGTGGCCGCGGTTGGGGCCGTTCTGAAAAGGGATGTTGAGCGGAAAATGGCGATTGCCGATGTCGATGCCCGGCGTGTCGGTGGGGATCAGCGCCACGGTGATGCCGAGCGCCGCTTGTTGGCCCAATAAGCGATCGGGGTCATGCAGCTTGAAGGCGAGGCCCAGCACCGTCGCCACCGGGCCGAGGGTGATGTAACGCTTGTCCCAGTTGAGGCGGATTCCTAGAGTCTCTTTACCCTCGAACAGCGCGCGGCATACCACGCCGGTATCGGGTATCGAGCTGGCGTCCGAACCGGCCTCGGGACCGGTCAAGGCGAAACACGGCACGTCTTCGCCGCAAGCCAGCCGCGGCAGATAATGATTTTTTTGCGCTTCGGTACCGTAATGCAGCAGCAACTCGGCGGGACCGAGCGAGTTGGGCACCATCACCGTCACCGCCGCGGTGGTGCTGCGGGTGGAAATTTTCATCACCACCGCCGAGTGGCCGAGCGCCGAGAATTCCAGGCCGCCGTAACGTTTGGGGATGATCATGCCGAAAAAGCCATGCGCCTTGAGATAGGCCCACACCTCAGGCGGCAGGTCGAATTCTTCCTGGGTGATTTGCCAGTCGTCCAGCATGCGGCAGAGTTGCTCCACCGGGCCGTCGAGAAAATCCTGTTCCTCCTTGCTCAGGCGCGGCACCGGAATGGCGAGCAATTTATTCCAGTCGGGACGGCCGCTGAACAACTCGGCATCCCACCACACCGTGCCCGCCTCCAGCGCGTCGCGTTCGGTTTGCGACATCGCCGGCAAGGCGCGCCGCAACACCGGCAGGACACGATCGCTGATTAGCGCTCGCCGCAACGGCTTAATGGTCAACGTTAGTAACAGCGCTGCCATCAGCCAACCCAGCAGCAATGGAAAAAATCCCGGATAGAATGCAACAGTGGACAGCAAGGCGAAACCGGCGGTCAGCGCCGCGGCGATGAGGAGCGGAACGCCCCAATATGCCAGTGCCACCAGACCAGCAATCAGCACCACCGACCAAAGCCACGGATCCATCACGTACCCTTTCTATTACCGAAAAAAACCACCTTGCCTTTGCGGCGCGGCGCGGCGGGTGCGGCATCTTCAGCGTGCGTGGCCGCAACGACTCCGGCTTGCGCTGGAATGAAGCAATCATTTTCGTCGTTGCAAATCACGCCGTCCTGATTCCACGGCAGCTGACGATACAATGCCAGGTCGTCGACGCCGAGTATCGGATATTTGATGATGTCGAAATAAGGCGAATAATCGAAGTCGCGCGGCGTGAACAGCCGCGTGTTGCGTTTGTAAAGTTGCAGCTTGCCGTCGGCGCCGCGCTGTATGACCGGAAGAATCGGATAATGCACGCCGGTGAAGGCGGCGGCAATCATCGACGAACAGACGGTGCGGGTCGGAATGCCGGCATTGTGCTCGAACAAACTGGAACGCCAGCGGCGCGGCAGTACGGTGTAAGGCACCATGAACCGCGCGAGGTCGACCAGTTGGCGGAGATCATAATCGGTACCCAAATGACGCGCGCAATAATCGATGATGCGCTGAGCGTCCTGCCCCGATAAACCGCGCGGCCGGCAGATGCGCAAGTGCTCGCCGCGGTATTTGGCGAGCGGCAATACCAAGGTCCCCTGGCCGAGCAAGGCTTCGATGATCAACTGCTGGTTTTCATCGCCGTCGTAAAATTTTCCGATAAGCGCGCGCAGGCCGGGATCTTCGATATCGCGCAGGCGGCCGACATACAGCGCGGAATGAGTCCAGGCGGTTTGGGTGATGTTCTTGATGATGTCGCTGACCCGGCTGCGGCCTTCCACCAGCAACACATCGCCGGGGCGTATTTCCAAAGAAAGGCGCTCGAAATCGCACAACGGCATGTCGCTGAGCGGGCGTTCCTTGGCCAGCCACCGGGTCATGCGTCGTACCAGCCAGCTTTTCAATCCCACTTCGGCTTCCTCACCCGGGCCGCCGCGCGGATCGCGCCATGCCTCGGGAAAATATGATTCTGACTACAGAATTTATCGGCAGGGCAAGCTCTTTCTAAACGGGACTTCGCCTTAAACCGCGTCAGCTCCAACGTGTTAGCGGATTGCCCGGCGCGAGATCTCGGTCGCGCGATTCGCGACGGAGAACCGGCTTTATTTTCAACATGCCATCATCGTGATCGGCCAGCGGCCTGGACATCGGCACATGATCGGTTTCAACGATCATGTTAAACCAACACGGCCACGGCGCAACGGCGGGCATGAAATAGGCATATTCTTGATCATGGACGGCATGCACCACGCGATCACCGCTCGGCGGGCAGCCCGCCGGCCACATATCCGACGCCTACCCGCCGGCTTCACCCGCCGCGATGAGCGACTATACTTAACTTCGGTACCGCCGTCGGAGAAGGTCGCCATGCCGCACGAAAGCCGCGAACACGAGCGCAAAGCGCTACTGGAGCTGGAAGGGGATTCCTCATTTTTCATCGAATCGGACGACGCTTTATATCCTTTCAACCGGGTCAACAATGTATCGGTTTCCGGCGCGGGTATCGTGCTGCCCGCGCCTCTGCCGCCCGCCACGCCGGTGGTGCTGGGTCTGAACCAGGATGACTGGCGGATACGCGTGCAGGGCACCGTGGTGTGGTGTGACAGCTTGCCCGGCGAGGTCGCGGACAACGACGACGGCCGATACCGGCTCGGCGTGCGTTTCAATCATCGCGATATAAAAAACAGTTCCATGCTGTTTCTCGCCTTGCGTGAGTTCATCGACCCGTTTGGCGAAGCATAACCGTCATTTCCTAACCTGACCCGTAAATAAATTCCCTTAGCCGGCCGTTAACCACCTCGGGCCCATTTTCCGAGGAGGTCGTATGTCAGATGATCGGCGCCGTCATGAACGGCGTATTGTCCGCATACCGGATAATAAAGCGTTTTTCCGCTTGCATATTCATGACCAATGGCACGCTATCGACAATGTGCACGATGCTTCGATTTCCGGGATGGGCATTCACTTCACGCAAGCGATCGCCAGCGGTACCCCGGTAAAAATTTTGTTCGTCTCGCGCGATTTCGAAATCGTGCTCAATGCCCGGATCCGCTGGTGTCAAAACGAAACTCAAGAACCCGGACTCAGCGAGAACGGTGACGTGTATCGCCTGGGCATCGAGTTCGACCCCAAACATCTGGAAGACAATGTGCTGATGTTCATGGCGCTGAGAAAATATCTGGACGGGTTCTGCTAAATACAAAACCCGCTTCATCGCGCTTAAGTCAGCAATGCAGGGACGCACCGCGGCATCGGACAAATCAAAAAACCAAGACGGCCTTTTCCTCGGCAAAAACCCCCGTTAAAACCACGATTCCTTGCCTGGTTCGATGGCGCCGGCACTCACCACTTTGTTGCGTCCGTTGGATTTCGCTTCGTATAGCGCACGATCGGCATGGCCTACCAGCACATCGCCCGGCAATTTGGCGGCACCGGGAATTTTTTCCGGATGATAAGTCGCGAGTCCGATGGAAATGGTGACCTGGAATACCTCGCCGTCCGTATTGAGGAATTGATGTTCGGCGATGCTTTGGCGTATCCGCTCGGCCACTTCCGCCGCTTCGTGAGCGGCGCTACGCGACAATAAGGCGGCGAATTCCTCGCCGCCGTAACGGGACAACACGTCACTGCCGCGCAATTGGGCGCGAATCAACGCCGCGACTTCGCGCAAGACATGATCGCCGGTTTGGTGGCCGTAACTGTCGTTGACCTTCTTGAAATGATCGACGTCGAGCAGCAGACAGGTGAGCGGCATGCCTTCGCGCGAGGAACGTTCCAATTCCTCCTTGAGCCGCTGATCGAAGAAACGCCGGTTGTTGATGGCGGTGAGCGTGTCGGTCAAGCCCTGCCGCTTGAGGCGCTCCAAGTTACTGGCGTTCTCGATGCAGATCGCCACCACCGCCGCCAGGTGTTCCATGAAATCGGTGCGCACGCCTTTGACGAAACGTTCGACGTTGTAGCTGCCGATATTCAAACTGCCGATCACCCGTCCGTGCCGCACCAGCGGCAACAAGGCGATGCTATTGGGTGAACGGCGGGTCGCGGCGAACAAGGGGGCGTGCTGTTTGGGTTTGTACGCGCCGAGAGTCGGAAACAAGGAACTCGGGAACAAGGCGTCAAGATCGTCGCTGTCGGCGGCGAACATCAGGCCCGCGTGGTCGCGGATTTCCACACCTTCCTCTTCGAGGATGCGCCGCAGTTCATATTCGGGATCGAACAACAGCAGCGTCACCACGTCCCAATTGAAGATCGACGGATCGGGATAGAGTATCTCTTGGATCAATTCAAAAAAGGAGTTGAGGCCGATCAGACGCAATTCATGCGACTGGAAACGCCGCAGTTTGGCTTCGTTTTTATAAGCCTGAGCGAGGTAATCCTCCAAGCGCCGCCGCAACAGGCGATTCTCTTGGTGGATATCTTTACTCAATGTTGGCGATGTCATATCTCAACCCGGGCGGATAGCAAGATCAGGTTTAGAATCCACTCTCCACCAGACGTTCACTGCAGCCGGCGGGCGTCGGCCACGATATGATATTTCCCTTACCATTCCCTGGAACCCGCAAGGGTATCTTGAGGATAACACAGGGGCGGAGCCGCGGCGAAAAAACGCGGCGGGCAAAACAACCGCACCAGGCTATACGGCCGGGCGGTACTATCTTCTATAATGGCCGGCCCCGGCCTTTCCGGGACCGGGCCGCCGCAGAGACACCATGACTTCAAGCCATACATCGCTCCGACTTCTGCTGTTGCTGGCCATCAGTTTGGGATTTTTCCTTAACCTCCATTCGGTGCCCTTGTTCGATTTGGATGAAGGCGCCTTCAGCGAGGCGACCCGCGAGATGTTGCTGCGCGGCGACTTCATCTCGCCTTATCTCAACGGCGAACCGCGTTTCGACAAACCCGCGTTCATTCATTGGCTGCAGGCGGCGAGCGTGCTCGCCTTCGGCTGGAACGAATTCGCGCTGCGCCTGCCTTCGGCGCTGGCGGCCAGCGTGTGGGTCTTGGTGGTATACGGTTTCGTGCGCACGATGCGCGACGAACGGTACGCCCTGATCGCCGCCATCGCCATGGCCACTTCGCTGGAAATTCCCATCATCGCCAAGGCGGCCACCGCCGACGCCGCGCTGAATCTGTTCATCACATCGGCGATGCTCGCGGCTTTTTTATTCCAGCAACGCCAGCGCCGCGGTTATTTGTATGCCTGTTTCGTGCTGATGGGACTGGGCTTCCTTACCAAGGGGCCGGTGGCGGTGGCGATTCCCGGCGCGGTGACCTTGCTATTTTATCTGAGTCGCGGCGAATTCAAAGCCTGGCTGCGGGCGGTGTTCGACCCGCTGGGGATCGCGTTGTTTCTGGCGGTGGCGTTGCCCTGGTACGTACTGCAATACCTTAAAGAAGGCGATGCCTTCATCGCGGGGTTTTTCTTCAAACACAACGTCGGGCGCTTTCAAGGTGCCATGGAAGGCCACGGCGGTTCCGTATTTTATTACGTGCCGGTAGTACTGATCGGCCTGCTGCCCTACACCGCCGTGCTCATCAAGACTTTGGCCCAGGGCAAGCGGCTGTGGCGCGACGAATTGAGCCGTTACCTGCTGCTGTGGTTCGCGCTGGTATTCGTGCTGTTCTCGCTGTCCGGCACCAAGCTGCCGCATTACGTGGTGTACGGTTACGCCGCGCTGTACATCCTCATGGCGCTGAATTTCGACCGGCTGCCGGGTCGCGGCTGGCTGTTCTTGCCGCCGCTGCTGTTGTTCGTCCTGCTCTTGCTGCTGCCGGAATTCATCAGCGCGGCGTTGCCACATATCAAAGACGCCCACACGACGGCGATGCTGCAAGACCACGCCGGTTATTTCAGTACGACTTACCGGCTGTTCTTCGCCGCCGCCGCCGGGCTGATGCTTTACTTTATGTGGGAGACCCGCCACAGTGCCCAATCCAAATTATTGGCTAGCGGTATGATCACGGTATGCGCGCTCTCGCTCTTCATCACGCCGCTGGTGGCGGCCATTCAGCAGGCGCCCGTCAAAGAGGCGGCGGCGCTGGCCAAGGCCCGCGACTACCCGGTGGTGATGTGGCGGCTCAATACACCGAGTTTCAACGTCTACGCGCAACGGCTGGTGGAAAAACGCGCGCCGCGCGCCGGCGATATCGTCCTCACCAAATCAATCTATCTTGCGGATCTCGTCGGCGCCGAGGTGCTTTATCAGAAAAACGGCATCGTCCTGGCGCGCTTGCGGGACTGAGCGCGCGAACCTAACGCCGTTATAATCGGAAGCAGATGGACCTCGCGACACTCAAACCCATGATCGACTGGATCAGCGCCAACCCCACCTGGGCCGGGCTGGCGGTGTTCGTCATCTCCCTCAGCGAATCGCTGGCCATCGTAGGTCTGTTCGTGCCCGGCGTGGCGGTGATGTTCGGCATCGGCGCCTTGATCGCGGCGGGCGCGCTCGACCTGTGGGCCACTCTCGCCTGGGCCGTGGCCGGGGCCATCGTCGGCGACGGCCTCAGTTATTGGCTGGGTTATCACTACAAAGACGCGCTGCGCGAGCACTGGCCGTTCCGCCGCTATCCCGCGTTGATGGCGCGCGGTGAAGTTTTTTTTGAGCGCCACGGCGGCAAAAGCGTCATCTTCGGCCGCTTCGTCGGGCCGGTGCGGCCGGTGATCCCGGTGGTGGCGGGCATGCTGGGCATGCCGCCGGCGCGCTTTCTGCTGGTGAACGTCATCTCGGCGCTGGCTTGGGCGCCGGCCTACACCCTGCCCGGCGTGGTGTTCGGCGCATCGCTCAACGTGGCGTCGGAAGTTGCCTCGCGCTTGGCGATGCTGTTGCTCACGGTGTTATTGAGTCTGTGGCTGACCGTCTGGCTGATCTATCGCATTTACCGGCTGCTGGCGCCGCGCGCCAGCGCCATCATGGACCGGCTGCTGGCCTGGGGCGACGAGCATCGCTACGCGGGCAAGCTGGTATCGTCGGTACTCGATCCCGAACAACCTGAATGGCGCGGCCTGGCGGTATTGGCCGGCCTGCTGGTATCGCTGGCGCTGGCTTTGATCACCGTCGGCCGCGAGTTGTTCGATAGTTATTTGATGACCGCCGACATCACGGTCTTCAATTTCATGCAGGGCCTGCGCGTGCCGTGGGCCGACCGGATCATGGTGTTTCTCGCCGAACTCAGCCACAGCCCGGTCACCTTGCCGGTCATCGCGGCGGTGATGATTTGGCTGGCATGGCGCCACCGCTGGATCGCCTTGCTGCACGTCGCCGGCGCCACCGCGTTCGCTTTAATTCTCACCCTGTCGCTGGGCTGGAGCATGGCCGTCCCGCCGGGCGACGCGCCGACCGGCACCGGCGGCGGCATCGTCATCAATACCGTGCTCTATGGTTTGCTGGCGGTGATGGTCGCTCACGGCATGCGCGGCAAATGGCGCTGGCTGCCGTATGGCGCCACCGGCCTGTTCGTGGTGTCGCTGATTCTCGCTCAGCTCTACCTCGGCATCACCTGGGTTTCGAATGCCCTCATCGGCTGGCTGCTCGCCTTGTTATGGGTGGTGGTATTGGGTGCCGCTTACCGGCGCCACACCGCCGTGCCGGTAGTACCGCGCCATCTGACCCTGCTGACCCTCGCCGCGCTGCTGATCTCCGCCAGCGCTTATATGAGTAGCCATTATCAACAGGATCTCATCCACCACACGCCGCCGCATACTCTGCAAACTCTCGACACTCAGGCCTGGTGGGAAAACGACTGGCGCACTCTGCCTGCGTACCGTCTCGATCTCGAAGGTCATTCCAAACAACCGCTGTCGGTGCAATGGGCCGGCCCTTTGGAAACGCTCGCCGCCCAACTGGTAAGCCAAGGCTGGCGGCATCCGCCGGCGCTGAGTTCGACCGCCCTGCTGCACTGGTTGCTGCCTTCGCCTTCGCTGGCGGAGTTGCCGCTGCTGCCCCAAGTACACGACGGCCGTCACGACAGCCTCCGCCTGGTGCGTGGCACCGGCAACGGACAATGGGTAGTCCTGCGCCTCTGGCGGTCGGACTTCGTCCTGCAACAACCGCACAATCCATTATGGGTCGGCACGGTCACCACCCTGCGCGCCGCGAGCCCGCTGCCCTTATTCACCATGCCGCTCACCGGCGATGAATTCAACACGCCGCTGAACCTGCTCGAAACCAGTCTCGGCGATTTGTCGTGGCGCTTCGCGCAACGCAGTGATGAACTGGATACCAATTGGAATGGGGCGTTGTTGTTGATTCGTGCCCCATCTCCTGCCGAAAAACTTTGAGTGATCTCGGTACTGTGAGGTGGACGGCAGTTTTGCTCGCAAGCTTCAAATCATTTAGCTAGCCGGACTCGCGGAATCTGTTTTAGGTGTTTTGAACAAGAAAAGATCTTTAAATGGTGTGTTGTAACGCCCCAATACTGAGTCTACTGTAAGTTAAAACGCCATAGAAATACCATGTATCTTCTTCGCCTTGTCATCGACGCAAACTGCCTAAACGCAAAGGGCAAGCTCCCCGCCAAATGAATGCAGCCGACATCTTTGTCGCCTATCCTTTCGCCAAATCCAACGCCATCACGCGCGCTTGAGTAAGGCTATCGCAAACATGCAACACGTCCTCCTCCGGCGCGATGCCCGCGTTGGCCAGCTTGGTGGCGAGCCGCGGGAGCAGGCCGCAGATCACCAGCGCCACTTTTTTCTTGCGCATATTTTTCACCAGCGTATCGAAGGCCACCAGCGCGGTCATGTCCATCATGCTCACGTCGGTCATGTCGATGATCACTACCCGCACCTCGGGGCTGACTTCTCGCAGGTTGTCCAGCGCCTTTTCCGCCGCGCCGAAAAATAACGGGCCGTTGATGTCGTACACCGCTACTTGCGGCGGCAGGTCGGCGAGGTGGGGATGCTCGCGCGGCGTCACCAATTCCGTACCGGTGAGTTCCGCCATGCGGCGCATGAACAGCAGGGCCGCCAGCACCACGCCCACACCCACCGCCACTACCATGTCGAACACCACGGTGAGGAAAAAACACACCAGCAGCACCGCCACGTCGCTGGCCGGGGCGATCTTCAAAGTGTTGATGACGTGTTTCACCTCGCTCATATTCCAGGCGACGATGAGCAGCAGCGCCGCGAGCGAAGCCATGGGCACGTAGGCCAGCAAGCCCGCGAAGCCGATTACCGCGAGCAAGACCACCAACGCGTGCACGGCGGCGGCGATGGGGCTGCGCGCGCCGGCGCGGACGTTGGTGGCGGTGCGGGCGATGGCGGCGGTGGCGGCGAAGCCGCCGAAGAAAGGCGCGATGATGTTGCCCAAACCCTGGCCGACGAGTTCGGCGTTGGGATTGTGTTTGATACCCGCCAAACCGTCGGCCACCACCGCGCACAGCAAGGACTCGATGGCCCCCAGCATGGCGATGGCCAGGGCCGGACCGAGCAAGGCGTGAATCATGGCGAACGACAAGCCCACCGCGTGGCCGTCGGCGCCGGGCAATTCCCAGGGCCATACCGGCAGCGGCGGCAGCGCGGGGATGCCGTGATGCAAAATGCCGTCGATGCTGTAGGAAAAACGCGAGCCGATGGTGGCGGCCTGATGTTCGGGTAATAACCAGCCGAGCAGGACGGCGAACAGCGCACCGGCCAACAACGCCGGCAGGTGCGCGGGCACCCGCAGCTTCAAACGCGGCCACCACAGCATGAGCGCGAGGGTGAGCGCGCCCACGCCGGCATCCACTACATGAAAACTCGGCAGAGCGGCGACGATGGCTTGTAGCCGGTCGAAAAAATGCGCGCCCGCCGCTTCGGTCTCGAGACCCAGAAGATCCTTGATCTGCAAACTGGCGATGACCACCGCGATGCCCGCGGTAAAACCGGTGGTCACCGATGGGGAATGAATTGCACCAAACCGCCGAGCCGCAACCAGCCCATGGCGAGCAGGATGAAACCCGCCATCAACGAGGCCACCACCAAACCGCCCACCCCGTAGGCGTGAGTGATCGGCAACAGTATCACCACGAAAGCGGCGGTGGGCCCGGACACATTCACCCGCGAACCGCCGCTGAGCGCGATGACCAGCCCGGCGACGATGCAGGTGTACAAACCATATTGCGGCGGCACGCCGCTGGCGATGGCCAGCGCCATGGCCAGCGGGATCGCGACGATGCCTACCGTAAGTCCCGCCAGCGCGTCGGCGCGTAAATCGTCGCGCCCGTAACCCTGCGTCAAACTTTCGCGCAAGGCCACGGCGAATTGCGGCGCGGGAATCCGGATTTCTTGCAGACGGCGCATCATGAAAGGCGGCGATTCATCCTTAAAGAAATAAAAAGCGCAGCGACCGCGGCGGAGAGTAACGTGGTCCGCGCGGTTGCTCACCTCAGCATAGCGGCGCTGGCCGCTCATGAAAATAGCCTTCCGGCAAAACTAGCACTTATCTCAAAATTGGCATAGGGATTACCAGCTGGCGTAATTCGTCCTCATCCGCGAGTGAGAGTCGGTCGAGCTGTGGAAAGGAATAGATGAGAAAGAGTTCTTGCGAAGCGACGGTGGTCATCCGAGCACCCTCACCCCTGCCGGCTACGCCCCCCTCGCTGCGCTCTCCCCGTCCGCGGGAGAGGGGAATGTTCCGACAGGTTTTTTCAATATCGAACGAGGTGAAGTTCGGCTTGCGGGTAACTCACGACCTGCTATGCGCTTATCATGTGCGCGCACCGTGGAAAAGGCCGCTCGACGCTTAATCGCACCTTTGGTCTCTTCTACGCGCTTATCGCGCGCGCACCGCGCTGAATTCAACCGGCACATGCTCGGTGAAGCCGCCCTCGCTGCGCAAGGTGAATTGAATACGATCGCCCGCGACCTTGCCGGTGTAGTGGTGCACGACGTCGCGGATGGAGTTGTCGCTGCTGATGCTTTGCTGGCTCTTGGTGATGAAGCTGATCCGGTCTCCTTTGAGCTGGCCCTCGAACAGCGCGCGTTTTTTGCCTAGATAAGACGCGGTGCCCAATACCTCGGTGCCGTCGTAGTTAAACGCGAAGTCTTCGTTATGGGTATCGCCCCAGTCGTATTTGACTTCCGCCCGCCACTCGCCGCCGATGTCCGCTACCGCGACGACGGGCGGCGGCGCCGCGGCCGCTGCACCGGGCGTGATGCGCATGGCCGCCACGCCGAACGACGCGACACCGACGAACAACATCACGAACATCGCAATGCGGGTCCGCTCGGACGAGCGGCGGAAGAATACGAAACCCAAGCCCGACAGGGCGATCACCATCAAGGCGAACAAGCCCAAGGGACTTTTCGCCGCCTGTTCGATGATCGCCGGAATGTGTTGAACAGCGCTGGCTTCCATAGACTCTCCGGGTTGCCGGTTAAACCTTACAATCTCGTCGTGCACGGACGTGATGCTTAGCTGAGATCAAGGCAAACGGGTGTTTCGCCGCGGCTATTCCTCGCCCTGCATACAATCCCACATATCGCACAAACGCTCCAGGCGTTCGATGGGGTCGTCCAATTGCAGCAGATATTGCCGTTGCGGCAGGCCGATGGGCAACAATTCGGCGAGGCGGCCGCTCACCCAGCAGACGTCGTCGTAAGAAGTGGGTTGTTCGGCATGGAGGCCGCCGAGGCGGTCGATGAGATCGCGCAGCAAGGGCACGGCGTGGGCGAAGCGCGCGGGGATGGCCGCGGCGGCTGGTTCCTCCAGCAGCTCGACTTCGGCGCACAGCAGTTGGCCGGGGCGCACGTGGGAGGAGAGGATGCGAAAACGTTGCTGGCCTTGGGCGGTGATGCCGAGCATGCCGTCTTCGCGCTGATCCCAGTCGATGATGCGGGCCAGGCTGCCCACGTCATAGGTGGTGGCGGCCTCGCCCACTTCCTTACCGCTGAGGATCAGGCACACGCCGAAACCCGACTGCTCGCGCATGCAGGCGCTGACCATGTCCATGTAACGGGGTTCGAAGACCCGCAACGGCAGGATGCCGCCGGGAAACAACACGCTGTTGAGCGGAAAGAGCGGGATGTGCAAACGGTTCAGCATGGCTCACCCCCAGGGCGGTACCAGAGTTTGTTCGATCTTGAGATGATCCAGAATACGCGCGACCACGAAATCCACCAGGTCCTCGATGCGGCGCGGTTCGTGATAAAAACCGGGACAGGCCGGCATGATGGTGACGCCCAGACGCGCCAGCTTGAGCATGTTTTCCAGATGGATGACCGACAGCGGCATCTCGCGCGGGACCACGATGAGTTGACGCTGTTCTTTGATGACCACATCGGCGGCGCGCTCCAATAAATCATCACTGCTGCCCTGGGCGATGGCGGAAAGCGTGCCGCTGGTGCAGGGACAAATCACCATGGCGCGCGGGGCGCTGGAGCCGCTGGCCACCGGCGCGGTCCATTGCTCGCGGCCGAACACGCTCAGCTGATCGGGCTTGGCCTGATAACGCGCGGCCAGCGCCTCTTGTATTTCGGCCGGACGGCCGGGAAGTTTGAGCTCGGTCTCCATGCCGATCACCACCTGCGCCGGCATGGAGAGCATGAGATAGACTTTTTGCTCGGCGCGCAGCAGGCATTCCAGCAGACGCAGGCCATAAATCGCGCCCGACGCGCCGGTCATGGCCAATGCGATGGCGTCACGGCTCATGTTTGAGTGCCTCCGCCAGTTTGTCGTGCAGGCCCCCGAAGGCGCCGTTGCTCATGATTAACACGTGATCGCCGGGTCGTGCAAGCGCGGCAATTTCCCGCACCAAAGCGGGAATGTCGCCGCAGACTTGGGCACGCGATCCGACCGCGCGCGCCACTTCGCGCACGTCCCAGCGCAAGTCCGCGGGTTGATAGAGGAACACCGCGTCGGCACCGGCGAGACTGGGCGCCAATTCCTCGCGGTGCACGCCGAGCCGCATGGTGTTGGAGCGCGGCTCCAGCACCGCGATGATACGCGCCCCGCCCACCCGCCGCCGCAGGCCGGCGAGGGTGGTGGCGATGGCGGTGGGGTGATGGGCGAAGTCGTCGTAGACGGTGATGCCGTTCACCTGCGCGCGCTGCTCCATGCGCCGTTTGACGTTGCGGAATTCCGCGAGCGCGGCGATGGCGTGCTCCGGCGTCACCCCGGCGTGGCGGGCGGCGGCGATGGCGGCGAGCGCGTTGTGAACGTTGTGGTCGCCCATCAACTCCCACTCCACTACGCCTTTGCGCTGACCTTGCCAATGCACGGCGAAGCGGCCCCCGTCGGGCATTTTATCGTGCACGCTCCACTCCGAGTCGTCGCCGACCGCGAAATATTCCACCGCCGTCCAGCAGCCTTGCGCCAGCATTTCTTTCAAGTTGTCGTCGTGGCGCGGCGCGACGATCAGCCCGCCGCCGGGCACGGTGCGCACCAGGTGATGAAACTGCCGCTGGATGGCGGCGAGGTCGGGAAAGATGTCGGCGTGGTCGAATTCGAGATTGTTCAAAATCACCGTGCGCGGCCGGTAGTGGACGAACTTGGAACGCTTGTCGAAAAAGGCCGTGTCGTATTCGTCGGCCTCCACCACGAAAAACGGCGCGTCGCCCAGGCGGGCCGACACACCGAAATTATTCGGCACGCCACCGATGAGAAAACCCGGCCGCAAGCCGGCGTATTCCAATATCCACGCCAGCATGCCGCTGGTGGTGGTCTTGCCGTGGGTGCCCGCCACCGCCAGCACCCAGCGATCCTTCAACACCACGTCGGCGAGAAAGGCCGGGCCCGAGGTATACGGAATACCGCGGTTCAATACATATTCCACGGCGGCGTTGCCGCGCGACAAAGCGTTGCCGATCACCACCAGGTCCGGCGCCGGTTCGAGGTGAGCGGCTTCGAAACCCTGCATCAAGCCGATGCCGTGCGCTTCCAATTGCGTGCTCATGGGCGGATAGACGTTGGCGTCCGAGCCGGTGACCCGCAGGCCCATCTCCCGCGCCAGCAGCGCGATGCCGCCCATGAAGGTGCCGCAGATGCCGAGGATGTGAATATGCATGTCAGCTGCTCGCCAAAAATAAAAAATGCAACAAGCGAAACGCGAAGTGCATATAGATCACCGCGAGGGTGAGACCGATCACCAGCATGGTCGACAGCGCATGCCGCAGCACATGTCCCATCACCACCACGCTCCAGGCCAACCACAACAGCAGCAACAGTGAAGCTAGAGTGAATTCACCTTCCGCACCGCCGGCGTAATGCTGCCAATACAAGATCGGGGTAGCGATCAAGCCCAGCACCGCACCGCTGCCCGCCAGGGCGGTGAGCGTCTGCACGAAGCGCGCGTCGAAGGAGCGCACCCACAGCATCACCCGGGTCAGCACCACCAGCAACACGGTATCCGCCAAGGCCGCCGGCAAAGCCAGCGGCGCCGAGATTTGCAGCCATCCCGACAACAAGCTGACGGCGAAATAAACGGCCAGGCTGAAAGCCAGCAATGAACGCGAGGTGGGCAAATCCTGCGGCGCCGCTTGCAGAATGCAAATCGCCCAAAACGTTTTTATGGATGACGGCACAAGTCTCCCCACTGCGGCACGGGCATGGATGTATCGCGCGACGACCAAATTCACCGGACAGTTATTTTCACGGGCTGAATTACGCGCGGCCATCATACCGCGCCGCGGGGGGCGGACCAAAGCGAAAATCGCGCGCTTCGGCCTTCCCGCCGCTTCGTAGCGTTACCGCCAACCAGCGCGACACGGGAATCGATCTCGGCGGGTATTCCGCGACGCGGTTGAACCACGGCATGCCGCCTCCTCATCCACCGATAAATCCGTTATAGTCGCTTCCATCCTCCGCTTGTCACGAGCGATCAGCGCATGCCCCCCACGCCGAGCGCGAGCAGCGACACCCCTACCTTTCCTTGGCGTGACGGCAATCGCTTCGAGTTGCTCATCGACGGCGGCGCGTTTTTCCCCGCCATGTTGGACGCCGTCGCCGCGGCCCGCTCCTTCGTGTTGCTGGAAATGTATCTGGTCGAATCCGGCCAAGTCGCCGACCAATTCATCACGGCGTTCTGCGACGCCGCCGCGCGCGGCGTGGCGGTCTATCTGCTGTTGGATGACTTCGGCACGCGAGGTTTAACACGGTCCGATCGCGAGCGGCTCAGCGCCGGCCGGGTCGAGGTCGCCTATTTCAACCGCCTCCACTACGGACGGCTGCGCCGCAATTTTTTTCGCGACCATCGCAAGCTGCTGGTGATCGACGGCGGGCGTGCCTTCGTCGGCGGCATGGGTCTCACCGATGAATTCGCGCCGGTCCGCCCGGCTCAACCGCCCTGGCGGGAGACCGTCGTCGCCATCGCCGGCCCGGTGGTGGCGGACTGGCACCACTTGTTCACGCATACCTGGCGGCGCTACGCGCGCAGCGCTGTAAATCCACCGCCGACTGCGCCGTCCGCCGTCGCGGGCGCTCGCCTGGGCCGGGTCTGTTACACGCGAGGCATCGCTTACCCGGAAATTCAACGCAGCGCGCTCAACCGGATCCGCCGCGCGGTGCAACGGGTGTGGATCGCCACCGCCTACTTCGTACCTTCCAGCAAATTGCGGCGGGCCTTGATCCGCGCGGCGCGGCGCGGCGTCGAGGTACGCCTGCTGCTACCGGGACCGCACAGCGATCACCCGGCGGTACGCCACGCCGGCCGGCGATTTTATTACCGGCTGCTACACCACGGCGTGCGTATCTTTGAATACCAGCCGCGCTTCACCCATTCCAAGGTCTTGCTGTGTGATGACTGGGTGAGTATCGGTTCCAGCAACATCGACCGCTGGACCATGCGCTGGAATCTGGAAGCCAATCAGGAAATCGCCGACGCGGATTTCGCCGCCGACGTGCACGCCATGCTCAACAGCGATTTCGCCGAGAGCAAGGAATATCTATTGCCGCACTGGAAAAACCGGCCTTGGTATCGGCGCTTATTGGAACGCTTTTGGGGCGGGGTGGATGTCTGGCTGGAACGCTGGTTCGGGGGTCACGATAAAACCCCTCGCTGAGCTTAGCGGCAATTAAAACGGTTGATTGAGCAGGCTGGGACACTCGAATGCGTGAACACGCTTACCACGCTCTATCGATTCCCAGGAAGAAACGCGGTTCCACCAAAGTGTCTTCGCCTTCGTCCAGAATGACGTTGAATTCCAAGCCGCCCATGTCCATATTCATCCCCGCCCCGGTGTGATCGAGGTTGAAATTAAAATCCATACCCTCAAAACGGCGCAATGTGTGCCATTGAAGACTGGAGGAATCGCGATGCTTGATGGAGAACGTGAAAAGATGGGTAGACAGATAATCTTGGGGTAGCCCCGGTAACGGACTTCCATCATAAGACGATGCGCCACCTAAACCGGATGAATATAAAGAAGGCGTGAGTGATATACAGGGATATAAAGCGATGGAAGGACCCAGGCAAACTGACAGCGGGCCGTGCAACAGTGAACCGGTGGTGTCATCCCCTGAATCGGCTTGGGCTATCGGGGCCAGTGCCAAGGTCGCCATCACAAAAGCAAGTTTTCGGAAATACATGGTCTTCTAAACCTCACCATTCACCCGGCTTCCTGCTCGGATATTGTCTGTTTCCCACTACATTTTGTATCGTCCTCTTGGCTGCTTCCGTTAACCCCGTCGTCCCCGCAAAAGGGCTAATCAGGTCACATTTTCATGAACTGATCTCGCCACCGACACGGAAAATCCTTAGCGGAGGGGAAGTTCCACTCAGTCTCGGCGAATCCAAGGGGCTTCTGTTTCGCCTTTTGGCGTGCAAACGCAATTCGCTCAACAATCCCGACAAGGTAGCTCAACACGGTCCGGCCCAAGCCTGATTCAACCAGCCGATGCCTTACGGATTAATACATAATTCATTTTACTTGCCACCAGATAATATCCATATATTACGCCCGCCTTTTGCTCTATATTAGTTATGTAGTTATTTCGTGAAGGGAGCCACTCCCGCAATCAAAGGAACTCGCCAGTTCCAGGAGGGGTCACACAGCCATTGACCCGCCCGTCCTCAACCTCAAGCCACGGTCGCCGATAACCTCGGTGGATGTTCCAAGCCTTGACGCGCCATTGAAGGAGAACCCGCATGAACCCACTCAAACGCCTACAGGAATTCGGCCAAAGCGTCTGGTATGACAATATCGAACGCAAGATGCTGCGATCCGGTGAACTGGCGGGCATGATCAAGGATGACGGGCTGCGAGGCATTACCTCCAATCCCACCATTTTTGAGAAGGCCATCGCCGCCTCCCAGGATTACGACGAAAGCCTGGCGCGTTTCAGCCGCGGGGTGGACAAGCCCGATGTGCGCGAAGCCTTCTTCAGTTTGGCCATCGAAGACATTCAAGCCGCCGCCGACTTATTGAAACCGGTCTACGAAGCCAGCCACGGCCAGGACGGCATGGTAAGCCTGGAAGTCTCGCCCGATCTCGCTTATGACACCGACGCCACCGTTACCGAAGCCCTCAGCCTCTGGAAGCGGGTCGGCCGCGCCAATCTCATGATCAAAGTACCGGCCACCCGCGAAGGGGTGGTCGCCTTCGAGAAATTGATTTCAGAAGGATTGAACGTCAACGTCACCTTGCTGTTCTCGGTGGAACGCTACAAAGAAGTCACCGAAGCCTATCTCGCCGGCTTGGATGCCCGGCTGCGGCGCGGCCTGCCGGTAAAAGGCATCGCCTCGGTGGCCAGCTTCTTCGTCAGTCGCGTCGATGCCACGCTGGACAAATTACTCGACGAACGTCTCGCCAAACTCAGCGGGGCCGAGCGCGAACCGCTACAAAAGCTACAAGGAAAAATCGCCATCGCCAACGCCAAAGTGGCTTACGAATGGTATCAGCACTTGTTCACGTCGCCGCGCTTCGACAAACTCAAACAAGCGGGTGCCACGCCTCAACGTCTGTTATGGGCCAGCACCGGCGTCAAGAATCCCAATTACAGCGACGTGATGTATATCGAGCAGCTGATCGGACCCGATACCGTCAACACCGTACCGCCGGCCACCTATGCCGCCTATAAGCAACACGGCCGGCCGCAGACTACCCTGCTGTCGGGCTGGGACGAGGCGCATGCGCAACTCGCCGCGCTGAAAACCACCGGCATCGACCTCGCCGCGATTACTCAGCAACTGGAAGACGAGGGCGTCAAATCCTTCGCCAAATCCTTCGATAATTTGCTCGCCGCCATCAGCGCCAAACTGCTGGCTTTTCAAAAAACCAACGTCCGCGCCGCGGGATAAATCCTACTGCATTGCATCCATCCATCATCTTGAAACAAACCCTATTGAACCGCCAGGACGCCAAGATTTGATTTTTCACACTACGACTTTCTTGGCGTTCTTGGCGGTTAACTGAATTTTTCAGAACACGCCGCGTAGTTCCGGCGATTTCCATTACAATAAAATCAGGCCCGCAACACACCGCTCCTCGCCATGACTCTCTGGCCTACCATCGCCGCCGCCATCAGCGCCGCCACCGGCCGGCCTTTTAGCGCGCTCACCCAACACGCGGTGGGCGGCGGCTGCATCAATCAAAGTTACGTCATCGCGGACCGAAACCAGCAGTATTTCGTCAAACTCAAAGACGTCGCGATCGAAGAGATGTTCGCGGCGGAAGCGGAAGGGTTGCAGGCATTGGCAGCCAGCGGCGCGATTTGCGTTCCCATGCCGATTTGTTGGGGTATACACGACGAGACGGCCTATCTAGTTCTCGAACATTTGCCGTTCGGCCGCGGGAAGTCCGACAGCGCCGATCGATTGGGCGCGCAGCTCGCCGCGTTGCATCGCCACACCGCGCCGCGTTTCGGCTGGCATCGTGACAACACCATCGGCGCGACGCCGCAGCTCAATACGCCTTGTGATGATTGGCTGGAATTCTGGCGTGAGCGGCGGCTGGGCTATCAGTTGAAACTCGCCGCGCAACGGGGTTGCGGCGCCACGTTGCGGACTAAAGGTGAACGCCTGCTCGATGGCGTCGCAAGTTTATTACAAAATCACGCGCCGGCCGCCGCGTTACTGCACGGCGATCTCTGGTCGGGCAATTACGCGGCGCTGACCACCGGCCAGCCGGTCATCTTCGATCCGGCGGTGTATTACGGCGATCGCGAAACCGATCTCGCCATGACCGAATTGTTCGGCGGATTTTCACCGCGCTTTTACGCGGCCTATCGCGACCACTATCCGCTGCCCGACGGTTATGCGCTGCGCAGGCAACTCTACAACCTGTATCACGTGCTGAATCACTTCAATTTATTCGGCGGCGGCTACGCGGCGCAGGCGGAGCGCGTGATCGACCAGCTGCTCAGCGAAATCCACTGAGCGGGGAACTCTATTTGGTATTGGGGAACGGGGTTTATGATTGCGGCTAAACCTGCACGCCTTGGGCGCGCAAATGTTCCTTGGCCTGGATCGCCAGCAACGCCATCTCCAACTCGCCTTCCCAATCATAAGGCTCGGCCGGCGGCAGCTCGTCCGGTATCTCGATGCCGTGATAACCCTCGGCGGCGTAAACTTTGACGTAACGCGTCTCTTCGATGCTGGGCGTGAGATCGGGCCACACCTCGTGCAAGACGTCCTTGACCCGGGTCATTCCCCATTCATGAATCAATTGATAACCGGCGGGCAACTCGGTGTAAGCCGCGGGCGTGCCGGTCTGCGGCACACCGGTCTCTTCGTTGACGTGTTTGGTGTGAATGAACACGATGAGCTTGGGCCGGTGCTTGACGATCTCCGGCGTGAAATTCACGCCGGCCGGCATCCACGATGAAAAAGCCACGTCGAAAGGAAAATCAATGTCGGCCACCGCCTGCTCGCGCAACTCGTACACTTCGCGATCATAAAAATTTTTGATCTGATTCGGCTTGGCGGCCGGATCGCGCACGCCGATCACCTTCAAACCTTCGCGCGACAGCAGGCTGCCGACGAAACCGTTACCTGGATGGAAGTCGCATACCACCGGTGCGGCGGCGACTTGGCGTGCGTATAAAGCAATCTTACGCAATTCGTCGCGCAATGGAATGTAGGGCGCCACCGTGGGACCGAACTTGGCGGGGTCGCGGTCGGGGCAACTAAAGATTAAATAATGCAGCGGCAGACCGGCAATGCGCTGCGCGAACGGCAGCTCGACATTCCAGGCCGGATGCTGGCGCTCTTGAAAGGCGACGATGCGATTGAACATCTCATCGCTGAAAGTTTCCATGTTGCGCAAAGGTTCAAAGTGCTCGATCAAGGAACTGCTCCTGGAGAATTTTTGCGGGCTGCGCTGGGATTAAATAATCTTCTCATTGTCGCGGCATGGCATCCGCGCGAAATCAACCATGATACGGCGCGCTCAACTCATGCACCGCATCGACCAGCACCTTCACGTTTTCAGGATTGATGTGCTGATGGATGCCGTGGCCGAGGTTGAACACGTGACCGTTACCGCTGCCGTAGGATTTTAATATAGTCGCCACTTCGGCGCGGATGCGTTGCGGCGCGGCATACAGCACGCAGGGATCCATATTGCCTTGCAGCGCGACGCTGTGACCGACCCGCGCCCGTGCCGCGCCGATATCGGTGGTCCAATCCACGCCCAAGCCATCGCAGCCGGTCTCGGCCATCGACTCCAACCAGGCCCCGCCGCCTTTGGTGAAGAGAATAACCGGCACCCGGCGGCCTTCATGCTCACGAGTGAGGCCGTCGACGATCTGCGCCATATAACGCAGCGAAAACTCTTGATAATCGCGCGGACTGAGCACGCCACCCCAGGTATCGAAAATCATCACCGCCTGCGCGCCGGCGGCGATTTGCGCGTTGAGATAACTGGTCACCGAACGCGCGGTAGTGTCCAATAATTTATGCAGCAAGTCCGGGCGATCGAATAACATGCCTTTGACATGTGAGTATTCCTTGCTGCCGCTGCCTTCCACCATATAAGTCGCCAGCGTCCATGGGCTGCCGGAGAAACCGATCAGCGGCACGCGGCCGTCGAGCTCGCGGCGGATCACCCGCACCGCGTCCATTACGTAACGCAATTCGACTTCCGGGTCGGGCACAGCGAGTTTTTCAACGTCGGCCGCGCTGCGCACGGGACGCGCGAATTGCGGGCCTTCGCCCTGCGCGAAGCTCAGGCCCAAGCCCATGGCGTCGGGAATGGTGAGAATGTCGGAAAATAAAATTGCGGCGTCGAGATCGAAACGCGCCAGCGGTTGCAGCGTCACTTCGCAAGCCAAGTCGGGATTGGTGCAAAGATCCATGAACGATCCCGCCTTGGCGCGCGTCGCGCGATACTCCGGCAGATAACGCCCGGCCTGGCGCATGATCCAAATCGGCGTGCGGTCCACCGGCTGGCGGAGCAGGGCGCGGAGAAAACGGTCGTTTTTAAGTTCTATCATCTATGTTCCAGCCGCCAGGACGCCAAGGACGCCAGGAAAGAAGTGGGATTAATTTTTGAAATACTTTTATTTCAAAAAATTTTGCCGGCCTTGGCGTCCTTGGCGCCTTGGCGATTGATCTTTAAACGCCCAGATAATCCAAAATACCCTCGGCCGCGTTGCGACCTTCGAATACCGCCGTTACCACTAAATCAGAACCGCGCACCATATCGCCGCCGGCAAACACTTTAGGATTGGTGGTTTGATGTTTGCGTGCGCCATTGCCCGGTGCCTTCACACGGCCGCGCTCGTCGCATTGTATGCCGAACTCGCTGAACCACGGCGCGGGATTGGGCTGAAAGCCGAAGGCGATGATCACGCGATCGGCGGGAATGATCTCTTCCGAGCCGGGCACCACCTGCGGCGTGCGGCGGCCGCGCGCATCCGGCGCACCCAATGCGGTGGTAACGACCTTCACGCCTTCCGCCTTGCCGTTGCCGATGATCTCTACCGGCTGACGGTTCCACAGAAACTCGACGCCTTCTTCCTTGGCGTTGGCGACTTCGCGCTTGGAGCCCGGCATATTGGCCTCGTCGCGGCGATAGGCGCAGATGACGCTGTCGGCACCCTGGCGAATCGCGCTGCGATTGCAGTCCATCGCGGTGTCGCCGCCGCCCAGGACCACCACACGCTGACCTTTCATATCGATGAAGTCGCTGGGATGCGCGAGCATGCCGAGTTGTTGTTTGATGTTCGAAACCAGATACGGCAGCGCTTCGTACACGCCAGGCAGCGTTTCGCCGGGGAAGCCGCCTTTCATGTAGGTGTAGGTGCCCATGCCGAGGAACACCGCGTCGTAATCGTCCAATAATGTTTGGAAGGGGATATCTTTGCCGATGTCGGTGTTGAGCACGAACTTGACGCCCATCTCCTCGAACAACTGGCGGCGAGTGCGCACCACTTCTTTTTCGAGCTTGAATTCGGGAATGCCGAAGGTAAGCAGGCCGCCGATTTCTTCATAACGGTCGAATACCACGGGCTCGACACCGTTGCGTACCAAAATGTCGGCGCAGCCGAGGCCCGCGGGACCCGCGCCGATGATCGCGACTTTTTTGCCGGTGGCGATTACGCCCGACATATCGGGACGCCAGCCGCGTTTCAGTGCTTCGCTGGTGATGTATTTTTCGATGGAGCCGATGGTCACCGCGCCGAAGCCGTCATTCAAAGTGCAGGCGCCTTCGCACAAACGATCCTGCGGGCAGACGCGGCCGCACACTTCCGGCAGGGAATTGGTGCGGTGCGACAGCTCAGCCGCTTCAAAAATGTTGTCTTCCTCGACCAGCTTCAGCCAGTTGGGAATATAGTTATGCACCGGGCACTTCCACTCGCAATACGGATTGCCGCAGGCAAGACAGCGCGAGGCCTGCGTTATTGCGTTCTTGGGATCGAACTGGCCGTAGATTTCGCGGAAATCCTTAATGCGCACCGCCGCCACGGTCTTGGGCGGATCTTGGCGCGGCAGCTCGACAAACTCGAAATTTTTGGTCATATCACGGCTAACCTGTACACCAGCGGGACGAAAGGCCATGGCCTCTCACGCCGCATTGAGTAAACTATCGAGCAAGGAGTGAATCTCCAAGGCCTTGGGTTTCACCAGCCAGAAACGCGGCAGATACGAGGCGAAATCATCGAGAATTTCCTGGCCCCAGCCACTGCCGGTTTCGGCGACGAACTCGCGGAGGATACCGCGTAGATAATTGCGGTGCGCCTCCATCGGCTCGGTGGTGATGCGGTGGATGTCCACCAATTCATGGTTGTAGCGGTCGACGAAGCCTTTATCCATGTCGAGCACGAAGCTGAAACCGCCGGTCATTCCCGCGCCGAAGTTGAGGCCGGTGTTGCCGAGCACCGCCACCACACCGCCGGTCATGTATTCGCAGGCGTGGTCGCCGCAGCCTTCCACCACCGCCTGAGCGCCGGAGTTGCGTACCGCGAAGCGCTCGCCGGCCATGCCCGCGGCGAACAGGCTGCCGCCGGTGGCGCCGTACAGACAAGTGTTGCCGATGATGGCGGTCTCGCGCGACATGAATTGGCTGACCTTGGGCGGATAAATCACCAGCTTGCCGGCGGCCATGCCTTTGCCGACGTAATCGTTGGCGTCGCCTTCGAGTATCAGGTTCAACCCGCCGGCGTTCCACACGCCGAAGCTTTGTCCGGCGGTGCCGGTGAGGCGCAAGGTAATCGGCGCGTCTTCCATGCCTTTGTCGCCATGGCGGCGGGCGATTTCGCCGGACAGCCGCGCACCAATGGAACGATGAATATTGCGCACCTGGTATTCAAAGGTGCCGCCTTTTTTATGCTCGATGGCGTCGAGGCAATCACGCACCATCTGCTCCGCCAACTCGCCCTTGTCGAAAGGCGCGTTGCTCGGCGAGATGCAATATTGCGGTTTGTCCTTCGCCACGCCGCCGTCGGAAAGTATCGGCGATAAATCGAGGCGGCGCTGACGGGCGGTCTCGCCCTCGACGATTTCCAGCAAATCGGTGCGGCCGATCAATTCGGCCATGCTGCGCACGCCGAGCACCGCCAGCCACTCGCGGGTCTCGCGGGCGATGAAGCGGAAATAATTCATCACCATTTCCGGCAGGCCGATGAAATGCACTTTGCGCAGATTGTCGTCCTGGGTCGCGACGCCGGTGGCGCAGTTGTTCAAGTGGCAGATGCGCAGGTATTTACAGCCGAGCGCGATCATCGGCCCGGTGCCGAAACCGAAACTCTCGGCGCCGAGGATCGCGGCCTTGACCACGTCGAGGCCGGTTTTCAAACCGCCGTCGGTCTGCAACCGCACCTTGCCGCGCAAATCGTTGCGGCGGAGGGTTTGATGGGTTTCGGTGAGCCCCAGCTCCCACGCCCCGCCCGCGTATTTGATCGAGGTCAGCGGGCTCGCGCCGGTGCCGCCGTCGTAACCCGAGATCGTGATCAGATCCGCATAGGCTTTGGCGACGCCGGCAGCGATGGTACCAACACCGGGCTCGGCGACCAGTTTCACCGACACCAGCGCCTTGGGATTGACCTGCTTCAAATCGAAGATCAGCTGCGCCAAATCTTCGATGGAATAGATGTCATGATGCGGCGGCGGCGAAATCAGCGCCACGCCGGGCCGCGCATAACGCAGGCGCGCGATGAGTTTATTGACCTTGTCGCCGGGCAATTGGCCACCCTCGCCGGGCTTGGCGCCCTGCGCGATCTTGATCTGCAGCACTTCGGCGTTGATCAAATACGCCGGCGTCACACCGAAGCGGCCGGAGGCCACTTGTTTGATCTTGGACATCCGCTCGGTGCCGTAACGCGCCGGGTCTTCGCCGCCTTCGCCGGAATTCGAACGGCCGCCCAGCCGGTTCATCGCGATGGCGAGCGCCTCGTGCGCCTCGGGCGACAAGGCGCCCAACGACATGCCGGCGCTGTCGAAGCGCGGCAAAATGGCTTCCATGGTCTCGACTTCGTCGATGGCGATCGGCGTGATGCCGGCGCGGATCTTCAGCAAATCGCGGAACGTCGCGACTGGCCGGCTGTTGACGATGTCCGCGTACTTTTGATAATCCGCGTAATCGCCGCTTTGCACCGCCTGGCGCAAAGTGGTGACCACGTCGGGATTGTAAGCGTGGTATTCGCCGCCGTGAATGAACTTGAGCAGGCCGCCTTGCTGGATGGACTTGCGGGTCAGCCAGGCTTCGCGCGCCAGCTGCTGCTGATCGCTTTCCAAATCCTCGAAGTTGGCGCCTTGGATGCGGCTGCTGGTGCCGGGAAAACACAAGTCCACCACCTCGCCGCCGAGGCCGAGCGCCTCGAATAACTGAGCGCCGCGGTAACTCGCGATGGTGGAGATGCCCATCTTGGAGATGATTTTGTAGAGGCCCTTGTTGATGCCTTTGCGGTAGGCAGGCGCCAGCTGGTCCATTTCCTTGCCTTTGATCTCGCCGCTGCGCAGCAAATCATAAAGGCATTGATAAGCGAGATAGGGATACACCGCCGTCGCGCCATAGCCGATCAGCGCGGCGAAGTGGTGCGGGTCGCGCGCGGTGGCGGTTTCAATCACGAGATTGGCGTCGCAGCGCAGGCCGCGGTTGATCAAGCGATGATGCACCGCGCCGGTGGCCAGCAAAGCGTGGATGGGCAGCTTGCCGGCTTCGATGTCTTGATCGGACAGTACCAGAATCACCTGACCGGCGCGCACCGCCGCCTCGGCTTGCGCGCACACCGTCTCGATGGCGGCGCGCAGACCGACGGCGGGGTCGTATTGCAGGCTGAGCTTGGTATGACTGTAGTCGGCGTCGTCGAGGCTGAGCAGCTTACGGTATTTTTCATCCGACAGCACCGGCGACTCGGCCACCAGCCGGGTCGCGTGGGCCGGGGTTTCTTCGAACAGATTGCGCTCGCGGCCGAAGCAGGTCTCCAGCGACATCACGATCTGCTCGCGCAGCGGATCGATGGGCGGATTGGTCACTTGCGCGAACTGCTGGCGGAAGTAGTCGTACAACGATCGCACCTGGCGCGACAGCACCGGCATCGGTGTGTCGTCGCCCATCGAACCCACCGCCTCCTGGCCGGCCTCGGCCAGCACCCGCAGCACCTGGTCGCGTTCCTCGAAACTGACCTGGAACATCTTCTGGTAAACCGCCACGGTTTCCGCGTCCCACGGCACGGGCGCGGCTTCTTTGTGGCTGGCGTCCAGACTGCGGCCGTTTTGCTTCAGCCACAGCTTGTACGGCTGGCGCGACTTGAGCATCTGATCGATGTCGGCCGGCAGCAGCAGCTCGCCGGTAAAGGTATCGGCGGCGATCATCTCGCCGGGCCGCAAACGGCCCTTGGCCACCACGTCTTCCGGTTTATACGGATACACGCCGATTTCGGAGGCGAGCGTGATGTGGCGGTCTTTGGTCACCACATAACGCGCGGGACGCAAACCGTTGCGGTCCATCACGCAGGCGGCGTAACGGCCGTCGGTGAGCACGATGCCGGCCGGGCCGTCCCACGGTTCCATGTGCATGGAGTGGTATTCGTAAAAAGCGCGCAGGTCCGGGTCCATGGTTTCGACATTGTTCCAGGCCGGCGGAATCAGCAGACGCATGGCGCGGAAGATGTCCATGCCGCCGGCCAGCAAGGCTTCGAGCATGTTGTCGAGGCTGCTGGAGTCGGAGCCGGTCATCGACACCAGCGGGCGGATGTCGTCCATATTCGGAATCGCCGGCATTTCGAACTTGTTGCCGCGCGCCACCGACCAGTAGCGGTTGCCTTGCACGGTATTGATTTCGCCGTTATGAGCGAGATAACGGAAGGGCTGGGCGAGCCGCCATTCGGGCCAGGTGTTGGTGGAGAAGCGCTGATGAAAGACGCACAGGTCGGACGCCAGCCGCTCATCTTGCAAATCACGGTAAAACACCGGCAGGTTGGCCGGCATGATCAAGCCTTTATACGACAGCACGCGGCGGGTCAGGCTGGGGATGTAAAACGTCGGATCCTGCGGCGCGACGGCCTTTTCGCTGCGGCGGCGGGCGATGTACAAATGCCGTTCGGCGGCCGCGTCGTCCATGCCGTCGGGAATATCGACGAACACCTGCTCGATATGAGGCAGGCTCTTGAGGGCTTCGGCGCCGCAAGCGCCGGGGTCCACCGGCACCACTCGCCAGCCGGGGACTTTGAAGCCTTGCTCGACCAGCTCGCCGGTCACCCGCTGTTTAGCGGCCGCGGCCTTGGCGGCGTCCTGATTCAAAAACACCATGCCCACCGCGAAGCGCTCGGCGACGGCGAACCCCGCTTCGGCGGCCACCGCCTGCATGAAGGCAACCGGCAGTTTCATCAGGATGCCGCAGCCGTCGCCGGTCTTACCGTCGGCGGCCACCGCGCCGCGATGGGTCAGACAGGCGAGCGAATTGATGGCGGTCCGCACCAGCCAATGGCTGGCCTTGCCGTCCATCTGAGCAATCAGCCCGAAGCCGCAGCTGTCTTTTTCGAATTCGGGCCTGTACAAGCCCAAGGATGTGTCCGTGGTGTTCACTCTTTTTTCGCCTGTCTCGCTAGCTGACCGATTTCATAGCATGCCCTAAAGGTAAAGGGCGCGCGAACCCATCCCCGCCGGAGGCGAAATGGGACAGGAGTATACAAGTGTGGGGCCCGGCATTTCAACGCAATGCCGGCAAAAGTGCTCCATCCCGGCGGGGCTTCCGCTGATCGGCGGCCCGCCGGGTGGGATTATTGGCGGATATCGTCGTGAATACTCTTGAAGGTACGCACCCACGGCTGGCCGGACACCAGACCCGCCGGTAATTTTTCAGCGGCGCGCGCGGCTTGCTCTCGCGAGGAATATGTCCCATATACCAGCGCATAAAGCGTCTGGCCGTTGCGCTGGACGGTGAAATAAGCGGCTTGATCCTGCAATTTGTGCTGCTGGATGGCGCGGCGCACCTCGTTTTCGTCTTTAAGCGCCATCAATTGCAAGGTGACATTGGCAGGCGGCTGCTCGCGCAGCCAGGCTTCGCGTTTGATAGTTTCCGAAGAAGTGGCGGGAGCCGGCGCGGGGGCGGCGGCTTGCTGCCGCGGTATGATTTTAGCGGGTGTCGATATGACTGGCGCCGGCTTGACCGGAGCAGCGGGGGCGGGCGGCGGAACCGGTGCCGGCTCGACCGCTACCTCAGGCAAGGGCTCCGGCACAGGCGGGGGGACGACCACCGGCGCTGCCGGCTCGGACAACGGATCGGTCAGCTCCGCGGCGTCCGTGGGCGTCTCATCCAAGGCCAATTCGCTGCCATCTCGCAACACGCGCGATTCGGCCGCATCGTTATCGCCCGGCGCCGGCAGCGGCAGCGGCAGCACCGTAGCGGTGGTGTCAGCCGACTTGCCGACGCCGCTGTCGTCGCCGCCGCCGAAGCGTCCGGCCAGCAGCACAGCTACCACCGCCACACTCGCCACCGCGACGGCGATCCAGCGTTTGTCGATGCCGGTTTTCGCTCCGGAAATGACGCGCTGCGGGCCGGGCGATCGGCCGCGTTCCTCGGACATGAGGCCCGGCGCGTCGGATAAAAAATGATGCGCCATTTCATTGATGGCGGAGGGAATGCCGCCGGAGGCGTCGTGAATTTTAGCGGTCACCACCGGATTGAACGGCCCGTCGTCCTGAGCGCCGGCGGCGCGCATGCGGTGGCGGATGTAACGGGCGGTCTCCTGTTCGTTGAGAGGCGGAATGTCGAAGCTGTGGGCGATACGGCTTTGCAGCGCGGCGAGGGCGGGGGCCGCCAGATTGGACTGCAAGGCGGGATTACCGAACAACATCACCGACAACAGGTGGCCGGCGTCGTTTTCCTCAACCAAGGCGAGTATCAGTTCCAAGACCTCGGCATTGAGCTGATGAGCGTCATCCACCAGCAGCATGGGCACTTGCGCGCTTTGGCGCAGGGCACGCAGATGAGTGACCAGAATCACGCGTTGGGCATCGGCAGAAGAGTGCGCGTCGCCGGACAGGCCGAAACCTTCCATTACATGGGCCATGAATTCATCGCGGCCCATGCCGGGCTGAGCGGTCACCACCGCCATGCGCCAGATCTCGCTGGCGCGCGCCACGAACTGCTGTACAAGTGTGGTCTTGCCCGCGCCGGGTACGCCTATGACGACCAGCAGCTCGCTGTAAGGCGCGAGATGCTGCATGAGATCCAGGCGTTGTTCGCGGCCGGCGTCGGCGTAGAAAAAGTGCTGGCCGTCGTCGGCGCCCGTGAAAGGTTCGCTGAGCAAACCCAGCCGCGCGACATGCGGCGTCACATCATCGTGCAGCAAACCGTCTTGTTCCGACGTCATATCCTCACCTCGCTGTGATGCCGCTTTTTAAAACGGGTCGGGACCCGCGGCGGAGATGGCTTTACCGGCCGGCTCATCAGCGGCTCTGGGCCGGGCGTTCGCCTTGCACGAACACCACTTGATAACCGCGCGCCACCTGGGCATCGCGGGCCTTGGTCAAAGCGCGCTCCGCCTCATCGCGGCTGACGTAATATTCACGCTTGATCCGTCCGCCGCCGTCCTGCCGTCCCGATTCCTTGATCAGTGTCCAACCGCCCAATAAATCTTCTTGCAACACGAATTGGTGATAACGCGGCGGATTGCCTTCATTCGCCGGCATTTGTAGATAAATACGCATACAGCCCGTGTCCGCTCACGCTTCGCGGCATGTTACGTCAAATGCGCGGGATTGAGTACCCGCTCGTATTCGGCGATGGCGTAGCGGTCGGTCATGCCGGCGATGTAATCGGCGCAGGCGCGGGCGTGGCCCGCCTCGCCGTGTTTGTCGCGCAGGCGCGCGCTGTGCAGCGCGTACTCCGGCGGTAGCAGCAGCCCATCTTCCATGAAGACCTCGAACAAGGCGCGGATCACCCGCTGCGCCTTGGCGCTCATGCGCCGCACCCGGTAATGCTGATACAGGTGTTTACGCAGAAAGCGTTTCAGCTCGAGATTCTGTTCGCGCATGTCGTCGCTGAAACCGATCAAAGGCGCCGGCCCCGCACGCACCGCGTCGATGTCGGAGGGAGCCGCGGCCGACAATCGCTGACGACTGGACTCCACCAAGTCGGTGACTTGAATATTGATCATGCGCCGGATCACCTCGTGAATGGTGCGGCGCTGCGGCAAGTCGGGATAGGCGCGTTTGACCGCCTCGTACTGGTCATGGAACAACTGTATCTCGCGCAACTGCTCCAGACTGATCAGGCCGGCGCGCAGGCCGTCGTCCACGTCGTGATTATTGTAGGCAATCTCGTCGGCGACGTTGGCAAGTTGGGCCTCGAGCCCCGGCTGCTGTTTATTGAGAAACCGCTCGCCGATGTCGCCGAGCTCGATGGCCTTGCTCAAGGCGCAATGTTTTAAAATACCTTCGCGGGTCTCGAAGCTGAGATTGAGTCCGCTGAATTCCGCGTAACGCTCCTCCAATTTATCCACCACTCGCAACGACTGGAGATTGTGTTCGAAACCGCCGAACTCTTTCATGCAGTGATTGAGCGCGTCCTGGCCGGCGTGGCCGAACGGGGTGTGGCCGAGGTCGTGGGCGAGGGCGATGGCCTCGGTGAGATCTTCATTGAGCCGCAGGGTGCGGGCGATGGTGCGGCCGATCTGGGCCACTTCGACCGAATGGGTGAGACGGGTGCGAAACATGTCGCCTTCGTGATTGACGAAGACCTGGGTCTTGTATTCCAAACGGCGGAAGGCCCCGGAGTGGATGATACGGTCGCGGTCGCGCTGGTATTCGCTGCGATAGGTCGGCGCCGGTTCGGCGTGGTGACGGCCGCGGGAACGGGCTACCGTCGCGGCATAAGGAGCGAGATGGAGTTCATGGTGACGCGCGTCACTGTTCATATTCTTGAGTTAAGTCTGCCTTTATGCGGCCCGGTAGTCGTCGATGATCTCACGTAACAGCGCCGGTGCGTAGTCCGCCGTGATGACGGCTTCGCCGAGGGCGCGTAAAAGCACCAGCCGAATCCGGCCGTCCTGGGCCTTTTTGTCCACCGCCATCAGTTCGAGCATGCGCTCAGTGGACAATTCGCGCGGGCCGCGCACCGGCAGCCGAGCCCGCGACAGCAACGTCTCGATGCGCTCGACTTCCGCATTATTCAACCAGCCCAAGCGGGCGGAAAGCCCGGCGGCCATCAGCATGCCGGCGGCCACCCCCTCGCCGTGCAACCACCTGCCGTAACCCAGGCCGGTTTCGATGGCGTGGCCGAAGGTGTGGCCGAGATTGAGCAGGGCACGCACGCCGCCTTCGTGCTCGTCAGCGGTCACCACCTCGGCCTTGTTGCGGCAGGAACGTTCGATGGCCTCGGCCAGCGCGGTTTTATCACGGGCCAGCAGAACGCCGACATTATTTTCAAGCCACGTGAAAAAAGCCGGGTCGCGGATCAAGCCGTATTTGATGACCTCGGCGAGGCCGGCGCTCAATTCATTGTCGGGTAGCGTGTCCAGCGTCGCGGTGTCGATCAACACGCAGCGCGGCTGGTGAAAGGCGCCGATCATGTTTTTGCCGAGGGGATGATTCACACCGGTCTTGCCGCCCACCGAGGAATCGACCTGCGCCAGCAAAGTCGTGGGAATTTGAATGAAGGGCACACCCCGTTGATAACACGCAGCGGCGAAACCGGTCATGTCGCCCACCACCCCGCCGCCGAGCGCCACCAGGGTGACGCGCCGGTCATAGCGTTTTTCCAGCAGCACGTCGAAGATGCGATTGAGCACGTCGAGGGTTTTATATTGCTCGCCGTCGGGCAAAATGACTTCGGCGCAGTCGAAGCCTTCGAACAAAGCGCGCGCACGCGCCAGATAAAGCGGCGCCACCGTCTCATTGCTCACGATCAATACTTGGCGCCCCGCCACATGCGGCTTCACCAGCTCGGGCCGGCCGAGCAGACCGGCGCCGATATGAATAGGGTAACTGCGTTCGCCCAGCGCTACGTTTAAAGTTTTAATGCTCATCACCCACTCGCGAGTAATACTTGTTTGAGTCTATCGAACCGGCAGCGCGCCAAGCGTTTTTCTTCGAGTCTATACGCAAGGACATAAATCGTAGCGTGCGCTGCGCGCGCGGAACCACGTTGGTCGTGCGCTACTTCTGTCGCCATGTATAAAATTCGATCGGGCGGCCGAGCTTGCGGCCCAGTGAATTTTCAACGCTTCAATCCGCCAGGCCGCACTCGCGCATTTTAGCAAGGATTTCCCGTTCAGCGGTGCGCACCGAGCGTTTGCCGGTATCCACCACCAGATCGGCGATTTCGCGATAAAGAGGATCGCGAATTTCCAATAGGCTTTCCAGTTTGGCACGCGGATCGGCGATTTGCAGCAGCGGACGGTTGCGGTCCTTGGCGGTGCGGGCGAAGAGCTGATCCGCCGTCGCGGAGAGATACACCACCGTCCCGCGCGTCGCCAGATGAGCGCGGTTTTCCGGATCCAGCACCACGCCGCCGCCGGTAGCCAGCACCAGGCGCTCGCGCTGGGTCAGTTCGTCGATCACCTTCTTTTCCCGCAGACGAAACCCTGCCTCGCCCTCCACATCGAAGATCAACGGAATACTCGCCCCGGTGCGCGCCTCGATCTCGTGATCGCTGTCGACGAAGGGCCAGCCCAACTCCTTGGCCAACTGCCGCCCGATGGTGGACTTGCCGGCGCCCATGAGACCGATGAGGAAGATATTGCGGGGAGTGTTCACGGTACAATGGTACGCCAAGCCGATGGGGGTGTAGCAAGTAAAGCCGAAAAGATGGCAGACAGCGCTTCAGCTGTCTTTAAAACTCTAAACTAAAGAGGGGGCGATGCCCCCTCTTACTCTTGCCATCATTATGCAGTGAGTTGGTTACTCATCGACGCTACAACCCTGCGCCGTATCCGTCGCCTGATCATAACCGCGGCCGAAGGGGCTGGTGGCGCCCGGCGGAGCCTTGTTCTCGTCAGTAAAATCATCGGCGACACCCGGCAGGATGAAACGTACTTGAGTCACATCCTCGGTGCCGTCGACGGTAACCCGCGCCTCCATCTCCACTTCCAGCCAGTAAGCGTATTCTTCCGGATAGAGCACCTGGAAGGCGGCGACGCCGTCACTGTTGGTGGTCACCAAGGTGGTGGTCTGTCCGCCGATGGTCGCGATATTACCTGGGTCCAACCGGCCGTTGCCGTTCACATCAACGTCCGGCCCCGTCATATCAAGGACTCCATTACCGTTTCTGTCTTCGAAATCGAGCTTGCCATTGCCGTTAATGTCTTCACCGGTATCAAGGATTCCATTCCCATTAGTATCCTCCGTATCAAGAACACTGTTACTGTTTAAGTCTTCTGGAGCATTAAAAATCCCGTTGGTATCTCTATCTTCATTATCGCAGGTCGCGACAATACCGGTATCGAGTGTCCCATCGGGCGCCGTGCCCGCCGGCAAGACGTCCAGTCCCGGGTCATTGTCCCAAGCCAAGAAAGACCCGTCGAGATTGAATGTAGCGTAGTGCTGGCCTTTCTTGTACCGGTAGGACCAGATAGTCAAGGCCACCGTCTGATTAGCCACGGGCGCACCGGCGGAGTTGGTGACGATGGCCGCATAGGGCAGGCTATAAACCGTGTCCGAATAATTCGACATCTGATTGCCCGTGCCCAAGGCCACATGGAGTGCCCTGCTGGTCGTGGTCAGAACGGCGGTACCCGACACAGTGGTGCCATCCACCACGGCGCTTAAGGCCACCTCATTGCGCCCGCTGCTGGTGCCGCCCGCAGTGTATATCGTGCTGGCCTGCCCAAAGCTATTGGTCACTCCCGAGGGCGGCGAAAGAGTGCCGGACGTCGGATCAGTAGTGATGGAGAAATAGACCGTTTTATTCTTAACTAAATTGTTGTTGGCATCGCGCACGGTAGCGGTCACAGTGCTCTTTTGTCCCGCACTTATCACCGACGGGCTGGCCTGCAACTTCAAGCTAGCCGGGGTCGTGGCGACGAACTCCAAATCCAGTACCGCGGTGAGCCCGCCACTGGTGACCGCCGTCAACGCGGCCGCGCCGGCGATATTCGACGAAATACTGTCCGACACGCAACCGTCGGCACCCGTCGTCAAGTTGGCATATGAACTACCGGGACTACCGGTCGATAGTAGCTTGCCCCGCGTACTCGCCAAACTGATACTTTGCCCAACCTGCGGCGTACCACCATCCGTCCAGCACACCTGCAGGGCCAGGCTGGAGCCTATCGCCGGTTCGGTGGTGGCGGGCGTGGTAAAGCCGTAACTCACCGAACCCGGCGCCGCCACCACTAAACTAAACGAGCCCGTTGTACCCAAGGCCGTGGCGGTGATCGCATCGGTGCCGGCGACCGCGGCGGTGACGGTCGCCGTCACCGTGCCGGCCGCGTTGGTGGTCAACGTCGTCGCGCTGAAGGTATTGCCCAAGTTGGAGCTCAAGGTAACGGTTTTAAATGGAATGCCGTTGCCACCGGAATCGGCCACAAATATTGTTAAGACCGTCGACCCGCTGACATTTAAGTTCTTGGTGCCGGTGATGGTGATTTGAGTTCCGGTAACCGATATAAGTTGAGTCGCCGTCAAACCACTGGCCGCTTCGGCCGCCGTCACGGTAATAGTACGATTGGTGGGATCCCCGCCAGTGGTCAATTGCGCGGTCGCTTTGCCGTCCTCATCGGTAGTGCCCTCGAGCACCTTGACGCCGCCCGAGGTCGCGGCGAATGTAATATCGGCGTCAGGTACGAAGTTGTTGTTCGCGTCGCGCACCAAGGCGGTCAAAGACACCGTATTGGAGCCGTCAGAAGCCATTTGGGGACTGCTCACCAGCAAGACCAGGGAGGAAGAGGCCACGCCGGGAGCCGTGGTGGGTGGCGGGCTGCCGCCACCGGTATCGGGATCAGTGCCGCCGCTAAACCCATCCCCGCCGCCGCAGGCGCTCAAGGCCGCGATCAGCAAACACAACCCTGTCATTCTTATCATGTTCAGCATACCTGACCTCCAGCAGCGAAGGACGCTGGCAACTCGTGCACGTCCGGGTAATCCGCCGCCTCAATAATTTTATACATCGGCCTCATTGCCTCGCTAAGTTTACCTAGCCCGCTCAACGTCCGCCCAGGCCTTCCTTCAAAATTTTCGGCGTAATGAAAATCAACAGTTCCACCTTGTTATCTAAATTAGTGGTTTTACGGAACAAGGCGCCCAGCACCGGCAGATCGCCCAATAACGGCACTTTGCTTACCGAGTTACTGCGGGTCTGCTCATAGATGCCGCCGAGCACCACGGTTTCGCCGTTTTCCACCAGCACCTGGGTGTTGATTTCGCGGGTGTTGATACTGGGCACACCGCCGAATACCTGGCCCACGGTGTCTTTGGTCACGTTAAGGTCCATGATAACCCGATCATCGGGGGTGATTTGCGGTTTGACCTTCAAACCCAATACCGCTTTTTTGAAGGACACCGAGGTGGCGCCGCTGGAGCTGGCTTGCTGATAGGGAATCTCCACGCCCTGCTCGATGAGGGCTTCTTTTTGGTTGGCGGTGATCACCCGCGGATTGGAGACCACCTCACCGCGCCCTTCGGCCTGCAGGGCGGACAATTCGAGATCCACCAGGTAATCCTGGCCGAGCAGGGCCAGGCCGATGCGGCCGGCGGGCGAGACCACCGGCAGATTCACGCCCAACCGGTCGGTCAGGCTGGGAGCGGTCACGGGAAAGACCTGGCCGGTGGTGGCGAGATTGTCCAATGCGCTTCCCACCACGGTGTTGTTGCCCTCCGCCGAGCCGGTGACGCTGATCACGCCGCTGTCGCCGTTCTTCTGGATGCTGGTCGCCCCGAAACGCACGCCCAGCTCACGGCTGTAATCGTCGTTGGCGACCACGATGCGCGCCTCGATGAGCACCTGCCGCACCGGAATATCCAGATCGGTAACCACTTTACGGATCTCGGCGAGACGGCCGGCGGTGTCCTGAATGAGCAGCGAATTGGTGCGGTCGTCGATAGTGACGTTGCCGCGCTCGGACAATAAAGAACTTTCCTTGGAGCGGATCAGCACGGCGAAATCGGACGCCTTTGCGTAATTGATTTGCACCAGCTCGGAACGCAAGGGCTCCAACTCGGTGATTTGTTTTTGCGACTCCAAATCCTCTTTTTCGCGCGCGGCGATTTCCGCGCCGGGCGCCACCAGGATCACATTGCCGTTCTTGCGCATGGCGAGCGCTTTGCTGCGCAAAATGATGTCCATGGCCTGATCCCACGGCACGTCTTTCAAACGCAGGCTGATTGCACCTTGCACGGTGTCGCTCACCACGATGTTCAAGCCGGTGAAATCGGCGATGATTTGCAGTGCGGCGCGCACTTCGATGTCTTGGAAATTGAGCGACAGTTTCTCGCCGGTGTAGCCCTGCTCTTCTTTCTTCTTCTGTTCCTGCGCGGTCTTGGTGACTGGCTTCACTTCCAAGGTGAACTGGCGGTCGGTCTGATACGCCAGGTGTTCAAACATGCCCGAAGCGCTGATTACCAGACGCGCGTCGTGGCCTACGCTGAAGGCGTCGATCATGCTCACCGGCGTGGCGAAGTCCACTACGTCGAGGCGCCGTTCCAGTTCCTTGGGCAGCGCGGTGCCGGCGAAATCCAGCACCAGCTTGCCGCCTTGTTCACGGACGTTGACCGGCGCGGCCGCGTCGGACAACGAGATCATGATGCGCGCCTCGCCTTTTTCGCCCCGGCGGAAATCCACGTTGTCGATGCGGAAGCCGGCCTGGCCCGGCGCGGGGGGCGCGCTAGCGACACTGCCTAATGCGGACGGACTGGGACTGGCCGCCACCGCTTCACCGCTTTCGATGGTGATATAAAAATGATTGCCTTCGATGCGCGTCTGGTAAGGCACTTTCTTGACCAGATCGACCACCACCCGGGTGCGGTTCTTGCCTTGTACGGCGGCGATGCCGGTCACCGCGCCTATGCCCACCGCATGGGTTTTCTTAGCGAGGTTGCTGGTGGTGCCGGGAAAATCCAGGG
>CAKKSB010000001.1:4751-10159 GCA_919903055.1 Gammaproteobacteria bacterium | reverse complement strand
TGCTGGGCATGGGCAAGTCGGGCCATATCGGCAGCAAGATCGCCGCGACCTTGGCCAGCACCGGCAGCCCGGCGTTTTTCGTCCATCCCGGCGAAGCCAGCCACGGCGACTTGGGCATGATCACCGTCAAGGACGTGGTACTGGCCTTTTCCAATTCCGGCGAGACCGGCGAGATCCTCACCATTCTGCCCATCATTAAACGGCTGGGCGTGCCCTTGGTCGCGCTCACCGGCAACCCCGCTTCCACGCTGGCCACCCTGGCCGATGCCCACATCAACGTCGGCGTGGCGCAGGAAGCCTGCCCGCTGGATCTTGCCCCCACCGCCAGCACCACCGCGGCCTTGGCGATGGGCGATGCGTTAGCCATCGCCTTGCTCGGCGCGCGCGGCTTCACCCGCGATGATTTTGCCCGCTCTCACCCCGGCGGCCGCTTGGGACGCCGGCTGTTGTTGCACGTCAGCGACGTGATGCGCAGCGGCGAAGCCTTGCCGATGGTCGGCCCTAATGTAAAGCTGAGCGCGGCCTTGCTGGAGATCACCCGCAAGGGCATGGGCATGACTGCCATTGTCGACGAGCAACGCAAAGTGCTGGGCATTTATACCGACGGTGATTTGCGCCGTAGCCTGGATCACGGCATGGATGTGCACACCACCCTCATCGGCGAATTGATGACCCCCGGTTGCAAGACGGTGCGCGCCGATATTCTGGCCGCCGAGGCGATACAAGTGATGGAGGCCGCCAAGATCAACGGGCTGCTGGTGGTGGACGAAGACAACCGGCTGGTCGGCGCGTTGAACATGCATGACCTGTTGCGCGCCGGCGTGGCGTAGCGCCGGATACACATTAGCGAAGGATATTCATGCAAGACGTATTGCAGAAGGCGGCGCGGATCCGTCTGGTGATCTTCGACGTGGACGGCGTGCTCACCGACGGCGGCCTGCATTTCGACGAGGCGGGCCGCGAGAATAAAGTATTCAACTCCCGCGACGGCCACGGCCTCAAGTTGCTGCAGGGCGCCGGCCTCGAACTGGCGGTGATCTCGGGGCGCAGCTCGGCCGCGGTCACCCATCGCATGAGCGGACTGGGCATACAACGCGTCTATCAAGGGCAACGCGACAAGTTGCCGGCCTTTTATGAATTGCTGCGCGATGTCAACGTCGCCGCCGAGCACACCGCTTATGTGGGCGACGACGTGGTGGACCTGCCGGTGATGTTGCGGGTGGGCTTGGCGGTGGCGGTGCAGGACGCCCATCCCCTGGTCAAGCAGCACGCCCATTGGCAAACCCCGAGTCCCGGCGGGCGCGGCGCGGCGCGGGATTTGAGTGAGTTGATTTTGGAAGCACAGGGCAAACTCGCGGGTTTATGGGCGGGTTATTTGAGTTTGGACCCGGCAACCCGCGCGGTGTAATGCGTGGCCTTGCGCGCGGACAAAAGTCTGGTGTTGCTGCCGGGGGCGGTGTTGTCGACCTTGAGCGGGTGGTTTCCGTTGCGGAGGGGGCCGGGGCCGGCCGAGACGCCGGCGGTGGTCGAAGCGCGCCATATCCCGGATTTCTTTTTGACTGAATTCGATCTTACCAGCATGGACATCGCCGGCGCGCCGCGTTATCGCCTGCAGGCGCAGGCGATGACCCATTACGCCGATGACGATACCGCGGATATCGCCTTGCCGCGCATGACGGTGTTCCGCGGCAACGCCTCGCCGTGGCAGGCCCGCGCCGGGCAAGGTTGGGTGGCGGGCGAAGGGGAAATGGTGAAATTGATGGAAGATGTGGTGATCGAACGGCCGGCCAGCGCCGCGGCGCAAGGGCTGGAAATCCGCAGCGACGAGATGCGGGTCTGGCCCGCCAGGGAATACGCCGAGACCGAACGGCCGGTGTTCTTGCGCAGCGCCTTGGGCGTGACCCGCGCGGTGGGCCTGCACGCCGATTTCAAACACGATGTAGTTGAGTTGCGTGCCGAGGTGCGTGGGGAATATGCGGCGCCTTAATCACCGAAAAATCGCCGGACTGCTGGGATCGCTGATGCTGATCGGCGGGCCGGCCCATGCCTTGTCCACCGACAAGCAGCAGCCCATACACATCGAGGCCGACAACGTGACCATCGACGACGGGCGTGGCGTCGCGGTGTATCGCGGCAATGTCCATTTCAAGCAGGGCAGCGCCCAGCTCACCGCCGACGAAGTGACCGTGTCCACCGCCGATCGCAAGCAGGTCGGCAAAATCGTCGCCAAGGGTGCGCCCGCCACTTTTCGCCAGCGGCCCGACAATAAAGACCAGGATATGCGCGGCCAGGCCTTGCATATCGAATATTTCGCCAACGAGGAGCGGGTGGTGCTGGAGACCCAGGCCCAGCTCTGGCAAGGCCAGAATGAATTCGCCGGCAGCCGTATCGAATATCGCGCCGGCGAGGAAGTGGTGCAGGCGCAGAAAGCGCCGGACGATAGCCAGCGGGTGCATGTCATCATTCAGCCGCGGCCGGCGGCGCCGGGACCGGACGCGCCGCCGCCGTCGAATAAATCCGCGCCATGAGCCTGCTGCGCGCCGAAGGGCTTACCAAGCGTTATCGCGCGCGCCAGGTGGTGAACGGTGTGTCGCTGCATTTGGGCGGCGGCGAAGTGGTGGGGCTGCTCGGCCCCAACGGCGCGGGCAAGACCACCTGTTTTTATATGATCGTCGGACTGATCGGCTCCGATGAGGGCAGCATCCAGCTCGATGACCGCGACATCACCGCCTACCCCATGCACGCCCGGGCCCGTCTGGGTTTGGGTTATCTGCCGCAAGAAGCCTCGGTGTTTCGCAAGCTGAGCGTCGCGCAAAACATCCTCGCCATACTCGAAACCCTGCCGGATGTCAGCCGCGCCGAGCGCGCCGAGCGCTGCGACGCGCTGCTGGAAGAACTGCACATCGCCCATTTGCGCGACAGCATGGGCATGAGCTTGTCGGGCGGCGAGCGGCGGCGTCTGGAAATCGCGCGGGCGCTGGCCACCCGCCCGCGGTTCATTTTGCTCGACGAACCCTTCGCCGGCGTCGATCCCATTTCGGTGATGGACATTCAGGCGATTATCAAGCAGTTGACCGAAAAGGGGATAGGCGTGCTGATTACCGATCACAACGTACGGGAAACCCTCGGTATCTGCGGCCGCGCTTACATCATGAGCGAGGGTCAAGTCATCGCCGACGGAGCGCCGCAACAAATCTTATTAAATGAACGGGTCCGCCAGGTTTATCTGGGCGAACATTTCACCTTGTAGCGAATGCTCTACAGCGATAGGCAATTGCGTTAAACTAAGCGGGTCTCGGAACAGTCGTTTTTTATGATGAATACGTAACGGAATGAAACAGTCGCTCCAACTCCGGCTTGGACAGCAGCTCACCATGACCCCGCAATTGCAGCAGGCCATTCGCCTGTTGCAGTTGTCGACCTTGGAATTGCAGGCCGAGGTACAACAAGCCCTCGAAAGCAATCCCCTGCTGGAAATGGCCGAGGAAGGCGAGTCCCATGCCGGCGACGCCGACTTTGAGGCGGGTGCGCCGGCCTACGAATTGCTCAACGGCCAGGACACCGCCGGCGCAATGGGCTTGAACGAAGAGGCGCGGGCCGGCGGCACCGGCGACGAGCCGCCGAGCGGCGAAATGGCCACCGACATTCCTCAGGACCTGCCGGTCGACACCAGTTGGGACGATGTCTACGACTCTGGCAGCAGCGGCGCCGCCGCCGGGCCGGACAACGACATGCGCGGCCAGGAACTGCAAGGCACGTCCTCGGAAAGTCTCAACGCGCATCTGGTGTGGCAGATGGGGCTCACGCCTTTTTCGGAAACCGACCGCGCCATCGCCACCGCCATCGTCGATGCCATTGACGAGGATGGTTATCTCACTTCGCCGCTTGAAGAAATTCATCAAGGCTTGGGCGAGGATTTCGAAGTCGAATTCGACGAGGTCGAGGCCGTCCTGCACCGCATCCAGCGTTTCGATCCGCCCGGCGTCGGCGCCCGCGACTTGCGCGAATGCCTGTTGCTCCAGTTGCAGCAGTTGCCGGAAGACGTGCCATGGCTGGCGCAGGCCAAACAATTGGTCAATGATTATCTGGCCGCGCTGGGCGGCCGCGATTACGCGCATTTGGTCCGCCGTTTGAAATTGAACGAAACGGATTTGCAGTGCGTCATCGAGCTGATCCAATCCTTGAATCCGCGGCCCGGCGGTACGGTGGCTTCGTCGCAGGCTGAATACGTCATCCCTGACGTGATCGTGCGCAAGCATCAGGGCGCGTGGCGGGTCGAACTCAATGACGAGGCGATGCCGCGCCTGCGCATCAACAAACATTACGCCGGCCTGATCCGGCGCGCCGACAACAGCAACGACAATACCTATCTCAAGGGCCAATTGCAGGAAGCGCGCTGGTTCATGAAGAGCCTGCAAAGCCGCCACGAAACCTTGCTCAAAGTGGCTAGCTGCATCGTCGAACGCCAGCGCGGTTTTTTGGAACACGGCGAAGAAGCCATGAAGGCGTTGGTGCTGCACGACGTGGCGGAAACGGTGGGCATGCACGAATCGACCATTTCGCGGGTCACCACCAAAAAATACATGTGGACGCCGCGCGGCATCTTCGAACTCAAGTATTTTTTTTCCAGTCATGTCAGCACCGCGGCGGGCGGCGTGTGTTCCGCCACGGCGATCCGCGCCCTGATCAAAAAATTGATCGCCGCCGAGAATCACCGCAAACCGCTGAGCGACAGCAAGCTCGCTTCCATTTTGTGCGACCAGGGCATCAACGTAGCGCGGCGCACGGTGGCCAAATACCGCGAAGCGATGGCGATTCCGCCGTCCAACGAACGCAAGCAATTAGTCTAAACTAAAAGCAAACGAGGTAAGCCGTAATGCAAATTCAATTGAGTGGACATCACGTGGACCTCACGCCCGCCTTGGAACAATACGTGACGGAAAAAATGGACAGGCTGGCGCGCCACTTCGAGAATGTCAGTAATGTGCACGTGGTGTTGAGCGTGGAAAAGCTGCGGCAAAAGGCCGAAGCCACCATTCATTTGACGCGGGGCACGGTGTTCGCGGACGCCGAAGCCGAGGACATGTACGCGGCGATCGACGCGCTGGTCGATAAGCTCGACCGGCAAGTGAAAAAACAAAAAGAAAAAAACACCGACTACCGCAGCGGCGGCGTCGCTAAGTGAGGCTAGGCCGGACCGTCCGAGATCATGACGCGCCGGCGGGGGATTAACGAACATGCAAATTGGTGATTTCATCACGCCGGATCGCATCGGATACCGGCTACACGCCGCCAGCAAAAAGCGTGCGCTGGAATTGGTGAGCGGTTTGTTGGCCGGCGGTGATGCGAGTTTGGCGGAGACCGAGGTCTTCGATTGCCTGGTCGCGCGCGAGCGCTTGGGCAGCACC
>CAKKSB010000001.1:0-4741 GCA_919903055.1 Gammaproteobacteria bacterium | reverse complement strand
GCCGCCTTGGACACCAGGGATCGCAGTTCCTCCGGCTCCCAGGGCTTGGCCACGTACCCGTAGATCTTGCCTTCGTTCACCGCGCGCACCAGCGCTTGCAGATCCGCATAGCCCGTGATCAGCACCCTGGTCGCGCGCGAGCGCTTGGGCAGCACCGGCCTCGGTCATGGCATCGCCCTGCCGCACGGCCGCATCAAGGGCCTCAAACGCATCATGGGCGCCTTGGTGCGGCTGGACCAGGGCGTGGATTTCGACGCTATCGACGGTGAACGGGTGGATTTCGTGTGCGGTCTGGTGGTGCCGGCCGAGGCGACCGAAGAACATCTGCAGGTGTTGGCCTCGTTAGCGGCTTTGTTCAGCGAAACCGATATGCGCGACCGTTTGCGGCGGGCGGAATCGGCGGCGCAATTGTATGACTTACTAACCTCTCAAGACGCCGCGCCGGTGAAGCAGACGGCCGCGCCCCGGCGTTGACCCGTCACGCCGCGCGCGGCCGGATGAACCGCTGATGGCCAAGCAGACCACGACGTTGCATGGAGTGTTCATGGAGGTCATGGGCCTCGGGGTGTTGTTGTCCGGGGTCAGCGGCGTGGGCAAGAGTGAATTGGCGCTGGAACTGCTGACGCGCGGCCATCGTCTCATCGCCGACGACGCGCCGATTTTTTCCCGGCTGGCCGAGGATGTGGTCGAAGGCGTTTGTCCGCCGCCCTTGCATGATTTTCTGGAAGTGCGCGGCTTGGGCGTCATCAACGTCCGCGCGATGTACGGCGATGGCGCCATTACCGACCGGGCGGTGTTGCAGCTCGTCGTGCATTTGCAGTGGATGCGCGACGATGAGCTGGTCAATCTCGATCGCTTGCGCGCCAGCAAGGACGATGTGCGGGTGTTGGGTGTCGCGGTGCCGCGCATATTGTTGCCGGTGGCGGCGGGCCGCGAATTGGCGGTACTGGCCGAAGCGGCGGTGCGCAGTCATATGTTGGCGGTAGGGGGTTACGACGCGGCGGAGGATTTCACGCGGCGTCAGCAACGCTACATGAGCTAGGGCTTGCGGCCCTAAAGGGTGATATGAAGCTTATCGTGGTCAGCGGCCTGTCCGGCTCGGGAAAAACCATCGCCTTGCAGGCGTTGGAAGACATGGGCATTTATTGCATCGATAATTTGCCTTTCAAATTGCTGCCGTCGCTGGCCACCCACATGCAGAACGCGGTGCGTCTTCAGGAAAAGGATGCCGCGGTGGGCATCGACGCCCGTAATCTCGCCGACGACTTCGAGGCGTTTCCCGAAATCCTCGCCCAGGTGCGGGCGCAGGGCATCAAGTGCGAAATCATTTTCCTGACCGCCGATGACAACACCTTGCTGAAACGTTTCAGCGAGACCCGCCGCAAACATCCCCTGAGCAGCGCCAGCGTGCCGCTCAACGAAGCGATCAAAGCCGAGCGCGCTTTGCTGGCGCCGGTGGCGTCGGATACCGACTGGCATCTCGACACCAGCCATACCACCGTGCATCAACTGCGCGCCCTGGTCCGCGAGCGGCTGGGCCACAGCAAGGACCGGCTGTCGCTGCTGTTTCTCTCCTTCGGCTACAAACACGGCTTGCCGCCCGACGCCGATTTCGTATTCGACGCCCGCTGCCTGCCCAATCCGTATTGGGAACCGCGGCTGCGGCCGTATACCGGCCGCGACCCCGAGGTCGTGGCCTTTCTCGAGCAGCAGCCGGCGGTGATTCGCATGTACGACAGCATCCGCGCCTATCTCGAGGAATGGATACCCGGCTTCGAAGCCGAGAACCGCAGCTACATGACCGTGGCGGTGGGTTGCACCGGTGGTTATCACCGTTCGGTGTATCTGGTGGAGCGGCTCGCCCGGCATTTTTCCGAACAGCGCGGACCGGTGCTGGCCCGTCACCGGGAGTTGCCGTAATGGTGGGCTTGCTCATCATCACTCACAATCAAATTGGCACGGCATTGATGGAGACCGCGGCTCACACCCTCGGCATGTGTCCCTTGATGGCCGAGGTGCTGCCGGTGCTCGCCGATTGCGAACCGGAAGCCATGGTCGGCAAAGCCCGTCAATTGGCCGCGCGGCTCAATAAGGGCGACGGCGTGCTGGTGTTGACCGACATGTACGGTTCGACGCCCAGCAATATCGCCGGGCGGCTGGCGGACGATCGCGGTACCATGGTGGTGTGCGGCGTCAATCTGCCCATGCTGATCCGGGTCATGAATTATCCCAGTCTCAGTCTGGCGGAACTGGCCGCCAAAGCGGAAAGCGGCGGCCGCGACGGCATTTTTCCGTATGTGCCCCAAATGTAATTCAAGTGTAAAGGGCCAGGGTGGAGCGTAAACGGATCACCATCGTCAACAAGCTCGGCTTGCACGCCCGGGCGGCGGCGAAGTTCGTCACCTTGGCCTCGCGCTTTAAAAGCGATGTCCGGCTGGTGCGCGGGGAAAAGGCCGTCAGCGGCAAGAGCATCATGGGGGTGATGATGCTGGCCGCGGCCAAGGGCACCGAGCTGGAACTGATCGCCGAGGGCGCCGACGCGGCGCAAGCGGTGCTCGAGTTGGAGCGGCTGGTCAACGAGCGCTTCGGCGAGACCGACTAGCAATCTGGCGCCGTCCCTCCGGGCGGCCGAAGCAAAACGCGGGAGGCGTTGCTGTTATGACGCTGGCCTTGAATGGCGTCGGTGCCGGCAAGGGTGTGGCCATCGGTAAGGCCCGCATTTTGCGCCGTGGTTATTTCGACATCAGCCATTACAGCGTGCCCGCGCATTTTCTCGCCGACGAGATCGCCCGTTACCGCGCCGCCACCGCCGCCGTGAAACGCCGGTTGGAGAGCACCCGCCGGCAAATTCCCCGCGACACCCCGCTCGACATTTTCGCTCTGGTCGACGTGCATTTGATGATGGCGGACGACAGCGCCTTCGTGCACGATCCGGTCCGTCTCATCGAGCAGCACCGCTGCAACGCCGAGTGGGCCTTGCAAATGCAACGGGAAACGCTGGTGCAGGCCTTTCACGCCATGGAAGATCCTTATCTGCGTGCCCGCGCCGACGACGTCGAGCACGTGGCCCGCCGCATTTTGTATGAACTGCTCAACGACCGGCCGGAAACCGGTCCAGGCGATCAATTGCGCGACGGCGTGGTGCTCGCCGAAGACCTCGCCCCCGCCGACGCGGTATTGCTGCAACAGCATGGCGTGCGCGCCTTGATCACCGAGGCCGGCGGCGCCACCTCTCACACCGCCATACTCGCCCGCAGCCTGGGCGTGCCCACCATCGTCGGGCTACGCCATGCTGTGCACTACATCCGTCACGATGATGTGCTCATCGTCGACGGCGAGCAGGGCCTGGTGGTGGTGGACCCCGATGCCCGCACCTTGCGTCATTACCAGCGCCGCCAACTCCAGGAGCGCCGCGTTCGCGCGGTGCTGGCCAAGCTCACCGGCAAGCCGGCGGTAACCCGTGACGGCGTGACGGTGACGCTGCGCGCCAATGCCGAATTGCCGGAAGAATTACAAACGGCGCGGCAAAGCGGCGCCGACGGTATCGGTCTTTATCGCACCGAGTTTTTATTTCTGGATCGCGACGATTTACCCGGTGAGGAGGAACAGTTCGAAGTGTATCTGCGAGTGGTGCGGGCCATGGCGGGAACGCCGGTCACCATCCGCAGCGTCGATCTCGGCGCCGATAAGGAGTATGCGCATTATGCAGCGGACGGCGGCGCTCGTACCAATCCGGCCTTGGGCCTGCGCGGCATCCGCCGTTGTCTGAAAGATCCCGCTATGCTGCGCGCCCAGTTGCGGGCGATACTCCGCGTGTCGGCGCACGGCCCGGTGCAGTTGTGCATTCCCATGCTCACCGGCGTCGATGAATTGCTGCAAGTGCTGGTCTGGGTCGAGCGCATGAAACAGGAATTGGACGCCGCCGGCCTGCCTTTCGACCGCGGCCTGCCGGTGGGCGCGATGATCGAAGTGCCGGCGGCGGCGCTGTTGGCCGACAGCTTCGCCAGCCGCTTGGATTTTCTCTCGATAGGCACTAACGATCTCGTGCAATACACTTTGGCCGCCGACCGGCTCGACGAAGACGTGAGTTATCTCTACGATCCCCTGCATCCGGCGGTGCTGCGGCTGATCGATCTCACGGTACAAGCCGGCGCGCGGCAGGGCGTGCCGGTGGCGATGTGCGGCGAAATGGCCGCCGATCCGCGCCGCACGCGCTTGTTGCTGGGTTTGGGCCTGCGCGAGTTCAGCATGCATCCGGCCATGCTGCTGGAAGTGAAACAGGTGGTGCGCCGCAGTGAGCTGGATATCGCGCGGCGGTATGCCCGCGCCGCGCTCGACGCCGCTGATGTGGGCGAGGTGGCCGAGTTGGTCGAGCGGCTCAACGGCTTGCCGTAAATCCATTCGCAATCCATTTTGCTTTTGCATACACTCTCGCTGCGTCGAGGGCGAGAGACGATCATGGGCGAGGCGGTAGAAAGAGCGGAACGCGAACAGCATTTACGCCGGTTTACCCAGGCGCTGGGGAGCGGTGCGCTCTCCAATGTCCGCCGCATGCTCAACAGTCTTTATCCCGCTGAAATCGCCCATTTGCTCGAATCGTTGCCGGCCAACGAACGCAAACTGGCCTGGGAACTGATACTGCCGGAGCACGAAGGCGATGTGCTGCTGCATGTCAGCGACAACGTCCGCGCCAGCCTGATCCGCGAGATGGCTCACAACGAGCTGGTGGCCGCCACCGCGG